>DAOUSU010000102.1 GCA_030627035.1 Hadesarchaea archaeon
CAAAGGTCGTGCTCCCCAAAACAAAGCGTTATTTAGCGAGCCCACTTCTAGTAACTTGGTCATCAAATGCTGGGTGGCTATGCTGGCAAAATCCTGCGAGTAAACCTCTCGACGGGCCATGTGAAAAAGGAAAAGCTTGATGGAAAAATTGCGTACAACTTCTTGGGCGGCCGTGGCTATGCGGCGAACATCCTCTATGACGAACTGAGGCCCGGCATCGACCCCCTTGGTTCAGAAAACAAACTTGTATTCATGACGGGCCCGCTGACCGGAACCGGCTTTCCCGGCGCGGGCAGGATTTCTGTTAGCGCAAAGTCACCCCTAACCGGGACGATATTCGATTGCTCGATGGGTGGCACATTCGGCGCCCACCTGAAGCGTGCTGGTCTCGACGGAATTGTCATCGAGGGGAGGTCCAAGGGCTCCGTGTACCTGCTGATCGACTCCGACCACATTTCGCTTGAGGATGCCGGCGAAATTTGGGGCAAGGGCACCGGGGAATCCGAGCGCCGCTTGAGGGAATTGCACAAAAACTCGGGAGTTGCGGTAATTGGCCCAGCTGGGGAGAATTTGGCGCGCATCGCGAATATCATGTCCGAAACGCGTGCGGCCGGAAGAGGGGGTCTGGGCGCGGTCATGGGTTCGAAGCGGCTGAAGGGGATCGTGATCAAAGGCGAGGAACGGGTGAAGATCGCACATCCACGTGCATACGAGAAAATTTTGGAGAAGATCAGACGCACGATTGAGACCCACCCGGTGACGGGGAGGGACGGAAGCCTCGCGAGATTCGGCACGGCCGCGATCGTGCATCGTATAACTGCCGCGGGCATCCTCCCCAAAGATAACTTTTCGGGAGGGCACTTGGATTTCGGGGATGTCGATGCATTCTCGGGCGAAACCGTCAGGGAAAAATATCTGGTGAAACGAAAAGCTTGTTTTGGCTGTCCAACGGGCTGTGGCAGGGTGGTCAGGGTTGGCGGCAAGGAGGTCAAGGGCCCTGAATATGAGACCATAGCGATGCTTGGGCCAAATTCCGGCTTTTATAATTACGAGCGGGAGATCCTACCCCTCTCCCTGCTCTGCGATGAGTTGGGTCTGGACACCATCTCGGTCGGCAACATCCTCGGCTTCGCGCGCAGCATCGGTCAAATCTCGGACTTTGAAGGGGCGAGGGAACTGGTCGAGGACATCGCCCATAATAAATCAGTTTTTTCAGGTGGGCTCGCGCGGGCAGCAAGGAAGCTGGGCAAGGAATCTGAGGCGGCGCACGTGAAGGGCCTAGAACTACCCGCGTATGATCCCCGGGGCGCTCGAGGCGTCGTCCTTGCTTATGCGACCTCAAACCGAGGGGGCTGTCACCTCCGGGCGTACACCGTCGCACCCGAGATCCTCAGCAACCCCGAATACGTAAACCCAGCAGCGGAGATAGGCAAGCCGGGGCTGGTGCGGCGGATGCAGGACGCATATGCGGTCTACGACAGCCTCATTGCGTGCAAATACCACAGCCTGGCGCTTTTCGGCTCGCTTGAGTACGAGCTCGACGACATCGCCAAGATTTTAACCGCGGTCACAGGGCTGCGGTGGAGCAATGAACACCTACACGGGGTTGGCTCGCGCATATACGCCATCGAGAGGCTCTTCAACTCCCGAGAGGGATTCGATGTGAGGCAGGATGCGTTGCCCAAAAGATTTGGCATCGACCCACGGGGACTGCTCCAAAGTTATTACAGGGAAAGGGGGTGGAATAAAAAGGGGATTCCAACGGGTTACCCACCGCTCCGAAAGCCCGAGCGCGCCGTCAAGGTTGAGGCCGTGGCTAGTCCGCTTGAGCGAATCAAGTTTCCTCAGCTTCAGGTTGCGCTCGATTTGGACGCCGATATCGAGACTATCTGCGACATCGCCGAGCAGGCCTACGCCGGTGGCGCGCGGATCATCGAGGCCGGAACTCCCGCGATCAAACGCCATGGCTGCGATTCCCTCCTGCCAGCCCTTCGGAAGGGCACCCCCGATGCCCTGTTGGTCGCTGACCTGAAAACCATGGACGTCGGCAACCTCGAGGCACGGATAGCCTTCAGGGCTGGAGCGGATGTCGTAGCGGTGCTCGCGATAGGGGGGCGAACCAAGATCCTTGAGGCGCTGAGCGAGGCCGTGCGCAGGGACAGGGCGATCCTCATCGATCTGATAGACTGCCCAGACCCCCTCGCAACGCTCGACGACTTGGCTGGCGAGCTTAGAGGCAACGAGGAGAGGGTTGTGTTCTGCCTGCACCGGGGGATAAGCGAGCAGCTGAAGGGACGGGGCATTTATGAACAGAAGCAGTTGATTGCAGAGGCCCGGAAGCGCGTTGGGGGGTTTCCTCTTTTCGTGGCGGGTGGGATCAAGGAAGGAGTTGCGAAAGACGTTGCCGGTGCAGGAGCGGATGTTTGCATAGCTGGCAGCGCGATCTACAACTCGGCTAATCCGAAGGAAACATCTGGGAGAATCCTGCGGGAGATAAGAAAAAGCTACAAACGTTAGGTTAAATTTTTCCTTTTTTATTTCGATTTTGACTTTTATCTCCTCTTTTTGCTCGGTATTCCGATTTGCTTTCCCTGTTCTGGGTCGGAAAATGGGTGGTTAAAAGGTCCAAGTACCCTGCCCCTTTTAGAACGGAATCGAGCGAGAAACCCCACGTGCTTCAGCCGTGGGATGAATCGCGTGCCGAAGGCCGATTCCGCTCGATTACTTTCGGTG
>DAOUSU010000038.1 GCA_030627035.1 Hadesarchaea archaeon
AACGGCAACTTACCACGTGCATGACGCTGGAGTCTTTTGAAAGCGATAAAGATCCCTTGGGCTGTTTCCGGCCTGAGGTATCCCACGCGCCGGCTCCCAGGTCCAATCGCCGTCCGAAACATCGCATTGAAGTCAAAAATTTTCCCAAGCCCGCCGCCGCAATCGGGACAACGAATCCCGCGGGTTTTTATGAATCGTTCCATCTCGCCTCTTGGCATGCCCTCTATGTCCTTGCCCGTTGCCTCGCGCACAACATCTGTAGCTCTAAAGGCCGCACCACATTTCTGACATTCGATCATAGCATCAACGAAGTGCTCGACATGCCCACTTGCCTTCAAGACCTCCTCGGGCGTTATGCTTGGGGAATCTATTTCGGAGAACCCTTCACGAACGACATAGTACTCTCGCCACTTTTGGATGATCTTGTTCTTCAAAAGCGCTCCAAGCGGCCCGAAATCGTAGAAGCCGCCGACACCCCCATAGATCTCAAAGGAGGGCCAAAGAAATCCCCGCCGGCGAGCAAGCTCCATAACCTCTTCATGTATTTGTCGCATTCCCCCACCGCAATTCTAACCTCTTTCAAAGCCTAAAAAATAGTGCTTCTACGCCGCCAAGGAACGCAAGAGGTCAACGTCCCGCACGATACCTTCCAGATTGCTATCCGCCGACAGAACCGGAGTCTGCTCTATGCGATGTTGCCGCATGAGCTGCGCGGCCCTGCTGACGGGCGTCTTGCGGGTGATCGTCATAAGCTCCTTCGTCATGATGTCCCTCACGAGCTTTTCAGGGACCTTCAGCTCGCGCTTGGTGATGTAGATTCGATCCTCGCTGTCCCAAGTCCATTTGTCGCCCTCGCTTCGCCCCGCCATCTGGCTCATCTTGGATTCGGTTTCGATAGAGCTTACGTTGACTATGTCCGAGTCGTCGATGATCCCGACGAGGTCGCCCTTCTCGTTGATCACCGGTAGCGCTCGAAATCCGGAAAGGGCCATTATCTCCACTGCGGTCCTTAGTGGGGTTCCATCCCAAATCGCGATAACGTGAGGACGCATATAATTCGAAGCCGGTTCCTCTATGTTCATCTCCGCGATGGCCCGATAGACGATGTCCCTAACCGTGAGGATGCCAACGAGTTTCTTCTCCTCAAGCACTGGCAATCTTCTGATGCGGGATTTGAGAAGGCGACCCGCGGCGTCCTCGATCTTGTCGCTCGGGGAAACTGTTGGAGTATCCCGATCGACGAGCATCGCGAGTTGTTCCTCGGATGGGTTTTCGAATAACTTGCGTAGGGTCACCATCCCAACGAGCTCATCGGTCTCCCGCTTTACCACGGGAACCGCACTTGCGCCAATTTTCCGCAAGAGATCGAGGGCCTCGGCGCGGGTACCTGGCACCTCCACCCACTTGACCCCTTTGGTCATCACATCTTTTACTTGCATGTTCTCTCATCTTCCATACGCTACGTCAGTTAACTCTCAAAACACCGATTTTTTCTTGGCGTGCTAGCTTAAATTATTTTCCCATCTCGATAAATTGCCCTGATGTTGTCGGCCTGAGCACGATTGACCAAACCTGCATGTATATCAGTAAGATTAACGAGGTTGTTGCCCCGTGCGAGGATCGTGAACGTTGCTTTTCCCCCCTCTTCAATTGGGCCCCAAGGTAAATTGAAAATCCTCAGTGGCTCGATCGTGGCCGCACGCAGGAGCTTGCGCGCTTCCTCACCTCCCGCCGCCGAATTTGCACGGCGCAGACACGCCCAAGCGAATGAGAGTTCCTCAAACATGTTCGGCCGGCATACCGTCGCGTTATCCGTTCCAAAACAAAAACGAGCGTTGGTTGCGAGAGCTAGGTGGATGGGGGGCACGCCGACGCCTAGCAAACTATTCGCCCGTGGGCAAAATACAACTGGAATGTTGTTCTTTTGTACCGACACAAAATCTCCCTCGTCCGCGTGAGTTGCGTGAACAATAAAAGAAAGGCGAAGTTCAAGCGCCCGTCCAATCTCACCTTGGGCAGAGGCTAACTCGGCAACGTGAAACGAGAAAAGTTTCTTTGCCTGCCTAGTTCGCTTGGCGATCAGTTCAAGCCCCTCGTCATCGAAGGAATTAAGCGAGTGCAGACCAACTCCATCCGATTTTGTTAAAACAGTATCTAGCTCTTCGATCATGGACGGGCGCCCCATTATAATTGATTCTATCGCTTTGTGCGACGCCTTCCGGAGAACCTCGACTCCCTCCGCTCCGCCCTCCCTGAAGTCGCAATGTGCAAGCGTACCAGTCCGACACATATCCCGAAGCGTCGTGCGGATCGATGAAAGCAACTCACTACGAGGATGTGAGCTCAAAGCACGGAATTTCGCCCCGCCTGGACCGACCACCTGGGATTGCGTCAGCCCCAAGTATACCTCTTTAGCAACGGAATCGGCCACATGGGTATGTGCGTTTACAAAAGGAGGCAGAATGAACCCGCGCTTCATATCTGTGCCTCGTTTCGGCGGTGTTCCCTCGCTAATTTTTTCGATGACTCCATCTCGGATGACCATGTATCCGCGCGTGACCTCGAGCTCTTTGCCCTCAAGGATGACAGCATTTGACAGCACTTGCTTAGCCATTAGATGCCCAACTGTTTTGTTTAATCGTAACTTAAAAGGTTAGCGTGCCCTAGAACACCGTAATCATGCCGAGTGTGTGTCAGAAATCTGCGTAAGGGCATCAAACCGACAGATGCCGCTATAAAAACGCTCGATGAAAGACGCATAACATGGCTGTGACATTCTAAAACATCCAAAATTAAAGGTTCAAAATACAATAGTAACCGATCGTATGCGGCTAATCGTGTATAACGCGCGCGAATGTGATCCCAAAAAATGCACGACAACCCGCTTGCACCGATTTGGGAAGATCCAAATGGTCTTTCACCCCAGTGAATTACCGAGGGGCGCAATCTTGCTCGATCCATTCGCGGAAAAAGCCCTCTCGAAGGAGGATGTCAAAATTGCGGACAAATATGGGCTGGCGGCGCTCGACTGCTCTTGGAAGCGCATCAGATGGGCTGCCCGCATCCGAAAACAAATGTCGCCCAGATGTCTCCCCTATCTAGTCGCCGCTAATCCGACTTACTATGGGCGCCCGACCACTTTGAGCACAGCTGAGGCGCTCGCGGGGGCCCTATTTATCTTGGGGGATAAAAACCGGGCACGCGAGATCCTAGGTACATTCAAGTGGGGCCCCACATTTCTCGAGTTGAATCACGAGTTGCTTGAAGCTTATGCCAGTGCCAAGAACAGCACAGAGGTCGTTGCCCTCCAACATCGATTCATGCATCCCACGAGGTAACGACTGACGAGTTGCGGTTACCGCCATCTCCGCCTTGGGCTACCGCGGAATCTCCTGCTCACCTGCCGCCTAAGATTCGAAACGACAACCTGCTCACCAAACGTATATATCTCATAATGCGGCTCTCCCGTTTCGAAATCCAAGACTTCAATCAACGGCCTTGCTAGATCCGCTTCCCTCATGCCGTACGGAACCTTGACCGTTGACTTGAGGGAGTAAACCTCGCGGATCTCCCCATCTTTGATAAATACAACTGTATCGACAACCATCGGAATCATTCCGAGTTCCACCCGCCCGATCAATCTTTGCACAGCGTCGATCGCTCGTGTCGAATGAACCACACCCACCATTCCCACACCTGCAAATCGCATGTCCGCAAATATCTGAAAATCGCTTGTCTTTCGCAGCTCGTCGTAAATTGTGTAATCCGGGCGCACGAGAAGAAGCAGGTCCGCGGTTTTTGTCATGTCTCCCTCGAGGGCGGTATATTGTGTGATCTCATCGCTCACTTGGAGGTCGCGAGGGGACTCCATCGTCTTGACTATCCTCCCCTGCGAGCAATAGAACTCCGCTAACGCCTGTGCAAAGGTTGTCTTGCCTGCACCGGGTGGACCGGCGATGAGCACCCCTTCTGCGCGTTCCCGCAAGCGCTCCTTCAGCTTTTCCGACAACCGGTAATCCTCCAGTCGCACCCAAACAATCGGTCTAACGGCGGTGATCTCGAAGCCATCGCTAAACGGGGGGCGAGTGATCGCGATGCGGTATTCGCGGAACTGTATCATGCTAGCGCCCTCACGCTCGAACTCGATGAAGCCATCAGGGTCTCGTGTGGCAAACTCGAGGATCTCACGCGCTATCTCGCGAAGCTCCGCCTCCTCGAGGGGTTTCTCATCCAGGACTTGAACTTTGAACCTGCCGGGGCGGCCTACCTTGGCCATTGGGCGCACCCGGGCCTTCAGGTGTACCGACATCGTGTTCTGATCGAAGTAACGTAGGAGCTTCGGTTTCTCCTTCACGCGCGAAGGCTTGAAGTATCTAGTCTCCAATCCCTCAATTCGCGCAACCTCGGCCATCACGGCATCACTTGTGAGAAGCGTGGCACCCTGAGCCCGAGTTATCTCTCGAACCCTATCATCGATGGCCCCGAAATCCCCACCCGATATTTGTTCGACGCTTGGACGTTCCCCCGCGAAGCTAAGTTTTACCTTCCCTCCCCCGGCCAATTCCTGAATGTGCCGGAGTTCCGCGAGCCCGCTCAGGCCCAAGTCCTTGCCCAGCTTGGCCTGATGTTCAAACTGGGAGACAACCGCATTTGCCACGATGATCTCGCTGCCAGCTAGCTCGCCTTCAACCAGCCGCGTGAGGAAACCGTTGGTGATGACGCTTGCATCTGGGACGTATTTTACCATTGCGATCAACATAACTACGCGTTCAGGTGATTAAAATCCAACCATTCGGAGAAAAGGTTTAAACTGGTGTACGCTTAGAAAAAATTGGTGACGAGATGCGCAGACGGGAAGAGAGAATGCCCGCAACCGGGGCCGGCCTGATAAGGTATTTCAAGGAGGAGGGTCACGGCGTAAAGATCTCGCCCAAAAGTGTGGTATACTTCACGATAGCCATCATCATTTTTGAGGTCATCCTTCGCTTCTGGGGGGAAGCCCTGTTTGGGTTTTAGAAATTCCCAGTCTTGGCTAGCTCCTCGAGCCGTCGGATTCGCTTCTCGGTCGGTGGATGGGTCGAGAAGAGTCCCTTCTTGAATGGATTCACGATGAACATGTGGAAGGTGGATGGATTTCCCCCTCGGAGGGGCACGCTTCTGGCCGCGGATTCAAGAGTTCGCAGGGCACTTGCGAGTGCAAGTGGTTTGCGCGAGATCCGGGCGCCATCGTGATCTGCGCCGTATTCACGTGTACGGGAGATCGAAAGCCTAACCAACATCGCACAAAAGGGGATCATGACTATCGCCAAGAGCGCTAGGATGCCCCCACCCCCGCTGCTGTCCCTGCGTCCGCCAGTGAAGAACGAAAAGTACATTACATATGTGATGACCGCCCCGATGATCGCAGCCATGGTGTTGACCAACATGTCGCGGTTCTTGATGTGGGCTATTTCGTGTCCGAGCACGCCCTCAAGCTGTTCATTGTCCAACGTCTTCATCGCCCCACGCGTCACTGCGACAACCGAGTGAGAGGGGGAGCGCCCGGTCGCGAAGGCGTTCGGCACGTCAATAGGGGCGATCGCCACTTTTGGTTTTGGCAGTTGGGCATTCATGGCAAGACGTTCCACCATCCTGTGTAACTCTGGCTCTTCAGCCTCGCTGACCACCCTTGCCCTATACATGCGCAGCACCCAACGGTCCGCATACCAATAGGTGAAGGCGTTCATCAGGACGGCCACGAAGAGCGCGATGCCGAGGGTGAAAACCACATTAAGACCGGTGAGATAACCAACCGCAAACCCGATTAGCAGCAAGAGCCCGGTTAGCAAGCCCATCAGCAATGCAGTTCGTGCCGTGCCGCTCATACAATCGTCATATATCGATCATCGCTTGTTAAAAAAACTTCCTCAATCAATCAGTTCAAAAATCTTCAAAAGAAGTCCTCAAGCCAATCTATTTTTCCGGGCCTTAACGAAACTTTGCCGGCCAACGCGTCCAAAAATAGCCTCACCGCGGCTTGCGCTTTTCGCTTGGTCATGTCGATCTCGTAAACTTTATTCATGCCGTGAGCATGAACGGCCTCCCACAGGATTATGCCCAGGGCCTCAGCTTCGAGGTTATCGCGGAGCTTCTGAGCCGAATATTTACGGGCCCTCAAACGTCGCTCTAGAATTTTGGGCCTTGCACGCAGAACGACCACATGTGTAAGATGCCTTGCCTGTAAGAGGTGGGCCAGCAACCCCTCCACGACGATCGGTTTACGCGAGTTTTTTACAATCCGAGCGAACTCCGCCCGCATTCTCCGCAGGTTAGCTATGCGAGTGCCATCGATGTCTAGCCGGTAGCACTTTTTCTTTAGGATGAGCCCATTCAGGTCTATTAACTCCGCACCCAATTTTCTCGCCAGCAACCCAGCAAAACGCGTCTTTCCGGTGCCCGGCGTGCCGCTGACCGCGATCACCAGCCGTCTCAAGGGCAATCCTCACAACTTCTCGGCGCGCAGATCAATTATATGCGCGAACTCGATGCCGGTAGAGATAATCGTCACGGGCACGCCAAGCTCTCTTTCGACTCGCTCCACAAACGCTTGTGCCTTGCGAGGGAGCTGCCCCCAACTGCTTGCCCCCGATGCTTCCTTGAAGAGCCTGTCCAGACAGGTCAGCGCCACCTGCGTCGCGCCGTTGATCATCGCCGAGCGCTTCGCCAGCTCGAAGTCGAAGGAGCCTATCCGCCTCCGCCTCCCGGTGACAGTTCCGTACTCGATAATCCCGAGCTTCTGAGCCTCCTCGGGGGGCATCTCGGTTGGGAACGGGCCGCCCCCAACGCGGCTAACATATGCCTTGAAAACTAGAAGAACATCGTCAATTTTTGTCGGCCCCACCCCAACATCCGCAGCCAAAGTGCTGGCGCTCGTATCCTTGCTCGTCACGTAGGGGTAGGTGCCGTGGATGAGGGAGAGGCCGAACCCCTGCGATCCCTCGATGAACACGAGATCCCCCCGTCGCAACGCCTCATCTACCTCCAGAGGGACGTCAGCGAGGAATGGTTTGAGCTCAGGGGCCTCCCCAGCCAACTTCGCAGTTCGATTTACCCGAGCAACATTTGCGGGGCCACAGCCGGTGCCAGTTGTCCCGATCTTCTCCTTAAGGTGGGCCGAGGTGCGGTCCTCCTCGATGTGCCGTCGCTCAATGATAGCACATCTTCGGTCCACGCCGAGACGGTCACCGACGCCGGTTTCGGAGACTTCTTTTAACAACACCTCAGGATTGATCAGCACCCCCGGACCGATCAACATGCGCGCCCCATCGTAGACGAAACCACATGGAATTTGGCGCAGGCCGAATTTTTTTCCCTTAAAATGAACCGTGTGCCCCGCGTTTGGACCAACGCCCGCGCGCGCGATCACCTTCGGTTTATCGTGCAGCGAGAGGTAGGCCATTATCTTGCCCTTGCCCTCATCTCCCCAAAATCCACCCGCCACGATCGTGCACGGCAAACGATCACCTCTGCCCACTATGCATCGCTTACTTAAATTTTTGCCGAGGCCGTAACGATATCCAAGCTCAGCGCTCTCGCAAAAATCGAGGAAAAAGACCACTTTGGCCCGCTAGAGCCGTCAATCAATTTAATTAAGCCAAACACGTCATTAAAAAGCCCCATTCTTGGAAAGGTTTAAATATCGCCTGAAGAAAGTAAAAACTTGCCCTATATGGGCTTGAAACAGTTGGGGAGGCGAATAAATGGTTGAATTGCCTGTCGCTGCAATAGATCGTATCATCCGGAAATCCGGTGCCAAGCGGGTGAGCGAAAGTGCCGCCACCGCGTTGGCTGAGGTCCTCGAGGAGCGAGCCCTCGCCATCGCAAGTGAGGCGGCAAAGCTTGCGGAGCACGCCGGACGAAGAACCGTTCGAGATGTTGATATAAGGCTTGCCGCAAAGAGAATTTAAAAAACAACAAAGTTAAATCGAACCCGGAAAAAAGGATTAGGGGTCCGATTGAACGAGGGCGAACCGCGCATAAGCAAGATGCCACGTCTCTATAACATTTTTGACATGCCCAAGCTCATGTCGGTCAGAAGCGCCACGGCCCTCCGCTCGAAAATCAACTTCGAGGATGTCCTGAAGATCCCGCGCTCCCGTAAGATAAAGGCGTCGAACAAGGAGATAATAAAATTCGAGATCAGGAGGGGGACTTATCTTCTTCTCTTCCCCTCGAACTACATCGAGGTTCATGCTCCCGACGAGGATAGTGTTCGGGAGGTCCTGCTCACATTCAGGGATGAGCTCTTTAAAAACGGGTTGATCGGGTAGTGGGTTAAGCATGGGGCGGTTGCTTAATGGTACATGAATAGCCGCAGAGGCCTTCATGTGCATGGCATGATCAAGCACCAACGAAAGTTGGGCGGGGGGTCTGCACCAAATTTAGGGTAATGGTATTTAAAATGCTCTAAAAATGCTTTATTTTGAATTTAAAGCCGGTATAGCGGAGTTCACCTGCAATGGGGTTTGAAAAATGGAAAAAGCTTCTAAAGGCTCCGTTACAAGTTTAAAGCCCAATTTAAGGGGATCGGAAGATTATCTACTCCTGAACTGACGCAGAACCGGATGGGAAGACGGTAATGAAAGAAGAACGACTTTAGTTACTCTACTCGACCGTCACCGATTTGGCGAACTTCGTGAGCTTGGACGCGGCCGCTTCATCTAGGATAAACGTGCAGTCAGGATGCCTCTGAAGGATCGACGCGGGTACACCCTCGGTTATCGGCCCTTCAATGGACTTGGCGACCGCATCTGCCTTTCCCGCACCGCTCGCTAGGAGCACAATTTTCCTCGCTTCCATGATGGTCCCGA
>DAOUSU010000053.1 GCA_030627035.1 Hadesarchaea archaeon
GAGGGGCAATTGCAATTGAAGGTAACAAAATAACTGCAGTTGGTAAAACCGAAGAAATTGAAAAAGAGTTCAAAGCCGATAAAATAATTGATGCGTCCAGAAAGATCGTGATGCCCGGGTTAATTTGCACGCATTGTCATACCCACGGACGCACCTCTATAGGCATGCCCGCCCCCATGCCGTCTGAGTTCTATGGGGTCCTTTACGATTGGTGGTGGCCTTTAATTGAGGACACATTAACTAAAGAGGACGTATATGCACTTGCAAAGGCATCTTGCGCTCAGATGCTCAGAAACGGCACGACTTGTACCGCCGATGTGATGGAAGCTCCCCACGCCCTTCCCGGGGTTTTGGATTCTGAGGTAAAAGCCTTCACGGATGTTGGGATGCGCGGTGTATTATCATTTGAGGCCACCGAGAGAGTTAGCAGGGAAAATGGAGAGCTTGGTATACAGGAAAATCTTAATTTTATCAAAAAATGGAATGCCGAACCTGACACATTGATACGGGGCATGTTCGGTGTTCATACGGTTTGGACGTGCCCGCCCGAGATGTTGCGTAAGGTTCGAAGCCTGGCAAATAAGCACGGCGGCGGGATACATTTACATGTCGAGGAGAGCAGGTACGAGGTCGAATATTCAAAGAAAACTTATGGGAAACTTCCTATGGAACATCTGAGGGATATCGGATTTTTAGATTCTGATGTCCTAGCGGCACAGTGTGTACATACAGCAGATAGTGAAATAAAAATCCTTAAGGAGAAAGGCGTAAAGGTTTCGCACAACCCTCAGAGCAACATGGAATGCGGTGTCGGTATAGCGCCGATCCCAAAAATGTTGGGCAAGGGGATACTTGTTGGACTAGGCAACGATGGTCTTTTACTTGACATGTTTGAAACGATAAGGACGGCGTTTTTGGTCCATAAAGGGCATTTCGAAGACGTGAGGGTTTTACCAGCGGATAAAGTTCTAGAAATGGCAACGATCGACGGTGCTAGAGTGCTTGGGCTTGAGAGGGAGATAGGCTCTCTCGAGGTGGGGAAAAAGGCTGATCTAATGATCCTAAAATTGGAAGCCCCTACAGCGGTGGCGCCGGAAAACATATGCTATCAAATTGTGATGATGGGTCAGGGAAATGATGTTGAGACTGTGATGGTCGATGGGAGGGTCCTCATGGAGGATAGGAAACTCTTATCGATCGACGGAGAAAAAGTTTATCAGAATGCATTGGAAACTTCTACCGATATGTGGAGGAGAAATAAATTAATCTGAGGTGGATTTTTGGGCGAATCACAGCTGGATCTATCTGTGGAGATAGCCGGGGTGAGGATTAAGAACCCGGTTATCTTGGCAGCAGGCCCTACCAGCAGAAACAGCGCAGCACTTATAAAAGCCGCTGAATGTGGGGCGGGGGCCGTCGTGACAAAGACCATCTACTATAAAGGGGCGAGGGTGGCTCGTCCCTGCATTATAAAAGTTTCAGGTGGACTACTTAACGCGGTCGAGTGGTCTGAGCTAAATTATGAGTTGTGGGTGAAGAAGGAGATTCCGGAAGCGAAAAAGAGTGGAATTCCAGTTATAGCCAGCATTTCAAGCGTGAAGAATGACCCCGAGGAAATTTCTGGTCTCACAAAAGCTGTCGCAGAAGCAGGAGCGGACATGGTAGAAATTGCAACAGCTTACACGGTCAAACAGCTTCCGAGTTTCGTCAAGGTGGCGAAAGAAGTTACTGATATTCCCGTGATCGCCAAGATGGTTCTTACCACATTTGACTTGAAGGATATTGGAAAAGAGTGTGAAAAAGCGGGCGCAGATGCCATTTCCTGCATGGACACGATCGGCCCATGCCTGAAGATCGATATTGAAACCGGAAAGCCGATCCTTGGAAAGTTGAACGGAACCGGACGGCTTTCAGGCCCGCCGATAAAACCCCTAACAGTTTATCACGTCGCAGAGTTGGCTCGGGCTGTCGATATCCCAATCATCGGTGTGGGAGGGATAATGACTGGCGAAGATGCCGTGGAGATGATGATGGCTGGAGCAAGGGCAGTGGAGGTTTGTACAGCCACAATTCTAAAGGGACCCAAGATACTTGGGGATATAGCCAATGGAATTGCCTCTTTCATGGGTAGAAAGGGTTACAAGAGGGTTGATGAATTCATCTGTCTGGCCCTGAAGCAAATGGAGGAGAGAAAGAAAAGAGAGGTTGTTATATACGAAGGAATGCCCCCTATCATCAATCCAGACCTTTGCAATGGATGTGGGATATGCGCTGGGACTTGCCCGTATGATGCTATTGCCGTGGTAGAAAAAATAGCAAAGGTCGATAAAAGCAAGTGCTATGGTTGCGGTCTTTGTTCTAGCGTGTGTCCCCAGCATGCCATAAAACTGCCGTATTGATTTTCTTCGTATCTAAGAAAGCTATCGAGATGCTTATCCTTTCAATTCAATAAAATCGCATTTTGACAAAATCAGTGATTGCAGCGTGAGGTAAGCGCCACGTTTCTCTAAGCTCATCCAATGTTCTCCCTTCCCTGAGTGCCCACAAGGGAGCAAACATGTATTGTATTGAAAACTTTCTGCACAATGCTTGAATTCCTATGAGCCTCTCCCCCTTATCGACCACGGCCTTGATCTTTACTGGATATTTTCTCATCCACAGGGATCTCTTGATTATGGGCGGATCGAGATCAACTAAACTCGCGCTTATGCCATATTTCTTCGCCTCATCAAGCGTGTGCCCAATACTCACTACATCGATTCCAAACACCCTCTCATTTTGCGCTCTGATGAACCCCTTGGATTTTGCATCTCCCCCCACAGCGTTTTCGCCAGCTATGGCTCCTTGAATGGCTGCTATGCTTCCGATCGGGAAGTACAGATATTTTCGTGTTATGAGATCCAAAGTTTCTGTACAATCGCCGGCAGCATACACTTTATGATCGGATGTACGCATGTGGTTATCTACATGGATGCCATGTTCACCTATCTTTATCCCAGCTTTATCCGCCAGTTCTGTAGAAGGTCGAACGCCTAGGGCGAACACGACCGCCGAGGTCTTTATCTTCTTCCCAACCACTTTAACGTACTCAACCTTTCTGGATCCACCTATTCTTTCGACGACGCCCCCCGTTATTACATGCACGCCGCAATCCTCGATCCTCTTTTTAAGATCCGATGAAAAATCCGGCTCGACCGATCTGCGAAGTATCCGTGAACGAACGACGAGGGTGACATCAGCACCCCTTTTAGCAAGCGCCTCTGCGATGGAGAGCCCGATGAAACCCGCCCCGACGACGACCGCCTTACCACCCACCTTGGCGATCTTGGACAAATTAACAGCATCGTCAAACGTTCGGAAGGCGTATACATTTTTTAACTTGGCCCCGCTCACTTGAGGTCTCGGCGCCGATCCTCCGGTGGCTATGATTAAACTATCGTAACGCAGGGTTTTTTTCGCGCCCGTTTTTAAATTTTTTATTTTAACTTTTCCTTCATTGGAGGCGATGCCGTAAGCCCTAGTTTCCCGTAGCAGGCGTACCATTTTGGACCTCAATAACCGACGATAAATGGCGATTTGATCGCAGGAAGAGATATTTCCTTTGATGACGTGGGGTAACGAGGGCCTGCGGTAGGGTGGATATTTTTCTTCTGACAATATCGTTATCTTGGTATCTGGATCCGTTTCGATGGCCTTTGCGGCGGACGCTAGCCCTCCAACACCTCCCCCAATAACCACGATTTTGCGTTCAACCAAGAGAATTGCCTCCGCAAGGAAGTGTAACGTATGGGCCTGTCAAGAACAGCAACTTGTTGTCCGGTCCAAGCGGATCTATCCCGGGCTTGAGCTCGTTCCATAGGAGTCTGGCGCCGAAGCCTGAACCCCCAAGATAGGGCCTAAGCCACTCCTTGGGTATCGGCTCCTTTTTAATCTTTTTCTTGGTCAAATCAATTCTTAGAAAATTTCCAACCCAGCCATACACGGGCTTAGCCACCTGACACCTTTCGGAGTATCTCGGAGAGTTTCGTGGCCGCTTCCCTTCTCAATGCCAGCGTAGACCTCGTTGGGGTGGCATATTCCAGCGCCCCGGTAGGACACAGCTCGACGCACTTGGGCTCTCCCCCGCAAAGGTCGCACTTCATCGCGATTTTTTTGTCCATGTCCATGGTTATCCCTCCAAGCGGACATGCTATCATGCAGGCCCTGCAGCCTATGCACCTATCCTCGTCGAGCTCCACCACTCCGGTTTCCGGATCCTTGTTCAGGGCCGCAGTTGGGCAGGCGTTGACGCAAACAGGATCCTCACACTGCAAGCATACCATCGGGAGGGTTATCCCCTCCTCGTCCCACGTTATCGCGGTTATCCTGGACTTCGCTGGATTTGATTTTTTTTCCTTCTCAAATGAACAAGCCAACTCGCAAATCTTGCATCCGGTGCACTTTTCGGGCCTCACAACTAGCACTTTTTGCGCCAAAATTTCTCCTCCAAATCAGTTTAGTTTTATGGGATTCCAATAAAAATTTATCGGATAAGTATAAAAGTTAGGATAAAATAGTTTAATTAAATCCTATCTGAAATAGGTGGATTAAATGGCTCAATTAGGAGGGTATGCGGGTAAATTGCTCAGGGTGGATCTTGCCAAGAAAAAAGCGGTTAAGACTCCACTGGCCAAAAATTTGATGAAAGATTATATCGGAGGCACAGGCTTCTGCGTGAAGATTTTATACGATGAAACCGGACCCGAAACGGATCCATTGGGGCCCGAAAACAGGATAGTCATCGCGACTGGACCCCTCATGGGGACATTATGGCCCTCAAGCGGAAGAGTTAATGTGGCTTCAAAGTCTCCGTTAACAGGAATTTGGGGAGAATCAAATGCAGGAGGCCATTTTGGTCCTAAACTTAAGTTTGCCAGCTATGATGCTTTAATCATCCAAGGAAGAGCAAAAGAATTGACTTACCTTTGGATCGATGATGATTGTGTGAAGCTTTGCAATGCAACTCACCTTAAAGGAAAGACAACTTGGGAAACGGAAAAGATCATCAAGGAGGATTTAAAAGACGAAAGCGTTCAGATAGCCAGCATTGGCCCAGCTGGAGAAAAACTGGTTAAGTTTGCGTGCATTATCAATAGTCGCTATCGAGCTTGGGGGAGGACTGGAATTGGCGCGGTCATGGGTTCAAAGAACCTAAAAGCAATTGCGGTGAACGGTTCAAAGTCTATTAGTGTTTCTGATCCGGAGGGGTTTCTCCAACTTCGAAAAGAGATGATTCAAAAGTTCGAAGAGGACCCGTTCACGCCCACCGAAAAGAAATACGGGACGACATCGCTTGTTGAAGCCATGAATGAAATAGGCAGGTTCCCGACTAAAAACTTTCAAACCGGGGTTTTTCCGGGGACAAAAAAAATTTCTGGCGATTCCATCGTCAAAAAGTACAAAATCAGGGATAGGGCTTGTTACGCTTGTCCATTCGCATGTAAAAATTTCTTGACAATCAGAACTGGTCCGTACGCTGGATTGTGTGGAGAGCACCCCGAATACGAAACGATTGACTCGTTTGGAGCCAGGTGTTGGAATGCGGATTTGGAATCGATTCTGCACGTGAATTGGCTTTGCGCTCAATATGGTTTAGATACCATTTCGACCGGTGCAGTTATTGCCTTTATCATGGAACTCTGGGAGAAAGGAATAGTAGATGCGAAGGACACGGATGGACTGGACTTTTCTTGGGGAAACAAAGAAACGATAATCGAGATGACCAAAAAAATTGCCAATCGGGA
>DAOUSU010000067.1 GCA_030627035.1 Hadesarchaea archaeon
GGACGCTTTGAGTGAAGCTTGAAGAGCAACCCCGCCTTCGTCTGCCCGAACTTCCAGAGTTGATATGCGATGTCCCGCGCGGTGTAAACTGCGGTGCCGTCCGAGCGGACTAGCACCTTGTCGTCGATGCCAAAATCGGCCAGCTTCAGGATCAGCGTTCCCGCGCGTTCGCCCGTGCCTTCAACCGCATACGGTGTCGCGCGAAGTTTTTCCAAGGCCTCCTGCAGCATGCCCGAGCGGGTGATGTCGCTCTCCCAGGCGAGCAGGTCGTAGCTTATGCCAAGTCGGTCGGTTGTTTCAAGATTTGCGCGTAAGCAACGCTCGGAAAGTCGCCTCGCCAGCTGCGCCGATTTGCCTTTACCACGTTCAAGCTGCGCCAAGATATCCCGTACGCGCCCCTCGAGTTTTGGTTCCCGCTCGAGACGTTTGTGCATATCGACGTAAATCAGGCCCAGCATATGGTCGAACTTTGTACGGGGCTTTCGCTTGACGAGTTGATAAGCGAGCAGGGATTCCGCAACCTGCCGCCCCATGTCGTCGATGTAGTTCTGGACCTCCACCTCGTAACCCAAAGCGCGCAAGATTCGAGCCATCGTATCGCCTATGATTGCGTTACGCCCGTGGCCTATGTGAAGGGGCTTCGTTGGGTTTATGCTCGTGTGCTCGATCACAACTTTCTTGCCCTTGCCGATCGGGAGGTGGCCGTATTTCATATCGGCCCGCTCGATCGCGTCTAACGTGAGCTCGGCTAGTTGGGGGATATCGACGAAAAAGTTCACGTAGCTGCCCGCGACCTCAACGCGAGCAATCAATCCTGCTGGTTTTATTTTTTTTACAAGCTCGCTCGCAAGCCACATCGGCGATTTGCGGAGCGTCTTCGCGAGTTCGAAGCATATCGTCGTGGCAAGGTCGCCCATCTTCGGGTCGGGGGGTTCCTCAAGCGTTGCGTTAATCTCCTTCGGAGGCCTCCAACCCAGTTTGGAGAGCGCCTTCTCAAGCGCTCCAACCACGTCCGCTTTAAACTCTTCCCAGGGGTTAGCTGCCATGTGTCTCAAAATCCTGTTTAGTACACTCGATAATATAACAATCCATACCGAAGGTTATTTGTGATGAGCATGTTATTTCGCGTCGGTATTGACGACACCGATTCGAAAGAGGGGATGTGTACAACTTACGTAGGGGCGGTTATCGCAGACAAGCTTAAGGAAATTGGTGTGCAGCTTGTTGGATTCCCAAAGCTTATCAGACTTAACCCGGGATGGCCTTACAAAACCCGGGGCAATTGCGCCATCGCCTTGACGACCCGAACTCAAAAACATAAAATTCCGTATGTTAAAAAAATCGTTCTCGATACGGTTGAGAGGTTAGCCGAACTTCACGTTGAGACCACCAATCCAGGGGTCGTGTTTTATCAAGGCGAAAAAACCCCTGCCAAACTGAAATTATTTTCAAAAAAAGTTGTGCAAGATGTCGTGACCATCGAAGAAGCTGAAGCGCTCGCGTGGGAGATTGGTGCGGAAACACACAAGTTCAAGCTCGGGCGCGGGATCATCGGCGCGCTAGCGGCCATCGGCAACACCCTCGAGCGGGACTGGACTTGTGAACTCATCGCGTATCGCACGCCGGAAAATCGAGGAACTCCAAGAAAAGTCGACGCTGCATCAGTTGTTGAAATGAGCGCCGAAACTTTCCCAAACACATTCGACAATCTGGATCCATTCACCGGAGAGATTCGTATCACTCCCCACACCCCCTGCCCGATCCTTTACGGCATCCGTGGGGAGAGCGCCGAAGCCGTGCTGAGAGCTCACAAACTTGTAAAGGCTTTGGAGCCAATCGAGCGCTTCATCGTCTACAAGACAAACCAGGGCACGGACGAGCACCTGAGGCGGGCGAAAATCGCGGAGGTCAAGCCCTACTGGTCGGTGATCGTCAAAGGCAAGGTCTGTGGGGCGCCAAAGGTGATCCCGGGGGGCCACGTTATCTTTCGCATGCGAGACGAGACTGGGGAGATCGACTGCGCCGCCTATGAGCCAACGCATCAGTTCCGCAACATCGCTAGAAAACTTGTGGTCGGTGATGAGATCGTCGCCCATGGTGGAGTCAAAAAGAGGCCAGGGTTGCCGCTAACCATCAATTTGGAAAAACTTGCCGTCCTGAAACTTGTGCCCGTGACGCGAAAGATAAACCCAACTTGCCCGCGGTGCGGCAAAGGGATGAAGTCGGAGGGGAGGGGCAAGGGATATTCGTGTAAACGATGTAAAATTAAGGCGCCAGTTGATGCGGCGAGAATCGTGAGGGTGAAAAGGGAAGTCAAGCCAGGTGCATTTGAGGTTCCTCCCCGTGCAAGGAGGCATTTGGCTCGCCCATTGATTCGAGTCGCGTACCCAAGGAGGAAATACTGATGGAAAAGCGCGTCGAGCACATCGAGCTCAAGCCTAGAATGCGGGTCGACGAGTTCGTGAAGGAGATGGAAAAATCGGGCGTCTTCAGTGCCGGGAGAGTTGCAAAGGCGGTTGAAATTTATCGCGAGATGCTCGAGGCCGGTTCGACGATTTTCATGGGGGTCGGGGGGGCGGTGGTTCCTGGAGGCCTCCGCCGAGTTTTAACCCAGGTTATCAACGAACGGCTTACCAGCGTCTTGGTCACCACCGGCGCGAACGTCACCCATGATCTCATCGAGGCATTCGGCGGCTATCACGAGCGCGGTGAAGCCTTGGCCGACGATGTCAAGCTGCGCGAGCGGGGGATGAGCCGGATCTTCGATGTCTACATCCCTCAAAGCGCTTTCGAACTCTTTGAAGATCGAATTCAGCCGATGTTCGCCGAGGTCACGAAGGAGGGCACGCGGATGTCTTCGGCCGAGCTCCTGCGTAGGATAGGCTCGCGCCTAGACGACAAAAATTCCTTCCTGAAAGCCGCCGCTGAGAAAAATGTGCCGGTCTTCTGTCCGGCGATAGCGGATTCCATCCTCGGGCTTCAGGCGTGGCTCTACTCGCAGGACCACGAGCTCAACATCGATTGCCTGCGCGATGTGCGTGAGATCGTTGAACTGGCGTACGGCGCGAAGAAGCCTGGGGCGGTGTTGCTCGGTGGGGGCGTGGCGAAGAACTTCGTGCTCCAGAGCATGTTGCTTGCTCCCCAGGCATTCGAGTATGCGATCCAAATCACGATGGATCGTCCTGAGCCGGGTGGGCTAAGCGGTGCCACGCTCGAGGAGGCAAAATCGTGGGGAAAACTTGCCCCTCGTGCAAAAATCGTGACAGTGATAGGCGATGTCACGGTCATTTTTCCGATGATCGTGGCCGCGGTGCTCAAGGGATGAACTCAAAAATTATAGCTCTCCCCGGGCTTCAGGACAATTACTTGGCCCCTGAGTTTCTTTTCTCGTACAGCATTGACGAAATCATCAGCGGATTGCGCCAGCACTGGAAAAGTTAGATAGTGCATGGGGATGACGACTTTTGGCGAGAGAAGAGCCACCGCCTCAGCCGCCTCACGGGCACCCATGGTGAAGTAGCCGCCGATGGGGAGGCATGCAATCTCGGGCCTGTAGAGCTGGCCTATAAGGCGCATATCGCTGAAAAGCCCAGTGTCGCCTGCGTGATAAATGCGCGCCTTGCCGGCATCGATCACGAAGCCAACCGGCGAGCCGCGAGTGGCCGAGTGGAAGGCCTAAACCATCGAGATCTTTGTCTCCTTTACCTCGACGGTTGCGCCAATGTTCATTGCCACGACATCGGAGACGCCCTGAACCTGCGCATAGGTACCGAGTTCATAGATCCCCACGAAGGTTGCGCCAGTGCGCTTACAGAGTTCCAGCGCATCGCCCATGTGGTCGTTGTGATCGTGGGTGACGCAAACGATGTCGGCCCTCGTGATGTCGGATGCCTTTATCGCCGCCTTCGGGTTTCCTGTGAGGAATGGATCAACCAAAATAACTTTTTTATCGGTAATTATCTCAAATGCTGAGTGACCCAGCCATCTGATGCTCGCCATTCTTCCCCCGCCCAAAGTTTCAAGTCCCAGAGTTTATAATTCTGATGGTCGCATGAAGGTCGTTGGCATCGATTTAGCCGGGCTAGCGAAGAACCCTAGCGGTTTTGCCCTCATTTCCGGGCGAGAGATCAACATGCGCTTGGTTTACTCCGATGAGGATCTGATCGGCCTCTGCGCGCGCGAGCATCCTTCGATGATAGCAATCGATGCCCCCCTCACCCTTCCGAAACGCGGCAACTTGAGGAAAGCCGACGTCTCGCTAATCGAACGGGGTTTTCGTGTTCTCCCGCCAACCTTGGGAGGCATGCGGTCGCTCACGGAGCGGGGGATGCGCCTCGCGAATGAATTTCGGGCAAAAGATCTTTTGGTGATTGAAGTACACCCACGAACTTCGGGAATGATTTTCTTCAAAACTTCCGATCGGCAGCGGTGGGTCGCCAAGTTGAGAGGAAAGGGATTCCACCTGAGAGAAAATGCTAGCGAGCACGAGTTAGATGCGGCCATGGCTGCGCTGACTGGGATGCTGTACATTCGGAAGAAAACCGAAGAAGTCGGCACAACAGAGGAGGGAACGATCGTCATCCCTCGCGGGCAACTGAATTTTCTGATGTGCGCCAAGTTCTTGGAAAGGCTTGAGACCCCAACCCCCATTGTATCAGCGATTTTTCTGAGGGTTACCCTCTCCCCCGTTGCCTCGGCAGCAATGTAGAACGTCATAGCCGCGAGCAGGAGAGGGGGCCTCGTCTGTTTAAATTTTTTCGGCAGAGCTTTGCAAAGCTCATGGGCGCGCACGATCGCTTGCTCGGATAATCCAAGCTGGCGCGCAAATCGGTCGATGTAGTCGTCGGTCGAGATTTGAGGCAACTTCAGCCCTAGCCTCCGCGTGAAAAATCTCGTGAGCTGCCTGAGGGTGCGCAGGGACTCACCCCTCCTCAAGCCCGAATAAGCTTCAAGCAAGCGAGAGATCTCACCCTCCGTGAAATTCTTCACAACTGCCGCTCACCTACGAGCGGCAAAACGTCTGCGGCGAAATGTTAGACGAGCTTTCGAGAATATTTGAAAATGCTTTAAA
>DAOUSU010000064.1 GCA_030627035.1 Hadesarchaea archaeon
GCCCGAGCTTCCATCGTGGATCACTTCGAGTCGGGGAAATGCGTGGGCATCAGGGGGCCTACCAAGTTGGGGGATGTAACCTTGGTCAGATGGGGGGCTAAACTGAACAAAATGACGATAGCGCCCGGCGAGATCGTGAGGAGCGACATGCGGGATCCGGAGTTATGCAGGACTCAGGTCGAGGTTCGGTTGAAGGGGGAGGTGGGGGAATTCATTGAAAAAAGCTTGGGCAACCACCAAATCCTGACGTTCGGGAACCTGAAATCGCTGATAAAAGATTTTTGTGAGTTCAAGGGAATCGAAGCCATAACGATATGATCAACCGACCGAACCCACGTCTTTTGGGAAATTTGTTTACTCTAACCCTTCGGCCCTTTGCACCTTTCTCTGAATGAACGAACAACTCTCATGTATTCCCTTACCCGTTGGGCACTGACGGGATTTTGCGTGACCCCTTCCTCCTTTAGACCCGTTCCGACGATCGCCCCATCGGCATATCTTAAGAATTCGGCGATGTTGTTTTTGTCCGTCCCGCTACCGACGAGGACCGGACAGTTCGGAACCAACTCCTTTGCCCTCTTGACTTCTTCGAGCTTGGCCGGTACGCCAGTCATTTTTCCCGTGACGACGATGGCATCGGCGAGGTAAAAATCGGTCCAGCTCACGTGGGTCTCCAGGTCTATCCCCGGAAACATGACCGCATGCTTCTTGCAGACGTCCGCGAAAATTTTGATGTGCTCCGCCCCCAAATCCTTTCTGAATCGGAGCAAATCGGCCGCGTTGCCGCGGTCGAACTCACCGGTATCCCAAACGAGCGCCCCCGTGTATGCACATACCCGGATGAACTTCGCCCCGACCGCCATTGCTATCGAAAGGGTAACCCGCCCACCGTTATGGATAACGTTGATTCCAACCGGAACGTCCACGGCTTTGGTCACCTCCTTAGCTGCAACCGTTTGAGCCGCGATCCCCTCGGGCGGAATTCTATCCCCGACGTAGTATGGGAGGTCCCACATGTTTTCAACCATTACTCCATCGATCCCGCCTTGGACGAGCGCCTCCGCATCCTTCAGAGCTCTATCGATGATCGTATCCATTCCATAATCGTCGTAGCCAGGCGAGCCGGGTAGCGGTATCAAATGCACCATTCCGATGATCGGCTTTTCAACCCCGAAGATCTCCTTGGGCGACTTTAGACGCTTGCCGTAAAGCCTTTCCACCCACTCGGACACGATTTCACCAAATTTTTATTCGATGAAGGATGAGTATCACTACTAAATAAACGTTTTATCCCCGAAGCATTGGTGGGATCTCGTGAAATTATCCGTGGTGGCCGTAGGGGATGCCAACGTTGATCTCATAGCTCCCATCGCATCCCTTCCGGGTAAAGGAGGGGAAGTTTGGACTCACCGGCTCGAGAGACACGCGGGAGGCTCTGCGGCCAACCTATCGGTCGCAATCTCCCGCTTGGGCCTGAGTTCAGGGTTCATCGGGAGGGTTGGCGATGACCCATTTGGCCATTTCTTGATCGATGAATTCAAAAAAGAGAGGGTGGACATCGGCCAGTTGCAAATCGACAAAGAAGTCGGGACTGGGCTCATGTTCATAGCGATAACCGAGGAGGGCGAAAGGACGATGTACGGCTTTCGTGGCGCCAACGTCAACCTTTCCGCTGGGGAAATCGATGTGGGCTATGTCAAAAACGTCGACGTGCTTCACATCTCCGGGTACACGCTCCTCAGCGAGGCCCAGAGGAAAGCCGCCCTCGAGCTCCTTGAAGCGGCGAGGGGGGCAGGGGTCTTTGTATCCCTTGACGTTGGAGTTCTGACGGCGATGGAAGCTGCGGACCGGGTGCGCTCGATTTTGCGATCCATCGACCTGCTTTTCTTAAATGAACTCGAGGCCGAGCGGTTGGCGCGTATTGAGGACCCCGAGAAAGCGGCGGAGAGTATCCTTGAATCGGGGGTGAAGACCGTTGCATTGAAGCGGGGGAGTAGGGGCTGTTTTATCCTAAGCAGGGAGCAGAGGGTCCGCTCTCCAGCTTTCCGCGTGAACGTCGTGGACACGACGGGGGGAGGCGATGCCTTTGCCGCGGGTTTTCTCGTGGGGATAATCGAGGGACGGGGGCTCGAGGAGGCCGCTCGATTCGCCAACGCAGTCGGGGCCCTCGCGGTGACGAAGGCCGGGGCCAGATCTGCCTTACCCGTGAGGCAGGAAGTCGAGGAATTTTTAAAAACAGCAAAAATTTAGGAGCCGAAGTTCTTGATAAAAATGGGATGAAAACCGTGAAAGCGCAAAATACTCTGAAAGAGTTATTCAAGGTGAAAAAGCCGCTCGTCGGAATGGTCCACCTCCTACCCTTGCCGGGCTCGCCTGGGTTCGGGGATCGGGGGCTTGCCCGTATCCTGGAGCGGGCGGCCCAAGATGCCAAGGCTTTGGAGGCCGGAGGGATAGACGGTTTGATCGTCGAGAACCTGGGGGATGCCCCCTACTTCAAGGCAAACGTGCCCCCGGAAACGGTTTCTGCTATGGCGGTGGCCGTTAGAAGCGTGATCGACGAAGTTGGCGTTCCCGTCGGCGTCAACGTCCTCAGGAACGACGCCAAGGCCGCCCTGGCGGTGGCGTGCGCCTGCGGCGGCAAATTCATACGTGTGAACGTGTTCACCGACGCGATGATGACAGACCAAGGCATCATCGAGGCCTGCGCACCCGAACTGCTTCGATATCGTCGTCGCTTGAGGGCGGAGGAAATCAAGATTTTTGCGGATGTATATGTGAAGCATGCCGCATCGCTAGTTCCTCGGCCCCTAGAAGAGATGGCGGCAGATGCGGTTCATAGGGGGATGGCAGACGCGCTGATAGTCACGGGGCCTCGGACGGGGGCCAAGGTCGAGCTCGAGGACCTCGTCAAAGTTAAGGGAGCCGTTCCAGATACTCCAGTCCTCGCTGGGAGTGGCATAGACAAGACAAACGCGGTAGAAACACTTGAGCGATGCGATGGAGCGATCGTGGGGACTAGTCTAAAGGTTGATGGGATAACCACGAACCCGGTAGATAGGCGGCGGGTAACGGACCTCGTGCAAAATGTGCGCCGGGTTTGGTAAAGTCTGGCAATCGATGCGGTCATCACCTATACCTCAAAATCAACGCAATCATCGTCAAGCACATACCACAACTCACAACACTGGACAAAATGAGGGCAACCCCGTGAATCAAAATTCCGTAAACGATCCAGAGGAAGGCACCCGTGAGCAATATTATCCAAAACGATAAGGAGAGACCCCTGACCTGCTTCGTCGTGGCTGTTTTCAGTATCTGCGGAAAGGAGGCCACGTTTACTAAACAGGCGGCAACGATTCCGAGTATCTCGATTTCAATCGCGGTCATACTCAGGGCCCCATCACTCTAATGTTTTGTTTTCGTTCTTTCCCGAACGAACTCCTCGAGCTCCTCCATGATCGGCAATCCCTCTCTCCCCCCGATGTGCTGGATCTTGATCGCGGCCTCGGCTAGTGCATATTCAACCGATTTTTTCAGGTCCCCGCTTTGTAGCCAAACCGCATCGAATGCCGCTGCGAAGGCGTCGCCCGCACCGGTTGAATCTTTAACTTCGACTTCATACGGCGGACGAACGACAACCCTTGAGCCATCCGTCGCCATAACGCCCCTGCTGCCCATGGTTACGACCAAGGCCCCAAGCTTCTCGGGAAAAATTCTTAGGATCCCCTTCTTGTTAGGCTTTTTCCCAAAGACCTTTTTGTAAGATCTCCTATTCATGAAGCAAACGTCAAAAAGTTCGACGATGCCGAGCAGATCGCGTTTCTTAAGCTCGGCCAACTCAGCCCCGAGGTCCAGCGAGGCCCGGATCCCCGCTCCTTTGGCCCTCGAACCCGCAGCGAGCGCTACCTCTGGGGTGACGCTGCTCGCGTGCAATAGCTTCGCCCCCCCGATGTAACCCTCATCGATGTCTTCGGGCTTTAGGAACGAATTCGCGCCCCGATGTGCGAGCAGGAAGTGATCGCCCTTGGGAGTCGAGAGGGCGAAAACTAGCCCGGTCGGCGCATCGACAACTTCGATTCTTGCCGTGTCCACACCTTCGCGTTTAAGGTCGGCGAGGAGCTCTTCCCCAAATTCGTCGTTTCCCACGCATCCTATGAAACCCGACTTGAGACCGAGCCTGGAACATGCGATGGCGAAGTTCGCGGCGCCTCCACCGGGCCGCTTGACGAATTCCTCCAACAGCAGCTTCTCATCTCGCGCCGGGAGCCTTTCGGCCTTGCCGATCAGGTCGATGTTGAGGTTTCCAACCGCGATCACGTCTAGCTTCGACCGCAAAATCGTCCCTAATGCAACTTGAAAGGTCCATCGATAAAAACAGTTCAGGTAACCGAGGTGGGTCTTTCGAAGAAACTTCAATTTTTGAGTGTGCGTGGATGTTTACACGTAACGCATAAGATAACGATAAAAACAAATCCCGAATTTGATGGTTAAATGTATGGTGCTATCAGGTGCCCCGCCTTTTCTCGGGTGCCCTCGCAACCCCCTCGAGCGCCCGGATTGGTGCAAGCGCTAACTTCTTCTCGAGCTCCTCCACGAATCGGCTGGCGTGAGCCCCCAGCTGCCAGAGGTCGACGTAGATTTGAACTAGCGGGGCGATTCCCCCCTCGCTCAGGCGCTGAAGGTGCTCATCGGGGGTCAGCACAAACAAATTCCGTTTCTCCCTCCCGGTAGGTTTGAACAAGCGTCGCATCTCGTCAGCATAGGTGTAGACGAAGACCTGCTCGTAGTCGGCGGGCGTTGCCCCCAGCTTGGCGCGGAAGCCGGAGTAGGCGGTGAGGATTGCACCGCGCGGTAGTCCTGCCTCCAGCTCCTCGATCGTTGTGGGGACGAAGGTGGTGTAGGTGACATCCTTCGCGAGTTCCCGGGTGACCGCCCAGTAGAGCAGGGCCCGCTTCGGGTCGATGAGGCGGAACCCGAGCGGCTTTCGCTCGATTGCTCCGAGTTGTTCAAGACGGGCGATGAGAGGGTTTATCGTCCCCAGCGAGAGTCCACATGTCTTGGAGAGCCCCTTCTGGTTGAAGAACCGCTCGCCACGCCCGTAGAAGCGGTGCAGGACCTCGCGCGGGACCCGATCGATCTTCCTCGTGGGGACACCGCGAAGATTTAGGCTGCATGCTTGAATAGTGTTTCGGGCATTTGCGAAACACTTGTGATGATTGATTCAAAATCTTCGCTCTCCTGAATGACTGACCGCAATTTATAACTGCTGAACTTTGGCAAATTTAA
>DAOUSU010000006.1 GCA_030627035.1 Hadesarchaea archaeon
ATCTGCTCTGAACAACTAGACAGGTTGGTGCATCCTTGGCAAAAAAGCTTGAGTTTAGAAGGCTTCTAGCCGCTCCAAGCCCCGATGAGCTCCTGACCAGAGCATTTAGGCGGGCATCGAGGGCAGCTGATGCCCTGCGAGCGAGAGGGAAACCTATCGAGATCGCCAAGCAGCGAGAGGCCGAGCGCATCAGGGTGATGAGCCAGACCATCAGAGAAACCTTGACAAAGCTCGTCACGGCTACGCCATCGCTCTCCAACCTGCCTCCTTTTTATAAAGAGCTCGTGGCCGCCTTGGTGAACGTAGATGACGTGCGGAAGTCGCTCGGAGCTATTGATGGCACCGCTAAAATAATAAGGAGGCTTGAGCGCGAGCACATTCGAAGACTTCGAGCTGTGAGCTCACTTGGTGGGACATCCGCCATCCGAAGGCAGGCTTACGGCCGAATCTCCTCCACCGTGAGGCGAGCGAGCGACCATCTGGCGATCCTGCGGGAGGCGGAGGGAAAGCTAGCTGATCTCCCATCCGTCTTCATTGAAATGCCGACCATAGTCATAGCGGGCTACCCAAACGTGGGCAAGACGATGTTGCTTCGGCGGCTCACAGGCTCAGAGCCAAAGATAGCCCCTTATCCCTTCACCACCAAGGGGCTGAATCTGGGATATTTTGAGCGCGGGTACAAGCGCTACCAGGTCATCGACACGCCCGGGCTGCTCGATCGACCACTTGCGAAGCGTAACCCCGTCGAGCGGCAAGCCATAGCTGCGCTTCGCCACCTCGCGGATGTCGCGGTTTTCATGCTGGATCCATCCGGAACCTGCGGTTATGAGTTCGAGCACCAGCTTCACCTGCTTGAGGATGTCCGAAATACATTCTCGAACGTCATAGTGGTGATAAACAAGACTGATTTGCTCGATGAGCAGCGGGTGCGAGAGGTTCAAGAATTATGTAAAGAAGCCATTTTCATATCTGCAGCGACGGGCCAAGGGGTACCAGAGCTCGAGAAGATCATAAGAAGTATTAAACCAAAACTTGCTGAGAAAACTGTCTGATTTCGGTAGTTCTAAGCGGTGGTTTAAACTTATTCCCCAACACCGCATTATTTAAGTGCCCCAGTTAAACTAAACGAGGATACGCTGGGCTTTTCGAAAAAGTCCTAGATTAAACAGCTGAGCTGTTTTTTCGAGTTGTATCCAAGAAAAAAAAGGAGAATAAGAAAATGGCATATGGCGAAAGGTTCGGTGGGCCGAGAAGGTCTGGACCACGTGAAATGCACAAGGCGACATGCGCCGATTGTGGCAAGGAATGCGAGGTCCCTTTCCAGCCGACCGAGGGCAGACCTGTTTATTGCAGGGAATGCTGGCAAAAACACCGAAAATACTAAGGGACCCATAAGCTCGTCTGGGTGACGTAGATTTTTGGGCTGCTTGTATAGGTTAGCGGTAGCTAGGTTCGCCTCGTATCCGAAAGTTAAATTACCATTATCCACGGGCGGGCGCACGAGACGGGTCATACGGGAGAACCCGAATCAAATACTATTTGGTAAAAGACAACAGAAGCCTATGAGGAGGTAGGTAAATAATGTGGCATGTCTATATCTTAAAGCTAGATGATAATACATTGTATACCGGCTACACTAACGACCTAACAAGAAGATTACAAGAACATAGATACGGTGTCGGTAGTAAATACGTTAGAGGAAGAAGACCATTTCAGTTAGTATATGTCGAAAACTTTACAGAAAGAAAGGATGCAACTAAAAGAGAAGCTTATCTAAAGAAAAAAGATAGATGTTATAAGGATAAGTTAATAAAATCCGCCCCATATCCTGGAAGTTGAAGAGCATTTAATCGATTAAAAAGTCCTGAAAAAGTCGAAGAAAAGCCCGAAAAAGTGGGAAAAAGTCTGAATAAAATTGATGAAAAGTGCCAAAATACCGATAAAAAGTCCAAATAAACCCTAAAACACCACAAAAAAGTAGCGGTAAAATAGGGGGCCATGAAGTGGTTCTACCCGAACGATTTCGCCAATATTATGGCAACAATAATGTAAAACAAGATTTTGCGACTGGGAGGTACTCTGAGCACCATAGTTCTGCTAGTATTGGCCCCCCTCTATTAAATTTGGGATTCGGACTTAAAACTGTGGGCAGGTGGGCGGTGTTTTAATGCTTCCGCAAATAATTCAAGTGGCGATGATATGGGTGAGGAGAAGCGAGAGGAACCCGACGATTTCTACACTCGCGCATATAAGCTTCTCGAGGATTGGGCCCGTGAGCGTGGAGTATTAGACGAGTGGAAAGGGGAGTTGGAGAAACTCGCACGAAAAAAAGGTCCAAGTAGCTTGCCAGTAGAAGTACTCAAGAAACTACCCGAGCGCGAGGACATTGAGAAGAAGGCGACAGAGATTATGAAGTTTCTGGGCATCCCACTAACCAAACAAAGGCTCGAGATATGTGGGAAGCTAAAGGGATTCGACCTCGTTAATGTAGAACAGGGAATCGTGGGAGATGTGAAAGATTTTGGACACAAGGGGGACTCCTCATCGGCGCAAATGGAAGTTCTAAAGCCGTCTGCCTATCATTGGTTCTTCCGGATGACCCACCTCATGCGCCCATCCTTAGCTGAAACTGGGCCAATAGGCGAACAAAAGTATATTTCCGAACTTTGCGGTTGTTAAGATACAATTCTCATCTCAAACTTCAGCACATTTACATCCTAGCCACTAACTTGCCATTCCTTTTACCTGTCGTGTGATACTTGGCGCAATCTCGGTGCCGATGTAGGGCACCCGCGCTAGCTCCCTTTCGTCCGCGCGTTTAATGTCCGCGAGCCTTCGATATCCCGCTTTGAAAAGGCTCCGCGCTCGTACGCGACCCACACCCCGAAGTTGCACAAGCTCCAGCAATTCCTCCTTGACACCATAGCGAATCCGCTCGCGTAGCTTCCTAAGCGGGGTCAGCGCGGGCTTGATCTTGAGCAACCTGGCGAGTTCGTGGGCGGCGTAGAGCAGCCACTCAGCGGTATCCACCTTTCTTCGGATGTCGCCGGCCCCCACGCCGAATCGCTCGTGAATGTCGTCCTCGCGGGTTTCATCAAGCCAAGCTTGAAGCATTTGAGCGGTCTTCACCTCCGCCAGGAAGAACTCGTATCGGTCTGGCTCGTCGTATGGATCGGGAATCTGTGTTAGGAACTCATCTCCATGCTCCTTGAGGAACAGTTCTAGGTCTGAGTAGTCATGTCGTCTCAGGTAAAGGCGCCCCATATCGGGCGCATGGCAAACGAGGTGGAGCAGGCCGAGGGGCGTTGGTCCTCCGGCAGCAATGCCTTTGATGCCGTCGCGGAGGATGACCGCGGATAACGGGTCGATGTAGAGGCGGGAAACGTGCTCGCCAAATGGGGTCGCGAGCAAAAGCTTTCCTTGGCTGCGGATCATTCCCTCCCGCTCAAGGAAATCCAGCACTCGCTCGACGACTCGCTCGACATCACTAACGCTGTATTGGTAGGCGAAGAAAGTTTGCTTCATGAAATCCAGCAACCCGTTGACATCGTTCACGTAACCCGCTGCGATCGAGGCGAGCACATGGGTTCGAAGGGCAGGTTCGGTCGCGAGCTTGGATGTTATCCGTTCGGGCTCGGCTCGGATGAACTCCTCGAAAAGGGCCCTTACTTCACCTTTTCCCTTTGCGATGAGCACGGCTTCGCCATATTTGTCGTATTTCGGCCGGCCTGCGCGCCCGCACATTTGATGGAACTCTAACACTGGGATAAATTGCATCCCATATGGCTCGATGTAGCGTCTGTAATCGCGAATTATCGCTCGACGTGAGGGTAAATTTACGCCCGCGGCAAGGGTCGGAGTCGCGCAGATCACCTTTATCAAATTTTGTTTAAATGCATCTTCGATCGCTTTTCGCTGGGCGTGATGGAGTCCGGCGTGGTGAAACGCTGAACCATTCCGGACGCAATCAGCCAGAAGACGGCACGTTCGGGTTGATTCGCCCAAAGCACCCTCAATACGTTTGGCAACTGCGGCGAGCTCCTTACACTCTTCAGCGGAGAGGAATTCCCGAGCATTTTTTGCTACGAGCACAGCCGCGGTTTGGGCCGAGCGGCGGGTGCTGACGAAAACCAGCACTTGCCCTTTCTCCCGAAGGGTATCAATTGTCAGTGCCGCGAGTTCATCTTTAATTTTGGCTTTTATCGCCCGCTTACTCCCGTCGTCGAACTTTATCCTTTCGCCGTAATACACCCCCTTCTTCAAGGGGACTGGACGCCATTCGCTTTTGACGAGCTCCGCGTCAAGCCACCCCGCGATTTCATCCGCATTTTTTATGGTGGCGCTGAGCGCGAGTACCTGGAGATTTGGTTTTACCTGCCGAAGCCGAGCCGTCAAGATTTCTAGTGTGGGTCCCCGCCCCGGGTCACCTATCAGGTGAATTTCGTCCAGCACCACAACCGAGATTATATCGGCGAGCCATTTTGCGCGGTGGCGGAGCAGGGAATCGACTTTTTCGGAAGTTGCGATCAGGATGTCGTAGCGAGCGAGCTTTGGATCAACGACATCGAAATCCCCCGTGCCGATACCAACTTTTACTCCTAGGGGCCCATATTTTTTCTTGAACTCCTCATACTTCTCGCTCGCCAGCGCTCGAAGCGGGACTATGTAGAGGCATTTCCCCCCCGCGGTTAAAATGGACTTCAGCATGCAGAACTCAGCGACGAGTGTCTTGCCGCTCGCGGTGGGGATCGCCAGCACGAGATTTTTTCCATCAAGGGCGCCTTTTTTCACCGCATCTATTTGTGGCGGGTAAAGTGTGGTTATTCTCGATTTTTCTAAAGCAACGGCAACTTCACTGGGCAGTCCATACTTCTCGCACAGCTCTTCGACCTTCACTTACCCACCGTCAAGGAAATAGACTTGGGTGTAGATTAAAGTAAGGGATAGAATGGACTCTTTCCCTGCAGCTTGCCAGGAGATCCTCCAAAGGATTTCGAGCGGAGAGGTTATCGATGCACGAGGGCTAGCTAGGGCCAAGATCGAGGTCTGTCGCGAGTTCGGGCTTCGAAGAGTGCCGAGCAACTCCGAAATTTTGGCCGCGGTTTCCCCGGAAGAAAAAGTTAAGGTCGGGGGATTGCTCAGGAGAAAGTTTGTGCGCTCGATTTCAGGCGTCTCGGTAATCACGGTAATGGTGGGACCACGGGCTTGTCCCCATGGACGCTGTACCTACTGCCCTGGGGGTCCAAGTTTTGGCACGCCATCATCCTATACCGGTCATGAACCAGCATCTGCTCGCGCCCTGCAGGCCGGTTATGACCCCCATACCCAAGTGAAGGGCAGGATCGAGCAGCTTCGCGCGATCGGGCACGACGTGGACAAGGTCGAGCTGATAATCTTCGGCGGCACCGTCCTCGCCTACCCACCCGATTACCTCCGGTGGTTCGTCACGCGGTGCCTGAACGCGATGTCGGGGGCAGATGCAAAAGATATAGAGGAGGCCCAGCAAGCCGCAGAGGTCGCATCGATCAGAAATAGCGGCATAGCCATTGAAACTAGGCCCGATTACTCCAAGGAGCCCCACATCGATCTAGCGTTGAGTCTCGGTGCCACCCGCGTCGAACTTGGCGTGCAGACGCTTTGCGACGATATCTACAGGTTGGTAAAGAGGGGGCACAGGGTTGAGGATGTGGCTGAGGCAACGCGTATAGCGAAGGATGCCGGGTTCACGGTGGCACACCATTACATGCCGAATCTTCCCGGATCGAGCTATGAGCGCGACATAGAGATGTTCGAAACAGTTTTTGAGGACGAACGATTCAAACCGGATGCGATCAAAATTTATCCAACGCTCGTCATGCCCCACACCGAGCTCTGTGAGCTATGGCAACGAGGCGAGTACGCGCCATACCCGCTCGAGCAGGTGGTGGACCTCATCGCCGAAGTGAAAAAGCGGGTGCCGCCGTGGGTAAGGATTCAGCGGATTCAACGGGACATTCCTGCAAATTTGATAGCCGCAGGAGTCAAGCGCGGTGACTTGCGCAACCTCGTTCAGAAAAGGCTTCGGGAGAAAGGAGGGCGCTGCAGGTGCATTCGCTGTCGGGAGGTTGGGCACATCGAGTACAAATTAGGGGTGACGCCAAACCCTGATGACATAAAGTTGATGGTTGATCGATATCGCGCGTCCGATGGCGAGGAGGTGTTTCTGTCGTGCGAGGACATAAAACAAGATATCCTAATTGGGTTGCTCAGGCTCAGGTATCCCTCCGAGAGCGCACATAGGCCAGAAATCAAGGAGGTAAGATCGACGCTCGTGCGGGAACTCCACGTTTATGGCCCGCTCGTTCCCGTCGGCGCAGAACCGAAGGAGGGCTGGCAGCATCGCGGCTACGGCGCGAAACTGCTCAAGAAAGCTGAGCGGATCTCTAAAGAGGAGTTCGATGCGCAAAGGATAATCGTGCTTTCGGGCATAGGGATGCGGAACTACTATCGACGCTTCGGCTATGAACTGGAAGGACCGTACATGGTGAAGGGGCTGAGCCAACGGTCGCAAATTCGATCAGGATTTTAGAACTTGCGCAAATGATTCCTCAGGGTTGTCCTTCACCGTACTGTGGACTATGAATGTTTCAGTTTCCCTCACGCCTTTTAATCTATGAATCTTTTTGACGAGGGCTGTCAGCTCCTCGCTGTTTCTGGTCCAAACCTGCAATATCGCGCTGTATCTCCCGAATAGGCGGTAAAAACCGGACACTTGACCCATTTTTTTAATCGCCATCTCGTTTCTCCGCCTGAGCTCAACTCGAGGATCCTCATGCAGGAAAACGTACGCCTTCGTGCCCAGGCCAAGTTTCTTGGGATCCAATTTCGCCACGAATGAGTTCACCACACCCGTCTCTCTAAATTGCCTTATCTTTTTTGCAACGGTCTGTCTCGTCGTCCCCACTTTTTTCGCTATCTCGGAGACCGTTTGGCCCCCGTTTTTTATGAGCTGAAGGAGGATTTTTTTGTCCAATTCCCTCATTTTACACCATTAACATTTTGTTAACAGAAAGACTTAAAAGATTAACCTTTTAAAAGAATGGGGTATCTGAATGGAGCAAGCGCTAAAAAAGGTTCTTGGCGCGGCAACAAGACTACGCGACCAACCGAACGTCTGGCACCCCACCTACGGGCAACTTCGTAGGGAAGCGGAGAAATATGGAGTTCGTACCAAGTGGGGTAACATCGTGTTCCACACCATGGTCAAGCATAGGATTGCCCCATTAACGGTGTACGTGGGGGGCCCTGAAGTTAGACAGGGAAACCCAACTCCAAAGCAAAAGGAACTCTTGGAAAAGCTGCCGCAAACTCTAGAACTCGTCCACGCTTACATGAAACGGGTCCCCTTCCTCTGCGTGGAGCGCACGATGGGTGAGTCGGAGTTTACTCCTCACTGCACGCTTTTTATATCCACGCAGCTTAGGGAGATGGCGCGCGTCGCCTACGCCTGGGCCACGTTGCTCGCACCGCCTGGGAAAAAACCGAGGGAACCGAAGTTCTACCTTGTTATGATCCCCGAATGGCAGTCTAAGGACATGCAGACGCTGGTATTCCCAGAGATAGGGGTCACCTATGCGCTGGGCACGAACTATATCGGCGAGTGCAAAAAGGCTTTTCTGCGCATGGCAATGTGGCATGCAAAAAAGCGAGGGATGCTGGGATTACATGCGGGCTCCAAGATAATCCGCGCACGGGATGCGAAAACAGGAAAAATTAAGAAATACGGTGCCCTCATTTTCGGCCTAACTGCAACCGGCAAGACAACCCACACCTGCCATAATCACGGTTTGAAGGGGCCCGGAGAGGGGGTCGAGATAGTTCAGGACGATGTTGTTTTCATGAAGCCGGATTGCTCCGTGCTGGGACCGGAGAAAGCGTTTTATTTAAAAACCGAGGGGCTGAATCCGAAAACCCAGCCCTTGCTCTACCGAGCGACGATCAAGCGTAACACGATTCTGGAGAATGTGATGGTGGATTACCGCGGAATCGTCGACTTTGACGATCTAACTCTAACGGGCAATGCTAGGGGAGTAATCCCGAGAGAAAACTTTCCCAAAAAATACGTGAGCGAGAGTCTCGATCTTCCACCAATCGAGAGTCTGGATGGGCTTCTCATCTTCATTATAACGAGGAGAAACACCGTGGTCCCAATAGTCTCAAAACTAACCCCTGAACAGGCCGCGGCAGCCTTTATGCTTGGCGAGTCCGTGGAAAGCACGGGCGGCGACCCCAAGCGAGTTGGCGAGTCGGTCAGGGTAGTTGGGACAAATCCATTCATCATTGGCGATGAGGCTGAGGAGGGCAATAAATTTTATGAATTTATCAAAAAGTTCCCCGCCAAGATACAGTGCTATCTCCTGAACACTGGCGGCGTCGGGGAGCTCGTGGGGACCCGCGAGAACGGCACAAAGGTCGTGAAGCAAAAGGTGCTTAGGGTGGAGATCCCGGAGATGGCCTCCATCATAAGGGGAATAGCTCGTGGCACCATCGAGTGGGCGCACGACCCCAACTTCGGCACCCAAGTGCCCAAGAAGGTTGACGGCGTTGACATGTCGAAATTTGACCTCTCGAGGTTCTACTCGAATGAGTGGATTGAGGCCGAGATAAAAAAGCTCAAGGGCGAACGGGTCAGATGGCTTGCCCAGTTTAAGGAATTAAACCCTGTGATCGCTGAAGCCGTCAAAAGCTAGAAGAACTCGTAGAGTCGTTTGAAGATGGCATGAGTCGGTCCCTCGGTTCCATCCTTGTATCGAAGCAAGCGTGGAAGTGAACAACTGCTTGGAAGCATCTGATTTAAAATTGCGAAAGGAGTAGATTTCCAATGGGCTGTGAACGATGTATGGATATCGGGGTTCGTTAGCGAGGTATTTGAAAAAAATCGGCGCAAAAATCGGCGATCGTATACGAATCCAAAAAGCAGGTTCCTCCTACGAGGGAGCTCTCATGCCACGCAGCGAATTAGGGGAAACATCTCACTTGGTCTTAAAGCTACCAAGTGGTTATAATTTAGGTGTCAAAGTTACGAAATGGACAAAAATCGTGAAGATCGGGGAAGGCAAGCCACCGAAGTTGGGCATGCCTTCCATCAAGATAAAACGAGACCCCTCAAAACCCGACGTGACGATCGTGGGGAGCGGGGGGACGATCGCCTCTCGCGTCGACTATCGGACGGGTGCCGTCTTCCCTGCTTTTACCCCCGAAGAAATCTACGGCGCGGTTCCGGAGCTGGGAGGGCTAGCCAACATCAAGGTGATCGAGGCCTGCAATGTCTTCAGCGAGCACATGACCCCGGAACTCTGGGTCAAGATCGGCAGGGCGGTCGCAAGGGAGCTCAATAGCGGGGCCTCCGGAGTGGTGGTCGCCCACGGCACCGACACGATGGGTTACACCGCGGCAGCACTCAGCTTCATGCTCAAAGGGCTCTTCAGGCCTGTGGTGCTGGTCGGGTCCCAGCGTTCCTCGGACAGGCCCAGTAGCGATGCTGCACTGAACTTGATTTCGGCGGTCACGGTTGCTGGCAGGTCCGAGATCGCAGAAGTGTGCGTGGTGATGCACGGGTCAACCGAGGACGATTTTTGCCTGATCCATCGTGGCACCAAAGTTAGGAAGTGCCACACCAGTCGCCGCGATACCTTCCAGACGATCAACGATGTCCCGCTCGGCATGGTTCGGGATGGCGAGCTGAAGCTCTTTCGGGACGATTACAACCGCGCCAAGCCCGAGGGCAGGGTGAAGGTGGATGGAAAATTCGAGCCAAAGGTCGCGCTGGTGAAGGTTTTCCCGGCGATGCGATCGGAAGTGCTTGATGGACTTGTCAGCGCCGGGTACAAAGGTATCGTGCTCGAGGGCACCGGACTTGGTCACGCACCCGAATCGCTCTTCGAGGGCATCAAGCGAACCATTGGGCGGGGAATACCTGTGGTGATGACATCGCAGTGCATCTGGGGGCGGGTCAACATGAGGGTTTACTCGACAGGTCGCGATTTGCTTCAGCTTGGGGTAATCCCAGGAGAGGATATGCTACCCGAAACAGCTTACATCAAGTTAATGTTTGCACTCGGGCACACTTCTAAGCTCGACGAAATTTCGGAAATCATGCGCACGAATCTGGCTGGCGAGATCACCCCACGAACGAGGCCGGACGCGTTCTTGAAGCCAGTGTTTTCCCCGAAAGCTGGCGTTTAGGCTGGTGGTTGGAGAGTTCTAGATGGGATTAAATTACGAAAAACTGGGCCTGCGCGTCGGGTTTGAGATCCACCAAGAGCTGGGCACCCACAAGCTGTTTTGCAACTGCCCATCGGAACTACGCGACGAGGAACCGCTCTTGGAGGTGAAGCGAAGGTTGCGCCCAACGCAGAGCGAGTTAGGGAAAGTCGATCGAGCTGCGCTTGCGGAGGCCATCAAGGGCAAGGTATTCCGGTATCAGGTTACCGACAATGTTTGCCTAGTCGAGCTAGATGGGGAGCCACCACACCCGGTTAATGAGGAAGCGCTCGATATCGCGCTTGAAGCTGCCCTCTTGTTGAACGCAAAACCCCTCGATGAGGTGCACACGATGCGGAAGATAGTGATTGACGGGAGCAACACGTGTGGGTTCCAACGCACAATTCTGGTGGCGACGGACGGCCACGTTGAGGTCAACGGCAAACGTTTCAGGATCCCAACGATTTGTTTGGAGGAGGATGCGGCGCGCAAGATGGGTGAGGGTGCCGAGCTCATCGATTATCGCTTGGACAGGCTAGGTATCCCGCTAGTCGAGATTGCTACGGGGCCGGATTTTTCCGCCCCTTACACGCCAGCCAAAGCCGCGCTCTACATCGGACAACTCCTTCGTGCCACCGGCAAGGTCAAGCGGGGGATAGGCACGATCCGGCAGGACATAAACATCTCGATTGCTGGGGGGGCGCGCCAGGAGATTAAGGGGGTGCAGGAACTCACGCTCATCTCGACGGTAATCGAGCGCGAGGTTCAGAGGCAGTTAGCCCTTTTGGAAATTCGCGATGAACTTAGGCGACGCAGGGCGGGAAAGGTGACGAAAAGGATGATTGACGTGACGAACGTGTTTTCCAAGAGTGGTTCGAGGGTCATCCGCGAAGCGATTGGAGCCGGCGGTGCGGTGCTCGCCGTCAAATTGCCCAAGTTTGCGGGGTTGCTAGGCAAGGAGCTGCAGCCCGGGCGGCGATTCGGCACGGAGCTCGCGGACTGCGCAAGGCTCTACGGCAAGGTTGGCGGCCTCTTCCATACGGACGAGCTTCCAGGTTATGGGATCTCGCAGGAGGAGGTCGATAGGTTGAGGAAGATAACGGATGCTGCTGAAGGCGATGCAGTCGTATTTATAGCTGATGTAAAGGAGAAGGCCGAGGCCGGGTTGAATGCGGTCGTGGATAGGGCGAACCAAGCGCTTGACGGGGTTCCCGAGGAGACGCGTCGGGCGCTACCCGACGGGAACACTGAGTTCATGCGCCCGTTGCCGGGTGCAGGAAGACTTTACCCAGAAACGGACATTGGACCAATCCCGATTACTCGAGATAGATTGAATAAGATAAGGAAAAGGCTACCAGAACTTCCGGAACAGAAGGTTAAGCGATTTATCAAGGAATACGACCTGAGCCAAGATTTAGCCAGACGTATAACTCTTTCAGAAAATGTTGGTCTATTTGAAGAGATAGTGAAAAAATATCGTGTTGATCCAACATTAGTTGCCTCTACTTTAGAAGAAACACTAGTAAGCCTTCGGAGAGATGGGGTCCCAGTTGAAAATCTCAATAAGAAGCATTTAGCGGATACGTTTAAACTCCTCTCGCTCCGGAAAATCACGAGGGAACCCATTCCCCAAATCCTTAGCACCTTAGCGAGGAAACCACGGGAAAAGGTTGAGAAAATTCTAGATGAACTTGGTCTCAAAGCGATGTCCATACGTGAGCTTGAGGGCATGGTCTCTGGAATTGTGGATAATAATATTGAGATAGTCAGGGAGCAGGGAGAAAACTCGCATAAAATATTAATGGGCATTTTGATGAGAGAAGTCAGAGGCAGGGCCGATGGTAAAAAAGTAAGTGAGATTTTGCGAGAGAAAATCAAGAGCCGCTTAAAGGGATGAGCATGGCGCTCTAACCTCAGCGAAAATCCACTTACGACCCACCTTCTTCGCTTCTCCCTCCCTCTTTAACCAAAAGACGTACAATTCTGTAGGCGGTGTTTCTCTTGAGGCAAGCCGCCGCCATCGCGTCAAATAACGAAATTCCATTATTACCCATCCACATGAGTATCTTGCATTTTGGCGCATCGATTTAAAAATGAGATTGTTCTTTCTTTTGGTTCTTGCGCTTATTAGGTAAAAGGCTTGGTTTAAAACACATGGCGATATCAGGCGGGGGGGGCGCAACTACATCGAGCGATGGTTTGAAACGTTCAAGGACCGTTTACGTGTTTTCGATTGCTACTTTCCGACGCGCAACCTTGAGCGCGTACAGAATTTCTGTAACGTGTTCGGCTTCTTTTACAACCGATGCAGCATAGGAAGCAGCTTTAAAGTGACATGGGAGAACCTCGGGGCGACTTTCGCATTCCGCTTCTTATTGGTGCTGGTTTGGTTCTTCATCGGCCCCGCCATGCCGATCGTTGGTGTGTATACAATATGGCTCTTCCTCCCGTTCTGGGTAACGGCACTATCAGTAATTATTGATCGGGCTGGAAATTGCCGAAAAACGAACTTGGGCCAGATGCAAACAGCTAAAATTAACAACCAGGACTTTGCGAATTGCCTAGGTCCGCTCGAAATCGTTTATCTCTTTCGGATTTTCTCTCAAAGAGGTTTCCCCTCGAAGATATGAAGTTTCCCTTCTTTGAACTTAATCTTGAGTTTATCTCCAATGCGAAAGGTTCTATCCGAAGGTGTTATCATCTTAATTGTGGCATCCCCACTGACTAAAGTTACAAGTAACTCTCGGCCCATAGGTTCTATGACATCGATCCTAACCTTAATGGCATTTGATCCCTTTTCCTTATCTATTGTGACATCTTCCGGGCGCACGCCCAATGTAACTTTAGAAGCCGCGATTTCTTTCAAATCCGGGGGGAGGGGATAGCTGAAAAAACTTGTGTCGATCTTCAGCTTCCCATTTTTTTCTACGAGATCCCCTTCCCACATGTTCATGGGTGGACTTCCAATGAAACCTCCAACGAATGCGTTTGCGGGGTGATCGTAGACCTCTTTAGGGGAACCCACCTGTTGTAGAACTCCTCGATCCATTATTGCAATTCTCGTGGCCATGCTCATAGCTTCTGCTTGATCATGGGTCACATAAATCGTCGTGGTTCTTAATCTTTGATGCATTTTTTTCAATTCTCCTCTCATATGTATCCTCAGTTTTGCATCTAGATTGCTAAGCGGTTCATCCATCAGGAATACATCTGGTTCCCTCACCATCGCGCGCCCTAGTGCCACCCTCTGCCTTTGACCACCGCTAAGTTGTCCTGGTTTTCTGCTCAGTAGCTCTTCAATTTTTAACAACTCCGCTATATTGCGCACCCTTTTGCGGATCTCTTCCCTAGGTACCTTTCTAATTTTGAGTGGAAATGCAATATTATCGTAGACGGACATATAAGGGTATAATGCATAGCTTTGAAAGACCATCGCGATATTTCTATCTTTCGGGGGCAAGTCATTTACAAGTGTATCCCCAATGTAAATATTCCCGCTGTCGGAAGTCTCTAACCCTGCAATCAATCTGAGCGTTGTGGTTTTCCCGCAACCTGAAGGTCCCAATAGTACCAAGAAATCCCTTTCCCTAATTTCTAGGTTCATGTTGTCTACTGCAATGGTTTTGCCGAATTTTTTTGTAACCTGCTCAAGAGTAACTTTCATGTAGGTCATAATCAATTATGATTTCTGTTTAAAAAAGTATTGGGCATATGCGTGCGTTTGGGATTTGCTCACTCAGCTTGCTTAAGATTCTGCTAACATTCAAATATCGAATCCTGACAGTACTGTGAAGTTGCTCTATTTTACGGTGCCGACTACATATACTCTTGCCATATGTTTCTCAACAAAATAACCGAGCACAAATATGGGTAGGGTAAAAAGAAAGACCCCAGCCATTATTTCACCCCAAGGTATTTGATAAGGAGTTTGGAGCAATCCAACTAACCCTACTGTGGCCGTCGTTGATGCTGGGCTTCTGGTAATCGTTAGCGCGAACATAAATTCGTTCCAAGATTCTATGAAGCCAAATATCCCAGCCACGAACAGCCCAGGTAACGCAAGGCGTAAGGCAACTCTTAGTGCGCCCAGCCTAGAGCAACCATCTACTAGGGCGGCCTCTTCAAAGTCTCTCGGTAACTCATCGAAAAATCCTTTCATGATCCAAATTGTAAAAGGCAAAACTATGGAGCAATGAGTCAGTATGACCCCCAAATGAGTGTCAAGCAAGCCGAAAGAGGATATCATCAAATATAGCGGTATGACAAATGCTATTGGCGGGATCATCCGAGCACCTATGATCAGGCCTAAAAGACCGCCGCTCCCGGGGAACTTGTACCTGGAAAGACCATAAGCCGCAATACTGCCAAACACTAGCGAAATGAACAAGGTGCCCCCAGTTATGATCGCACTATTTACAAGGTAGTTAGAGAATGGGATTATGTTGAATATATTTGAGTAATGACTCAAAGTGAACCCGCTGGGGAAAAATTCGATGGGGATGTGAAGAATGGTTTTTTCTGGCTTGATGGACGTGGAAAGTGACCAGTAAAGTGGCAGAAGCACCACAATTAAAGCTAATGAAATGGTGCCGTAGATAAGTATTTTTCCAAGAATTTTTTTTGCCCGAAATCTCGAATTTGTTTGCATAACCTTCCCTTACCTCTTCATTATTTTCCGTATGATTAAAATCATTACAATTGTGACGAGAAGAGTTATCATCGCTATACTTGCCCCTCTTCCCAACCGGAAAAATATGAGACCAACCCTGTAGGTATATACGGGCAATACCTCCGTGGCATAGGCAGGCCCACCTCCTGTGAGCGTATACACGACATCAAAAATTTTTGTAAATGCGTCCATAGCCCTTATCAGAATAGCGATCACAAGGATGCCCTTTATCGATGGGAGCGTTATGTACCTGAATTTCTGCCAAGAAGAAACACCGTCTATTTCTGCAGACTCATAACGCTCTTGGGGAACCATCCGAAGTCCGGCGTAACAGAACAGAAATACGAAAGGGGCCATGGCCCAAACATCAGCGACTATAACTGAGAACATAGCGATTGAGGGGTCGGCTAGCCAATTCGTTGGCCCCATGCCAAACACCCCTATCAGGGGATTTAACAGGCCGTAATCCCATGCGTAAAGCCATCTCCAAGTGAGCCCCACTATCACGGGCGCGACCATCATGGGGAGACAGAGTATGGCTAGAAATATACTTCTACCCCTAATTTTTCTGCTTATCAGGAGGGCCAAACCTAATCCTATTACAACTTCTAGTGGGACACTCACAGCTGTGAAGATGAGTGTGTTTTTCAGCACTTTTTGGAAAAGAGGATCCGAAAAATTATAGCTGTAGTTGCTCAATCCCACATAATGTTTTTCCTCCCCAATCGCCAACCTCCATTGGTTGAAACTTAAATCCACATTGTAAATTAAAGGATAAATGAAAACTAGAAATAGAACAACAACGGCTGGAAGGACAAAAAGCAGACCAAGGGTTTTTTTCGACCTCAAAAACTGATGGAAACCCCGCAAATTTATACCGATAACAATAAATTTGTCGCTATTTATAATTTTTTCCCCATAGTTTTTCACCTTGCTCCTCCTCGATCCAGCCTCCGACATACAGAATGACTCAATCGTCAATTCTAATACAACCCAAACAATTATAAAAGCTAAAATCCAATCAAAAAAAGGGGTTATTTGATCACCCCAAAAGTTGGATTGATTACAGTTTCTTTGCCACGTGAGGAAACGAAGCTGGCATCTAAATGGGATCGGCTAGCCCACGAGAAACTTAAAGGGGCAGGATTGGAGGTGATGCACCGTGAGGAACTAGCGTTGACTGTTCAAAGTACTTTAGAAACTGCCAAGGAGTTTAGAGATGGAGGTGCATGTTGTTTAATATTCTTAGTAGGGACTTGGGTTTACACCCCCCAAATAGTCACGACAGTTGAAGAGATACACCTACCTTTTATTCTTTGGGCATTGCCCGACCCTAAATCATTCTCTCTAACTGGAGCAGGGGTAGTGCACGGCTCGCTTGATGAGCTGGGGATCAAACATAAGTTCATATATGGATCCCCTGAGAATCCTGAAGTCATCGATGAAATTGCCAAGTACTCAAAAGCTGCGATGGTCGTTAGGCATCTTTCCAAGTCGCGCTTTGGCATGTTCGGCGGCAGAACGGGAGGTATGTACACGGCAGCGGCAGACATGACCCAAGTAAAACATGTTTTTGGCGTCGAATACGACCAAGTAGATCAGCACCGCCTGATTATCGAAGCTCAAAATGTATCAGATGGAAAAGCTGAAGAGGTGTTGGGTCGCATCAAAAGCGAGTTTGGTCGGATAGAACCCCATCATGATGTTATGATAAGGTCAGTCAAGTTATATCTTGCTTTGAAGAAAATAATCTCAGAGGACGGTTACGACTTTGTCGGCATAAAATGTATGCCCGAGGTTGCCGATGATTACGCGTCATGTTGTCTCGCGGTTTCTCTTATCAACGACGATGGTATAGTTACATCTTGTGAGTGCGATGTCAACGCTGCCTTGACAATGCAAATACTCAAACTATTGACTGGGGGGCCTGTACTTTTTGCGGATGTAAACCATATCGATATGGAAAAGGGGGTCTTGAGGCTCGTGAATTGCGGCTCCATGCCAACTGGGCTCGCAAAGTCGAGGAAAGATGTTGACTTGGGCAGGCAGTATGAATATTTAAGCAAGGCGGGTGGGGCGACCACCGTCTTTTGCTGCAAGTCAGGCAGGGTGACACTCGCACGGCTCGCTAGGATAAAGGGCCAATATGTCATGCAGATAGCTGCCGGAGAAGCCATCGAATACCCAAAGGAGAAATTCAAGGAGGCGAGAGGTAAGTGGCCACATTCCTTCGTTAAGCTCGATGGAGACCCCCACAAGTTTCTTCAAAACTGTCGGAGCAACCACCACCACATGGTATACGGGGACATCAAGGAAGAATTATTAGCAGTCTGTGATATCCTTAACATTAGACCGGTTGTGACATAATAAAAAATAAAAAGAAGTGGGTAATGTCTTGTTGCATTAACCCACTATAGTTTCTATGTCGTCAGCAGCAGCCGCACATGCAGCTTCCGGGGTCATCTCTCCCGTAAGAGCTTGGGCTAGACGGTACGACGTGGCAGCATATATCTCCACGATGAAGGGACTTTTACATGGCGAGATTATAGGGTGTACTCGTCCATATGAGTCCAGAAGGGGATCGAGCCATTCAGCACCAGCAATTCTGGGATCCTCAGCTACCTGTACCCTCTCTGGTGCCTTAGGACATGCCAAGGTCAGTCCTATGGATATTTCAGGGCTCGCAATCCACTCAACGAACTCCCAAACCATGTCTTTCCTCGGGGTGTCCAATATCGCGATCCCTAACATATCGGCCATTTGCGGGCATACCCTCATAGATACCTCATATTTCCCTAGGGCATCCGGGCTCATTTCCGCTGGGTCGTCCAACATTGGATACATATACGACCACTGATCAGCCATTATACACGTACCTTCCCTAACAGCGATCTCTGCCTCAAATGTGCCGTCCGCCAAAACAGTAGGCTGACAATGTTGCGCCAATTCAGCCAGATATTCCATCGCCTCAATACTTCCCGGCTTATTGACAAGTATCTCGCCAGCTTCATAATCGTATATGCCTGCACCAAAGTACTCCGCCAGCGGGATGAAGAGGCTCATAGCTCCAGCGGCTCCCAGCTCCGCGGTGGTCGCCTGAAGGAAAATAGGATACTTTCCCCCTGGACCTATGCCGTCAACTGTTCCATCTTCAACCACATCCCAGAACTTGGCCACCTTGAGCAACTCTTCTGGAGTCCCCGGCACTTCTAGCTCCTCTCCGGGGTACATGTCTGCGTACGCGGCCTTCCACGTCGGATCCTCGAAGTAATCTGTTCGGTAATACGTTAGGAGAGCCCCGTTCCAAAAGCCTGGGATAAGGTACAGTTTTCCTTCAATTTCAACCGTTTCCAGCTGATTCACGTAGTGACCCTCCGCTGCGAACTCTGCCTTAGACTTGTAGTCGTAGAGGTCCACGAGTCCCCCCGTTGCAGCAACAGTGGGCAACTCTGTAGCATCCATACACACCGCATGAAAAGCGCCGGTCGGGCTCAGTAGCTCCAACATTATTCTCTCAATTATATGCGCACGAGGTATTAAACGAAGAGTTACTTCGATCCCCGTTTCTGCTTCAAACTCAGGTATGTGTTCCTCTACAAAGTCAAATTCAGGCCCTTCGGTCCACGCGATGGTTATCGCTTTTTCTACTGGTGGTGCTCTCGTAGCATACCATACTCCTCCACCTACTGCCGCAATAATGATAACTGCAATAATTATCGCAGAAGTCCTTGTTATGGCCCCTCTTGCATTATACACCTCATCACTCCGATGATAAAGAGTGAAAAAGAGTATTTAAACATTTCGGTAATTTTAAGAGTGGCGAAGTTAGTAAAAAGGGATTTGATGAGGACAAAGAGAGTTATCTTCAAAAGGCCTAGGAAAATTGATCTGGAAGAGATTGAACTTCCCGATCCCTCTGAGAATCAGGTTCTTGTCAAAACCCTAGCCACCTTAATAAGCACTGGTACCGAGCTCACGATTCTTACGGGCGAGTTTCCACCTCACTCCTATTGGGCTGAAGTTAGCAAATACCCTTTTACAGCAGGTTACTCCAATGTTGGCATCGTTATAAAGAGGGGGGGCAACGTTAAAGAGGTCGAGATCGGTGATAGGGTAGCTAGTATGGCACCTCACAGCCAGTACGCCCTTGCAGATGTGGGGGAGCCCCTGAAAGAACCAAGGGGGGTGGTAAAAATCCCAGAAGGAGTTTCGGATGAGGAGGCCACTTTCCATGATCTCGCATCAACGGTTATGAATAGCATCAGGCTTGCGAGAGTTTCCATGGGCGAGAGCGTTGCTGTAGTAGGTGCAGGTCTTCTGGGCCAGTTTGCGGTAATGTTTGGCAAGCTTGCAGGAGGGTATCCTGTGATATCAATAGAACTTTCTGAGAAGAGGCTTAAAATAGCCCAGAAGTCAGGAGCTACAGAAATCGTGAAAAGTGATGTGGAGGATGTGGAGAAGAAAGTCCGTAGTATCACTAAGGGCAGAATGGCAGATGTGGTATTTGAGGTTACAGGAAACCCCGCGGTCATACCTTGGGCTATACAGCTTGTGAAGCCCCAAGGTAGGTTCATAGTCTTAAGCTCCCCTAGAGGGCCAACACAGCTGGATTTTCATGATGAAGTTAACGCTCCAAGCCGTGTTATAATGGGGACTCATGTTACGAGCCAGCCGGAATATGAAACCCCCTACAACCAATGGACTTTAAAGAGAAATACTGAACTTTTCTTTGAATTTTTGAAAGCAGGCATAATCAAAGTTAACCATCTCATAAGTCATAAATATCCATGGTTTGAAGCCGAAAGAGCTTACAAGATGCTTATCGAAAATAGAGCCGAGGCTATGGGGGTTATCCTAGACTTCAGGGGGGGGAAGGGAAAAGCTAAAGTAGGTTTCCTAGAGACAAATATTTTGAAGTAGCAATGATAAATAAAAACAGAGGAATCAAATGGAAGAAAAACTTGCACTAAAGGGCGGAGAACCCGTAAGGAAAGAAGTTTTGCCATTTGTCCCAAGAGAGGCAGATATTGATGATGAGGAGACGAATGCGGTCTTGGATGTCTTGAGAACAAAAAAGCTCTCACAGCTCGTGAGTGAAAAGGTTAGCGAGTTCGAGGAGGCTTTCGCTAGATACTATGGTGTCGAACATGCGATAGCGGTGAATTCTGGAACGACGGCTTTGCACATCGCGTTAGCCGCCGCTGAGATAGGCCCCGGAAGTGATGTGATTCTCCCGCCTTACACTTTCATGGCCACCGCAAATGCCATCCTGCATCAGAACCTCGTCCCAGTGTTTGCCGATGTCAATCCGAGGACCTACAATATCGATCCAACTGAAATTGAGGAGAGGATTACGGAAAAGACTAAGGTAGTGATTCCCGTCCATATGCTTGGCCAACCCGCCGACATGGATCCGATCGTCGAGATGGCCAAACGCCACGATCTAGTCATTATCGAAGACTGCGCTCAGGCGAACGGGGCTGAGTACAAGGGCAAAAAAGTGGGCACGTTCGGCGACATGGGCTGCTTCAGCTTCTACCTCAACAAGCACATGACGACGGGCGGGGAGGGGGGAATAATAATCACCGATGATGAGGAACTGGCGAAAAGGGCCAAGTCCATCCGAAATCATGGCCGCCCTGAGGTTTCTCCTTATCCAAATGTGCCCGCGCACAACGTGTACACCTGCATAGGCTACAACTACAGGATGACGGCGATCCAAGCAGCAATCGGCTTGGTTCAGCTACGAAAATTGGGCGGGTTCAACGCACAGAGAAGGAAAAACGCGGATTATCTAACAAAGAATATAGGGGGAATAAAGGGCATTGAACCGCCTTATGTGCGCGACGACATGAAGCACGTCTATTGGGCCTACGGCGCTAGGGTGGTCAAGGAGGAGCTCGGCGTCTCAAGGGATACATTTGCCAAAGCCCTTCTTGCGGAGGGAATCAAGGCGGAGGGCTATTGCCCGATACCAGTTCATCTTCAAGAGGTGATCAAGGATAAAGTGGGATATGGGGGGGGATCTTGCCCATTTGATTGCCCTTGGTATGGCAGGAGAGTCGAGTATCAAAAGGGGTTGTGCCCGAATGCGGAAAGGCTATCCTCCGAGGATCTCCTCCTGCCCGTATATCAGACCCTTACAGAAGACGACCTAAATGATGTCGTAGCTGCGCTAAGGAAGGTCGCGAGCAACGTGAGTGAGCTGAGGTAGGATGAGCAGTTTCATATAGTTTGGTGAAACGAATGGAGAGACTTGGTGTCGGTTTTGTGGGTGCGGGTTTCATCACGAATACATACCACTTGAACGCTTGGATGGGGGTAAGGCACGCGGACATTAACGCGGTTTGTGCTCGTCATGAAGCTACGGCAAGTGTCACTGCCGGGCTCTGTAGAAAATTTCGAATAGGTGAGCCCAGGGTATACACGGATGTACGCGAGATGGTCAGGGATCCAGAAGTCGATGCCATATGGATAACCGTGCCGAATTTCGCAAGGATCTCCGTGATGGAGGCGATAACCGAAGAAGTGATGCAGGGGCGGGCCGAGCTCGTCGGCGTTGCTTGCGAGAAACCTTTAGCTCGTAATGTAAAAGAAGCGAGAGAGATGGTAGAACTCGTTAAAAAAGCGGGATTGTTGCATGGTTATCTTGAAAATCATGTCTTCGCTCCCGCGATAGTCAAGGGCAAAGACATCCTATGGAGGAGAGGAGCGCTCAGCACGGGTAGGCCTTACTTGGCCAGATGTGGAGAAGAACACGGCGGTCCGCATACGGCTTGGTATTGGGATGGGATGAAACAGGGGGGCGGTGCCCTCTTCGACATGCTCTCCCACGGTCTGGAGAGCGCAAGGTTCTTACTCACAGCTCCGGAAGAGCCGAGATCTCTTAAACCCCGCACGGTATCTGCAGAGATGGCATCTCTAAAGTGGACTAGGCCTGATTATGTTCAACGCCTAAAAGAGATGACCAAGGGTGAGATCGACCTTTCAAAAGCTCCCGTTGAGGACTTCGCTAGGGCCAATATATCATATGAAACCCCTGATGGAACCTTGGTGATGGCCGAGTCGTGGACTTCGTGGAGCTTTACGGGGCCAGGATTCAGGATGAACATCGAACTCTTGGGGCCGGAATATTACATGCAGATTAATACGCTAAACCCGGAGCTGTACGTATTTTTCAGCCGAGAGGTCAAGGGCAAGCCGGGGCAGGAAATACTTGAGAAACAAGCCGCCGACCAAGGACTAATGCCAGTTGTATCAGACGACTCGAGCACGTATGGGTTTAGGGATGAAAACAGGCACATGGTCGAGAGCTTTCTAGATGGCAAGATGCCAAGGGAGACGTGGGAAGACGGGGCCTTCGTGGTCGAGCTTCTGATGGCATGCTACATGGCCGCCGAGAAGAACAAGAAGCTCAGGTTTCCACCCAAAGGGCTTGAAGAATTCGTGCCCAAAGTTGCACGGGGAACATGGAGACCCAGAAGTGCAGCAGAGGCCCCATCCGAGTAAACTTTTTTTCTTCTGACACATCAAAATTAGTAGCATGAACTTGTAATAGCAGTCGATATTTGGATAGCTTAAGCGGGAATCTAAAATCGTGGAAGATTTTGAGGCATGTTTTTGGAGGTGGGTAAGGGCAACAAAACCACCTGCAAGGGCGAAATGGGTCATCAAACTATCAAGTTGAGATTAAAGTACGAGAGAAAATATATCGAATGTTGTGCTAATTTTACATACCTAAAGAGAGATTTTCTCGCTATAACCCCATCAATGGTCTGATAACCGCCTGCCATTTTTTACTTGCCAAAGCGCCAAGTCTTACAATACCCCCCTTTCGATCAAAACTTTCCTGTATTTCATGGTCATCGAGCCCCTGACAAGGTTCTAAACAAATAAATTCGCGACCTACTTCCGACCAAATTGCCAAGAAGGGAAAATCTTCGAAATCAATTTTCACCCCTCTTTTAATTTTAGGGTTGTAAAACTTACAAGTACGAAGTTCCCTTTTTTCTATTTCCAACATAATTGTGCCTTCAAGCTCTTCTTCGGTCCAGCCAAAGGAACCAGCGATGTTCAAATCCTTGGTTTCGCCAGTTAATCTACATTCTGCGTTGTTAAAATAACGCCGATATCTCCCTTTCTGGAAAATTATCTGCCAGTCCTCTTTTTTACCTCCAAGGTCAGGGGAAGCTGTACTAAAACCGGGATGCCAGCCTATAGAGAAGAATATGTCTTTCTTTTCCATGTTGATAACCTCAAACTCGGCAGAGAGTTCGTTTCCTCTTAAGGAGTAAATTACATCCAACCCGAAATTGAAAGGATAGTATCTCATTGTTTCCTCATTTGCCTTCAAACGGTAGCGGATATACGCAGAGTTATTATCGCCGCTATCGACCACTTTAAAGGTAGAATGACGGGCAAAGCCGTGATTACCGGGGCTGGTGATTTTTATATCACCCAACCAGCTTTCATTATTTTTGAGTCCTCCAACATGTGGGAAAAGGACTGTGGCATGGTTTTTCCATCCTCCTTTTGGTGGAGGATAATCGTTATTATCATTCCAGAGTAAAGGAAGTGTTCTTTGATTGTTCTTATCCCACACCCGGTAACTGATTACTTCGGCCCCCAATCTTTTGATAACCACCTGGCAATTTCCCTTTTTGTTTATTAGCTTGTCGAATTTGTCTCCTATTTCAACAAAATAATCTGACATCATGCATCCTTTCCTTTACTCATTTTGTTACTGCTTTGGCCCTCAATTCGACATAGCGAGGCATTTCGCCGATCAAAGGTCTTATGTAGTCGATAAATTTACTGGTCACAAAAAAGCCATCATCAGAAATGTAACCATCTGGCATCGGTTTCCTTTTTACCGCGACATCCTTCAAAGGAACTGTCCCCGTTTGGCATAAGTAAGGATGATTACTCTTCCTTTCCAAGGTGACCATTACACCCGATTTTCCTTCAACGACCAATTTTACACCCTGCGCGCCAACCAGATAAGCTTCCCTGCGATCTACCTCCGTCATTCTATCCGCACAGCACATCGGCAGAGATTCGGTGATCTGAAATTCTCCGCGCCAACCGAATTCAGAAGTGATTATTTTATGTAGGATCATGGCAGCGGAAGTCCCGCCCATCGCCCCAAACTCGATATTACCGAATTTATCTTTAATGACGGATGCTGAAACATGCGTACCGTCTTCCCAGACAATTCCTTCGCCACATACTATAGATACAAAACCGTAGTCATCGTAACATTTTTTTACCATTTTTAAAAAGTTTTCTTTATTTAGCGGTCTTTCGGGGATAATAATAAGATGGGGCGCATCCGATTCTTTTTCTTTAGCAGCAGCAGATGAAGCAGCAAGCCAACCGGCATCCCTACCGATCGATTGATAGATAACAAACTGATCCACTTTTTGCATATCCCTCGCCAAGATCCCACCTTGTTTAACCGAAAGGGCTGTAAACCTCGCTGCGGTTGGAAAACCGGGAGCATGGTCCGTACCAAAAAGGTCGTTATCCACAGTTTTTGGGATACCGATACAAACGATTTCATATCCTCCTTTAGCGCAACGATCTTCGACCCTATGGATGGTATCCATTGTATCATTCCCACCGATCATCAAAAAATACCTAATGTTGAATTCCTTGAGCACTTCCAAAATTCGAGGGAGATCGTCATCCTTGAGTTTATGACGGGATGACCCTAAAGCAGAAGAAGGGGTATCCCGCAGTCTTTCAATAGTCTCTTCATCTTCCTGCCGGAGATCAATAATGTTTTTCTGCATAAATCTCTCGATGCCAAAACGCATTCCGTATATTCCTTCTATTTCTTTATATTTTTTTGCTTCTTGGATTATACCGCATAAACTATCGTTAATTACACTAGTCGGGCCGCCGGACTGGCCTACTATTAAATTACCTTTCAACATGATCGTCTTTTTTAATTTAGGTAGGTTCTTCTTTTAAATCATGTCCTTTAAAGTGCCATTTTGAGATAGAAGGAAGATACTTACTTAGGTAAACTTTTTCTCGTCGAATCGCATGAATCCTCAAGGAAGAGAGGTGTCGCAATGAGGCCAACAATGGCGGCTGGGCTTGAATCCACCCTTGATGTGTGGGTGACTTTTCCAAGCCTTGGTGATTTCGCAAGATTTGCCCAAAATTATAAGGGACGCTTTACTAAGCACGTGAGAGATGGATATGAAACGGTGAAGGCTGGAAGGGGCGACGAGGTGTCCGTAGATGGGGAGGTGGGGGATATCCAGAAACTTGTGAGGCGAGCGAGGAAATCGGGGGCAAATATTAGGTGTATGCTCGGCGGAAATGGGGCACAGGAGGCTGCGGCACTCAAAGCCTTGGGGGCAAATGTTATCTTTATAGGTGGGATTTTCCCTAACCAGATGATCAGGTTATCCCTTAAGAGCCGAAGGTTTTTCGAAGGGGTGGATTTCTCCTTCGCCCACACCTCCAAACGATATAACCCAATCTCGTTTATCCTGCAGGCCCGGGGGACAAATAGATACATCCTGTGTGAAGGGAGGGGACGACGGATCGACCAGCTAAGGCCCTATATGCAGAAAATGCCGAGCTTGTTAAAGCAAATCCTTGATAAGTATGGGGGGCTGGACATGGTGAACTTGGTCGGATGGCATGTACTATTCGCAAATGGCATAAACGATCGAGATTTTCGCTTGGTCGAAGGAATAATTAGAAAAATCCGTGATGTAGTCGACTCACCTCTTTTCACCGACGCTGGAGGTTTGGCGGCGTTTAGCGGGAGGGAAAAGCACCTTCTTTGCAGGATCTACTCCATGTTTGACATCCTCTCGGTAAACGAGGACGAGGTGTTGCAGGTCTCGCGGGCGCTCGGGGGTGAGACGGGGGACGAGTTTCAAGCCATGCGTAATATCTTGAATTCTCCGGGAAGGTTATCCACGATCTGGCTTCATTCCCTCGATTACCAAGCCTCGCTGAGCACAAAATATGGGCGGGAACTGCTTGAAAGAGCGCAGGTTGCTGCAGCTGCTGCAGGAGTTTATAGGGTCGAAAGAGGTGTCTATCCGACCCTCCAAGATCTCGTCAAGCGAGGGCGGATAAAGGATTACTCCAAGAAGGGGCTAATGATAGCCAAGGAAGCCGTGGATAAATATGCGGGCAAAGTTGGGGATGCCAAGTTGGTAGTCATCCCTTGCTATAGGGCGAGAAATTTCATGTCAACCGTTGGAGCGGGGGATGTCGCGGCGGCGGCGTATACCTATACGATAACTGGCGGGGATATTAGAAATCTGAATTTTTAGACACCCCCCCACTATTTCCGCAAGATTTTTAGGTACAAGCGTCAAACCCGGGTCGGAGGCAGGAAATGTCGTCCTCGATAGAAATCACTTTCCCCGATGGTTTTCTCTGGGGGCGTTTCGACTTCTAGCTACCAGATCGAAGGTGCTTGGAACGAGGACGGCAAGGGGGAGTCCATTTGGGACCGCTTCTGCCATACTCCAGGAAACATCAAGAATGGCGACACCGGGGATCTTGCTTGCGACCATTACCATCGCTATAAGGGCCCTTACTAAATTGTTGCTAAGAACACCCCCGTGAACACGATGACCATTCCCAAAATTGCTCTTCCAGAGGGTCGTTCACCAACGAGAAGAACGCTGAGCAGGAAGCCGAAGGGGATCACGGCACCACAGACTGGTGCCAGCACACTTGCTTTTTCCATTTCTAATGCCCACAGAAACAGAAGTTCTCCGATGAAAAAACCGAAGGTGCTAGAGAGAATGCTCAGCCCCACCCCCTTTTTATCGAACTTTATACCGGTTCTAATGTGACGAATACCCATTGCGATATTGCAGGTTACCGCTGCGGAGATCACCCCAATCGCGAGAAATGTGCTCACCGTCACCCCTTCATTAAGGCAATATTTCATGGGGGCGATCACCGAACCCCACATGATCGCCACCAAAAAAGCCAAAGGCACCATACCCTTCCAGCTGCCTGTTCCCTTCCCCTTCGGTGCCAAAAAGTATGCTCCAAGAACCACGAGGGCGGCTGATACAGGAATGAGAGGTGTAACCCTCTCGCCCAAAAGCAGAACTGAGGCGAGAACCCCCCATACTGGATGGGAATTGCTAATGGGTAAAACCCTGTGGACAATGCCTCTATTCAATAGATAAAAGTACAACTCACATGCTACAAACCAAGAAATTACCCCGACGAGGATTCCTATCGCGGTTAAAAATAATCCTGGATATCTCAAGCTATCGGTCAATAAAGCAAATAGAATAATCAAAGGTGCAGCGAAAGTTGGCCTGATCGCGTTAAAAACCGATACGTTCAACCTCCTCAAAGCTAATTTGCCAATAGTTTGATCCGCACCCCAACAAAGGGTTGCGACCAACACGAGCGCGAATGCGAGCAGATTCATGGTTTGGAATAAGAGTTATATAAATTATAAAGTTTGTGTGAGCACAAATGAAAGATGAAGGTGCAGTTGAAATGACGAAACCAAGAAGAGATATCTCGGATGAAAGAAAAGGTACCAACCCCATTAAATTGTTTCGGTTTTTCAGACGGCTGGATGGGGCTCCTTTTCGATCTTCTTTCCAGTTTATCTCGTGGGATGCGGTATTTCTTTGGCACAAGTAGGGATAATAATTGCAATCCCGGTGATAATTGGAATCTTTACGGGTATCATGTGGAGTTCCTTTTCCGACGCTATCGGGAGAAGAAAACCTTTTCTAATACAGTCGACCATTGTAACGGCCTTGTTCATAAACATTTTTGATTCTAAGGGCCTTGCACAGAAATTGTTAATTCTGCACAAAAAGATTTCGGCGAAAGCGCTTAAATCAATCTAGCAAAAGGCGTGGTGCTCTACTTTGAACTGCTATCAAACAGTTGCTGTTGTTGATCACCAGTTGAAAGACCCTAACCCTCCCGTTCGGATATGGATAACCCATCTGGTATTTGTGACACTGGCTGCGCTTCGGATGATCTAGATGAGTTCGTCCTTGGGGTAAATATCGTATGTACAGATTACTTTCAGAGGTCTCGGTTACAAATTTATATATGCACGAGTTACTTATGCATAAGCTGGAAAAAGAAGATGGAGCGCGAGTAACATGCTGAAAGTCTTGATCACGAAGAACTATGATGAGCTCAGCAAGAAAGCAGCGGAGATCATCGCCGATGCCATACGGAACAAGCCCGACTTGATCCTCGGTTTAGCTACAGGGGGAACCCCGGTGGGCTGTTATCGGGAACTCGTCCGCATGCATAAGGAGGAGGGGCTTGACTTCTCGAGAGTTGTAACTTTCAACCTCGATGAGTACGTTGGGTTGCCGCCAACCCACCCACAGAGCTACAGATATTTCATGAACGAGAACCTCTTCAATCACGTGAATATCAGGATGGAGAACACGCACCTCCCGAACGGTGTGTCAGATGATCTCCAAAAAACTTGTAAAGAGTTTGAGGAAGCCATTAAAGCTTCTAGCGGGATCGACCTCCAACTCTTGGGCATAGGGACCAATGGCCACATAGCTTTCAACGAGCCTGGTTCACCCTTCAACTCCAGAACTAGGGTCGTGAATATCCCGGAGCAAACAAGGAGAGACAACGCGCGCTTCTTCCGATCCATCGATGAGGTTCCCCGCCAAGCCCTCTCCATGGGCATCGGGACCATCATGGAAGCGAGGAAAATTGTGCTCCTAGCGAGCGGTGCGGGAAAGGCAGATGCGGTCGCCAAGTCCATTGAAGGGCCGATA
>DAOUSU010000081.1 GCA_030627035.1 Hadesarchaea archaeon
AGATTTCCATGGTGAACGCGATGAGAGTTCCAGCGGTTATAACATCAATCCCGCTTCGATTTGCGATGTCGTTGGCTTTTGTCAAGGCCTCCAGATTACAATTCAAGCACAAACTTCCCAACGCTGCGATCCCCTCATATTCTATTCCCCTCCCTTCCTTCTCCATGGCATAGGCCCCCTGCCTTACTTTGACAATTCTCTCACAGCCCACTGGACAACCGTAACAGGCCCTCCGCCCGACTTGGATCGTTTCCTTTATGCGCCCACTGCTCAACGCCTCAATTTTCCAGGCTTCCCAGTCGTCTTTTAACCAATTCTTCAAAGGGAGGTCTTTTGCTTGAAGGGAATACGATATGCCGTATGATGTGCCGTAATTCTTGAGATTCTTCATGCCGGCTTGGTTCAAGAGGTAATTCACGATTTCCTCTCGTAGTTCCGAAAGCATTTTCTCGTTGTAAACCTCAGGCGGGTGAGAACCTTTGACGGCGATAGCCTTCAGCCGTTTCGAGCCCATGACTGCCCCCAGCCCTCTGCGACCGGCAGCCCTGCCCCTGTCATTCATCAAGGAGGCAATCCTGACGAGCTTTTCCCCTGCAGGCCCGATCGATAGGACCCTCACCCCATTTCCATGCTTTCGCTTGAGGGCGTCTTCGGTTTCGTACGTATCCAGCCCCCAAAGGTCGTTCGCATTTAGCAATTCTGCGGTTCCATCGTGCACCCACAAGTAAATCGGTTCATCCGTCGCTCCGTCCAGAATTATCCCATCGAAGCCCGCGAACTTGAGTTCCACTCCCCAGAATCCTCCGGCATCGGACTGTCCCCACGCGTTTGTAAGTGGGGACTTTGCCACGACGACGTGCCTGCCGCACATGGGCGCCCCTGTGCCGGTAAGCGGGCCAACCATGAAGATTAGTTCATTCTCCGGACCCAAGGGATCTGCCATCGGGTCGACGGTCTCGGTGAACAGCTTCGTGGCGAACCCGATCCCGCCAAGAAACTTCCTTGCGAAAGATGCTTTTAAGCCCTCAGCTTTTACTTTTTTCTTCCTCAAATTAACCCGAAGTATTTTACCAGTATATCCGAACATCCGATCTTTGATAATCATTTTTAGAAGATAAAAATACGCCGATTGAAAATATGTCAATGAAATCCGATCAACCACGGAGAATCCAGCAATCATAATAATTAGTCATATTACTCCGTGGATGCGTGATTATTCATCCTGTTCATTTTTTCCGTGGACTATAGTGGCAATTTTTTCTGTTATCCGTTTGGGATCTTTGTTTTGCCAGATATTCCTGCCTAGACATACCCCTCTCACGCCGCTTTCCATCGCCTCTTTGACCATTTCAAGCAATTCCTCTTCATTTTTCATTTTTTCCCCACCCAAGACCACTATTGGCACAAAACAGTTCTCTACAACCTCTTTGTATCTCTCCCTCGTTCTCATAAAAATCGTTTTTACAAAATCCGCCCCCATCTCCGCACCTACGCGGGCAGCTAGCTTAACATCCGCTACTTTCAGATCCTTTTTCATCGGTATCATCTCTGCCAATAAAGGAACTCCGAATCTCTCGCACTCGCTTGCAACATTTGCCAGATTTTTCAAAGAAGCCATTTCCAGCTTCGATCCAATATATCCCATGCAAGCAACGGCATCCGCTCCCGCTTTGATGGCATCCTCAACTTTGAAGAGCTGGCTAACCCCTCCCCTTCCGAACACGGTACTTCCACCATCAAGTCTTAAGATCAAACCCGCCTTACCCGCGATTTCCTCGGCGAACCGATTTGCTAAACCAAAGGTAGTCAGTATCGCATTTGCACCCCCTTCTATAACCTCCCTTATTACCTTCCCCGGCCTCTCTAAACCTGGTGCTGGCATGAAGGCCCCATGATCCATAGCCAATATTAATGTGTTCCCATCTTCTTCAAAGATCCTCCTCATCCTCAATTTTTTCCCTTTCATGCCTCACCCTCCAGCGAACTCAGAATTTTAAAATCTCCTTTAAGGTGCAGATATATTTTTTTGTAAAGATCAAAAATTCTAGAATATTTCTCATAATTTTCTTTCCTAGGTCTTGTAATTTTTTTAATTCTCACAAAATTTTTCGCAGCATCTTCCAAGTTTTTAAATTCCTTAATTCCATTACCTGCGATAATGGCCTCCCCCACGACTTCTGTATCAAGCACGCTGGGAATCAAAAGCTCCTTCCCCCATATATCCGCTTTTATCTGATTCCATACATCACTTTTGGCTTGACCTCCACACACCCTCACTTCCTTTATTTCCCCTCCTAACTCTGATATGATCTCCATGTTGTGCTTCACCGAATAACCAACGGACTCGAGAATCGCCTTAGTTAGATGGCATTTTGAATGCAGGGTGGAGAGCCCAAAGAACACACCTCTGGCGTTAGGATCCCAGATGGGGCATCTCTCCCCGCATAGATATGGGAGAAAGATCAGGTTATTTGAGCCAGCTTCCACCTCCCCTGTTTTTGGTATCATCTCTTCATAAGATTTGTCGGGGTCAAAATTATTTTTGAACCAGTCTAATGACCTACCAGAAGTTGATGTCATTGCGCCAATAAGCCATCGGCCATCAAGCACGTGAGGAAAACACCATACCCTATTTAACGCGTCCTGTAATGGTCTGTCCCAGGATAAAGCCACAACATCGGATGTTCCCCCCACCTCACAGAACGCCCCCTTCTCCACGGTTCCAGCGCCCAAAAAACTCGCAAATGCATCTATTATCCCACCAACCACCGGTGTTCCTGCAGGAAGGCCCGTCTCTTTCGATGCTTTCAAAGTCACTTCTCCCACAATCTCATTCATAAATTTAGTTTGAGGAAATTTGTCTTTATCAATCCCCGCAGCTTCGATATATTTTGCGGGCCATGGGGGCCGTTCTTTATAAAAAGCTATGGAGGTTGGGGAGTCGGTCAGCTTGTAGTCGATGTAACCGATAGACTGCATAAACCATTTAACTCTTTCGTATTTTTCTTTCTCGTTATTTTTGATCCACATTATTTTTGGGAGAAGATCAGATGGGTCCAATCTGATACCCAATTTTTCAGAGAGTGCCTTAGCCTCGCAAACTGCCCTTCTATCCATCCAAATGATTGCGAGTTTGACCGGTTTTCCCCTTTCATCCAATGACACGAGCGTGGGATGTTGGCCTCCCACGCATATACCCTTAACATTTTGGAGGTGCTCATTCTTGATCCTCTTTGAGACGTCTACAAGGGTACTCCACCAATCCTCTGGGTTTTCTTCGCCCCACGTCGGATGTTTAGAAAACAGTTTATACCTCCCTTTGGACTCTGCAATCAGGTTTCCATCAAAATCAAATACCCCCACCTTCAAGGCCGTTGTACCAACGTCTATTCCCATTAAAAATTCTTTATCTTTCATGGTTTCACTAAAACTCTCTGTATTTTACCTTTTGGTGCCACATTAAAACCATCTTCTATATCGTTTAAAGAAACCACTCTTGATATTAAGGGTCTAATATCGACAACTCGACTCGACAATAACTTCACGGCATCTAAAAAATCCTTAGCGGTTTGACTCCTGCTTCCTGTTAAAACATTTTCGGAATAGTGTATTTCAGGACTTACCTCTATCGGCGCGGATGAATGAAGAGAGGCGAACAAAACTA
>DAOUSU010000027.1 GCA_030627035.1 Hadesarchaea archaeon
AAAATCGGGGATGTGAAGATTGAAGGAGGTGAACGCGTTGTTGGAGGGCGAGAGAGGAGTCGAACCCTTAGTCATGAAGTTGATGGCGGGGATAATTTTGTTCGCCATTGGTCTCGGGATAGGGATGACGATTTACCTGCGGGTGGGCTCGAGCGCTGGACAGGCACTCAGCTTCAGCGTGAACGTTGGCGCAGATGAAGTCATTATAGGGGGGCCAGCCGCTGACGAAAACTCGAAAACCGTTCAAGTATCGGTCGAGAAGATATTGGGTGGTTACAATAAAACGGTGACGTTGAACGCGACTGGTGTGCCCGACAATGTTGCGGTGAGTTTTTCATCGGCTGGCGGGGCGCCAGATTTCGGCTCGACGATGACGATGAAAGTTGGCGTTAACGCAACACTTGGATGTTACGATAACGGTTAGAGGCTCCGATGTAGACGGTTTGGAGAAGTCGGATACATTTGTTTTGAGGATAACGGGCTAGGAAAATGCCAGCACTCAGGATCATTGCGCTAGTGATACTTGCTGCCTTCGTGGTCTCGATATTTGCCATTGGCTACCAGTACCTCCAAGCCCAAGACCGAGAGCGCAGGGCGAGGGACGCCGCGCTTGAGCTGAGTGGGGGAGTGCAGAACGTGATCGCGACGGGAAATCCAAAGGCAGTCGAAATCACGGTTCCTGCTGGGTACACGCTCATGTTCGAAAATCAACGCGTGCTGATCGACGGTTTCACCATTCCGGAAAAGGGTTATCAACTGCCAATAGTTGGCCCCGAACTCGGGGAGGGCGTCCACCACCTGACGGTTGCGCTTGAAAACAATTCGGTGGTTGTGAACGAATGACCCTCACCCAGATACTGAAAACCCTTGTCACCTGCATCCTCGTTATCTCCTTCGTACTCTTAACAATTTCAGCATATCAGCGCCACCGCACGATCTCCGCGCTCGCAGAGCTCAGCGATACCACCTCTACAATAGCAACGCGTCTGACTGTCGATGAACTCGCACACGTTGATAGTGATGGTAACCTGCACATGTACACGATCGACCCGGCCAAGCTCGACAACATCCCCACCTTTACCTTGGAGATCGGGGGGACAACTTCAGCTATCAGATATCCGTGAGCTACCTAGGCGAAGGTGAAGGTACCTTCGGGCTCTACGGTTTAACGCCGCCCAAGGGGAGGACAAGATGTTCGTTGGCCGTTGGCTGTGCCCTTTACCAAAATAATCGCTTCCTTCCTGCCAAGCTGAGCGTGATAGCATGGAGAGCCTGAAGACCCGTGGCGTGGCCGATGTGCCCGCGATGGCATTCATGTTTGTTGTGCTCGTGCTCGCCGCGATATCCATGCACGCCTACAGCTCGAGGCAGTTACGTGCGGCGGCGGATCGGCAGCTCGAGCTCAAAAGCGAGCACCTCTACAAAACCTTGGAGCTCGCCTGGGTTGAACCCTACAACAAAAGCTTCCTCGATGCCGCCGCCGAGAATTTGCTTTTGGAACAACCGATCGTGCCAAGCCCCCGTTTACGCTCTTCTATGGAAAATGTGCTCGAGTATCTCCGCCCGCCCGACTATGCAGTGGCGGTCAGCCTAGCTCACGATAACGCCTCTTGGGTACTCTCCTGCCCCGAAGGCGCTGGGCTCGGCCTGCCTGCCGATAAACAATTTGTTAGACAGGGAGAGGTGCGCATAACCATGGCTGGCGGGGAAAACGTCGCCGTCGCCGTGGCAGTGAGACTCTTCAAGCTTGGATGAACTACCCAAACGATTCGGGCATCGACACCTGCTCAACCTTCGTCGGTTCATCCACATCCTTATCGCGCGAAAACCGGTAGAGATATCCGCTCACCGCCGCCTCAAGCCGCTCCTCGTGGGTGATTAACAGGACTTGCTTTACGACCTCGGGAATGCGCTCCCTCAGGACAACCGCAAGCTCCCTGATTCCTTCCGCGTCGAGGTTGTGGGTGGGTTCATCGAGCACGATCCAGCTGAGCGCGGGGGCGAGCACGATCGCGAAGGCGATTCTGAGCACCAAACATGCGTCGGTTCGCTCCCCCCCGCTCGCGATGCCCTCGACTGGCATCCAGTTGCCCGTGCGATCCCTCACCTGCAACACGTAGTCCCCACCCCGTTCCCCTCCCTCGACCGAAAGCCTGATCCCGGTGAGATCCCGGTGGGGGTAAACGTTCCCCCAAAGCTCACCCATCGCCTCATTAACCCCGTCGATGAACTCGCGACGTAGAGTTGTTTGGGTTCGCGCTAGCGCGGTCTGAATCATGGAGAGGGCCCTAGCTGTGCCCCGCAAGTGTTTAATCTCAGCCTCATAGCGCGAAATCATCTCCCGCTTTTCCTTAATTTCATCGATGAACTTTTTCTTCTCGGCTATCAGCTGCTTCCTGCCGGCGAGTTCGGTTCGCAAGCGCTCATGCTCCCGGATCAGCCCCTCGTTGCGCTTTTCAAGCTCCTTCACCTTAGCCTCATCGTAGCCTCGCCTCAGCTGCCAAAGCTCGCGTTGAATGCGCAAGCAATCAGCACTTTTCCTTTTGTGTTCGAGTTCCAGTTGATCTAGGTCCAATCTCAGCTGTAGAATCTGCTTGGTCGAGGCGAGCTGCTCTCGCAGGGAGTCGACCTCTTTGCGGACGCCGCCCACGCCCTTCTTAATCTCCTCAACCTCCAATCGTGCGCTCGCGAGATCCTTGCCCAGGCCCTCAAGCCTCCGTGAGAGCTGAGAGCTTTCCACCTCGAGTCTCGGGAGATCTTCTATTTCCCTTGCCAGCAGCAAAGCTTTTTTCTGCAACTCGAGGTTCCGACGCAAATCGTCGTCCAGCCCCTTGACGCGCGCTTCAAGCTCGGCCGAACGTTTGAACTGCGACTCGAGTTGGCTCCTGCGCTGTTCCAAAAGCTGCTGTTTCTTATCCTCCTCGAGCGGGCTCTCGCACACCGGGCAGGTCGAACCAGCTGCAGCAAGCTCCCCTAACGTCCTCTGGAGGTCCTGCACCCTGGCACGGCAAGCTGCCAGCTCATCGCCAGCTCCTCGAAGTTCAAGTTGCAATCTCCCAACGAGTTCGGTTAACTCCTTTATGCTCAGTTTCTCGAGTTCTCCCTTCAACCTACGCTTTCGCTCCACCTCGGCGGCGAGTTCCTTCAGGCGCTCGCGAAATATCTCAGTTCGGGTCTCCAGCTCTCGCACCCTCGAGCTGCCGATCGTCAAACTTGAATTGAGTTCGTTCATTCGGGCGTTCGCCTCACCGTAACTTTCCTCCAAACTCGCTGTCCGCCGCCGAAGCTCATCTGGAGCAATGCCGACCGCTGCGCCGAGCTTTTCCTTGATCTGCTCAAGCTGGCGTTTAAGGGCGTTCTTCGTCGCATCGAGCCCACCAGATATCTTTTCAAGCCGAACAAGCTCCTGCTCGGTCTTCCGCATTTGTTGAAGCTGGGAGGATATCGCCTCCAGTTCCGGCTGCAGCAGCTGTAGCCTCTTGTGGATGGTTTGTCTCGAGAGTTCCATATCCTCAAGCTCCTGTTCGCGAGCTGGCAGGAGGGCGAGCGAAGCATCCTGCGCGAGCTGGGCCATCGCCTTCTCCCTCTCCTCCGTTCGATCCTTGACTCGATTCACCAAGGTGCCCATGTTCTTGCGCGCCAGCTCCAGTTTATCTATCCCTAGGAGCTCGTCTATGCTCTCCATCCGTCTGCCGCGCGGCAAGGTCAGAAAATAATCGAGCCGATTTTGCTCCGAATAAATCGCTCGCTCGAAGAGGTCGTAATCGAGCTTCAGGAGGGAACGGATCGTTTCACTCACGCGCGTTGAACTCGGGCTTTCGATCAATTCACCGCTGGCCTTTCGGAGTTCCGAGAGCACGGTGCCCTTTCCACGCTCGATAACCCGTTTTACAACAAATTCCTCGCCTTCAGGGGTGAGAAATCCGACCTCGACCTCGGCCCGATCCATCGACCGCGGCCTATTCGTGATCAGATCCTCAAGCTTGATGCGGCGGGTTTGTACCACCGGGAGGGTCCCGAAGAGGGAATAGGTGATCGCATTCAGCACCGCGGACTTTCCAGCCCCGATGTCCCCTACGAAGACGTTGGTGCCATCACCCAAGCGTAGGTCTGTCTCGCGGTGCGACTTCCAGTTTTTCAGCTTAACCCGGGTTATCATGTTTTTTCCCCTTCAGTTCAACCTCCACGAGGTTGTCCACCACCTCGAAAACCTTCTGGAGCGCCTCCTCCTGCCGATCCTCAACCAACAAATCGTAGAGCATGCGCACGTTGAATGCCTGATCATAACCAACCTCGCGGAGGCTTGTTTCGAGCAAACTCATCGTCATCTCATCTATCGGCAAACGACGCGCCCGCAGCTCCCTTAGGAGATGTACCTTCTCCTCGAGCCCTGGAGCGGTAAGCTCGCCCTTGCTTATCGCTACCAGCGCCCTATCGGCAAATTCTTGGATGATGCCCGTTTCATCGAACTCGCTGCGCGATGCCTCCTTTGCGAGCGACCCCTTGAGCCTCAGCCTTATCAAGGGGAGTTTCCTCGAGTTACGCCTCGGCATTTTCAATAATTCCTGGATTTTCACCTTAATTGCCGCATTCAGCTGGGGTATCCCGACGCGGTCAAAGTTCATCTCCTCGTAGTGGAAATCCCGCGGAGTATCGAGCTCGATGAATTCATAACTCAGGCCATCGCCCAACTCGATCATGTAAAAGCCCTTCGGGACTTGAGCCTCCACTTGAAGGAGCTGCGTGCGTTCGGTGCTTCCAGGAAAAAGCAGCGCCTTTCCGTGGACAGACGCCTCGGCATGATAATGGATGTGCCCGCAGAGGTAGAGGTCAAAACCGAGGGGCAGGTCGGCCAAATTGATGGTTGGGAATTCCTCGGCCGAAAAAACATATTGTCCGAGGGACTGATGAAGCATGAGGATGTTAAGCGCTCCCCCAATGGGCTTTGGGTTCCAAGTGGCAAGCAGATTTTTAGCATGCCTCTCCGGCACGTTGCTCATCCCGTGGATCGCAAGCTTTCCCCGCGGGGTATCGAAAATTATCACGTTGTGGTGCAGGTGGGTGAGAAGCCCCGCTGCCTCAAGCGCCTCCACCGGATTGACGAGCCATCGCGTGCGTCGCTCGTGGTTTCCGTGTATCGCAACCACGGGCGTGCCTCGAAACGCGATCGGCGAAAGGTCGTCCGGGTTCTTATCTATGGTGTCGCTGAGCTTGAGCTCGCTTCGTCCCCGTTCGAGGGGTAAGGATAGTATCCGTAAAGCCCGGGCCCAGACCTCTTGACGGGGGATCCTTGTATCGAAGACATCGCCGGGTACGAGGATGAGTTCCGCCCCAAGTTCTAGCGCCCGCTCGAAGGCCTCCCTCGCTTGATCGAAGGAATCCTGCTCCCGCTTGCTTCCCCACTTCGTTCCAAGGTGAGTGTCAGAGATGACGGCGATCTTCAATCTACCCCCACTAGTATAGTCACCTTTCCTTAATTGAATTTTCTGGTGAGAATGTTCAGCTCCAAACTGTTTTAATCGACATGGATAGAATGGCGTGTGGTGTCGGATGTTCGAACTCTGGACCGAGAAATATCAGCCCCGCAAACTCCGTGAGTTGGCCGGACAGGGCCAAGCAGTTAAGACGATGCTTGACTGGGCAAACGGTTGGAAGAGGGGGAGGCCAAAAAAATCCGCCATCTTGCTTTACGGGGCGACGGGGACCGGGAAGACCGCTGCCGCTTCTGCCCTAGCTCACGAACTCGGGTGGGATTTAATCGAACTCAACGCGAGCGACAAGCGTACCCTCCAGGTAATCCGAAAGGTCGCTGGCACGGCCGCAACGACCGGGACTCTCTTCGCCGGCGCGAGCGGCAAACGGTTAGTCGTGCTCGACGAGGCCGATAACGTCTATGGGACCACTGATCGAGGAGGATATCGCGCAATCGCTGAATTGCTCAAACAAACCCGGAACCCGGTCGTGCTGATAGCCAACGACCAATATAAAATACCGTGGGAGATCCGGGGCGCCTGTCTGGCCATCAACTTCAGGCGCTTGACCACTGAAACCATCGTGAATGTCCTCAAGCGAATATGCCGCGCTGAGCGAGTCGAGGCGGAGCCACAGGCCCTTAGGGCCATCGCAGAGGCGGCGAAGGGGGATCTACGCTCGACGATAAATGACCTTCAAACCATCGCTATGGGCAGGAAGCGGCTGACCGCGAGGGACATCACGCCATACAGACGAGACCGGGAGGCAAACATTTTTGACGTGTTAAGGCAGCTTGCATACGCCAAGAATGGACGAGAGGCAAGGGAGCTGCTCTGGAGGCTTGATCGACCACCAGACGACGCGCTCGCGTGGATAGACGAGAATATTCCGCGGATGTTGATCGAGCCAGCAGATTTGGTCCGAGCCTATGATGCCATCTCGCGGGCCGACATTTTCCTCACTCGCGCGCGGAGGAGACGGGCATACGGGATGTGGGGGTATGCTGGCGACATGATGAGTGCCGGCGTCGCCCTATCCAGGGAGGGCAAGCTCAAGTTCGTGCGGTTCCAGTCCCCGAGTCCCATCGTGCGTTTTGCCAGAACCCGCGCCTCCAGGGGCGTACGCGATTCCATAGCCCGGAAGGTTGCCGCGCGCTGCCACGTATCGAGCAAGGAAGCGCGCAAACACTATCTGCCTTACCTTGGCCTCATCCTCAAGCACAGGGGAGGTGCCGGGATAGCCGAGGAGCTCGAACTTGAAGACGCTGAAAAAGAATACTTGGTGAAGCTCGCTTGAAAATAGTCAAGAAATTTCACCTCGGCAGGCTTGCAACTTTTGCGCCGAACAGGGGGTTGCCCGTTTACAATTGGGTTTATTTTAAGGAGGCGTTCTCCCGCGACCTCGTTTTTCTGCTAGCTGAATCGTTCGGACTTGGCAAGGGAAATTTCGTGCTTGATCCATTTTGTGGAGTGGCAACGACATTGCTCGCGTGCAACCAGCTCGGGATCGACAGTATCGGTTACGATGTGCACCCGATCATGTTGTTCGCCTCGCGCGTGAAGTTGAGGGATTACGATGTGGAGGCGCTCAAGCCAATCGTTCGGAAATTAGTTAAATTGAAGTTTGAAATGCCAAGGGTTGAGGTGCCGGATTTTGTCGCAAGGGCGTTTTCGAAATCCATCCTCGAAGATGTAGTTTTCTTCAGACAGAAGATATCCGAGGTCGAGGATGAAAGAACTCGCGAGTTCCTGTTGCTCGGCTTGATGAACGCGGCGATGCGATGTAGCTGGGCGTTCAAAGATGGCGCGGCGATAAAGGTCCGCAAACGACGCGTGCCGCCCCTTCGGAACGAACTTCGGAGGCAACTCGTGAGGATGTGCCACGACGTTGAACATTTTGAGGTGAAATCCTGCCGGACAACCGTCAAGTGGGGTGATGCGCGGAGGACCGAGCTTGAGGATGAAAGCGTGGACGCCGTCATCACCTCGCCGCCCTACCTGGGCAAGCGGGAGTACATCTACGCGTACCGAATCGAACAGGAGATTTTGAGCCTGGGGGGACCGCCCGCGGATGGACTCATCGGCGTACGCGATGGGGGTGAAACGGAGGATTTTTCCGAGGTTGAGGGGTTCATCGAGGGGGAACCGCTTGATGCAAAACTCTACTTTAAGGATATGTTCACCGCGATAAAGGAGCTCTTTCGGGTTTGTAAGAATGGGGCGAAAGTTGCCCTCGTCACTTCGGACGGCTGTTTTCGAGATGGCGTGGTAGAGGTTTGCGTCCCCCTGAGCGAGATGGCGAAGGAGGCTGGCTTCAGGGCAAAGCGCGTGCTGGTGGTGAACCGCAGGTTTTGCACCACACCCCAGAGAAAAAAGGTGGGGGTTGCTCAGGAGGCTTTGCTCCTCTGGGAGAAGTAGTTTTGAAATTTTTATTTAGAACGGAATCGAGCGAGAAACCCCACGCGCTTCAGCCGTGGGATGAATCGCGTGCCGAAGGCCGATTCCGCAACACTTATATGGTGGAGGCGCATCTAATGATATATGGTGGGGTGTTATCAAATGGTACACGGATACAACCGCTCGACAACATGGGTGCACAAGATGAACTACCACTTCGTGTGGTGCCCGAAGTATCGGCGGAAGGTTCTGAACGGCGGAATAAAAAAGAGGTTGATTTGGTTGATTCATGAAAAGGCGAAGGAACTCGGATGCGAAGTTCTCAAGCTCGTGGTGAACCCAGACTATGTTCACCTATTTATCCGAGGCGATCCGACCCTCCCCGCGAACCGAATCGTCGGCGAGATAAAGGGGTACTCCTCTCGCGTTCTTCGGAAGGAGTTTCCAGAACTCCGCACAAGGCTACCGACGCTCTGGACTCGCTCGTACTTCGTTTCGACAGCTGGAGATGTGAGTTCGCGGGTGATTGAGCAGTACATCGAAAAACAGAGGGGGATGTGAATGCTCGCATACAAGTTCAGGCTCTACCCATCAAGAAAATTGGAGGAAAAGCTGTTGCGAACCTTGAATCTATGCAGGTTTGTCTACAACTGGGCACTCGAAGGTTTGAACGGCAAAGAGAAGCCGAACCTTTACGAGCTCAAGCGTGGGCTACCCAGACTGAAGGAGGAGCGACCAGAGCTGAAGGATGTTTACTCACAAGTGTTACAGAGCGAGGTGCTGAAGCTCTACGATAACCTAAGGACGCTCGCCGCTCTGAAGCGCAACGGGCGCAGGGTGGGCAAACTCCGCTTCAAGGGCGAGGGCTGGTTCAAGTCGTTCACCTACCCGCAGTTCGGCTTCAAGATCGAAAACAAGAAACTCGTTCTCTCCAAGGTGGGCGAGATTCCGATCAAACTCCACCGTGAGATGAAAGGGAAGATTAAAAGGTTGACAATCAAGCGCGAGCGATCTGGCAAGTGGTACGCGATTTTCCAGATCGAGGACGAGCCGAAACCGCTACCGAAAGCCGAAAAGACCATCGGGGTGGATATGGGGATCAAACACTTTCTCACGGACACGGAAGGGCGGCAGGTGGAGAACCCACGCTTCTACGAGAAATCGCTCAAAAGAGTGAGGGAATTCCACCGCCAGCTTTCAAAGAAGCGGAAGGGCTCGAAGAATCGGGAGAAGGCCAAAATCAAGCTTGCGAGGGCATACGAGCGCCTTGTGAACCAGCGGGACGACTTCCTGCACAAGCTCTCCCGCTTCTACGTGAACAACTACGGCGCAGTGGCGGTCGAGGATTTGAACATCTCCGGCATGGCAAAAAATCATCACCTTGCGCAAAAGATACTCGACGCCTCCTGGGGAAAGTTCCTTCGCTTCCTGTCCTACAAGGCCGGGCGAGCTGGTAGAACAGTCGTGAAGGTGAATCCGAGGGGAACTTCGCAAGAGTACAAGCACGGAGAATTGGATAGGGACTACAACGCGGCCCTGAATATTCTCGAAAGGGCCAGAGTAGGGCTGGGATGGCCCGAACCAACGCCTGTGGAGATGGAGCATCTACGAGAGTTGAAAGCAATTCCCGCAAGTTCCGTCGTCGAAGCAGGAAGCCCACACCCCTTCAGGGGTGGGTAGTTCACTAGGTGAACGGCTCTTGCCCCTTCGATTGCAGCCGTGAAGTGCCCTAAATAAGACAATCACTTCGGTGGCGATGTCGTAAATAAGACATCACTGGAGAAGGCACGTGCACCGAATGTCGTAAATAGGACATGGTGAACCGCGCCAAATTTGAGCGCACGGCCGTGAAGCGGTTGTCAATGTGGGCCGGCTGGATTAAACACTAACCTAAAGCCCAAGTTTTTCGAGAAGAGGGAATAGAAATTAGTACCTTCTTCTGCTACGGCCCCTGTCTCCCCCGAATCCGCCGCCGCCGTACCTCGGCCTGAACCCTCCGCGCTCCTGCTCCGCAGCGCTGAGATCGATCTCCGTGTTGACATTTGGTATCTCCTTGTCGGATTTTGTCATCTTGCCGTACTTCCCGACATTGAGGCGCATGTGTCCCCGCACGAGCGAGATGTACCCATTTTCTATTGACAGAACATCGCCCTCCTTGACCGACCCGATCTGGTCCTGCCACAGGGAGAGGAGAATCGTCGCGGTTTCGTCGCCCACTCTGGCCTCCGCCACCCTCTTTGTTTCTCCACCGAATCTGCTGGGGATCTCTTTTGGCTCCCCGACGCCCGTGACCTTCACCAGCACGTTTACCTTACTTGACCGAGGCGTCAGATCTTTTACCTTCGTTATTCCTACTGGAGCGCTTCCCATTTCTCCTTCCATTTTATCCCTTTTTTTGTTGTGCGTACCACTATAAATAGTGATGTATGATCCTTTTTTATTTCCAAGCCTATTTTGATTCGCTAGATTGCCCTATTTTTTTGGCTCGGAAAATGGTCATTTTAATTGGGCCAAAAGTCAGATGGATCTTGAAAATTGAGGAAACTCTAGATAAAAATTGCTTAACATATCCAAATAGTTCAAAAGAGTGATCCCATGAAACTGTAATATCAATTTGATTTAGAAAGCTGGACCAAAATCCCCATCTGTTAAATTCGATTGATGACGAAAAAAACGGAGTAAATAGACCTAGTAAATAAACCCCTGAATAATAGAAGTTTACAAACTTTCCCTATCCCAATCACATCAACCTTTCAAGCATCCAGACCACAGGTAAAACCACAGCTTCAAATTCGCTCTTTCGAATACGCATTGTTGGGCGTCTAATCCTTATGATTATCCTCATATAGGTCTCAAATTCATCTTTAGCCCCAAAATTCCTGAAGAGTTGTCAGTGGTGAGAATAATTTTTTGCAGATGATTAATATTCGCGTAATCTAGCGGGTTTGGTTCACCGAATAAACCCTGAGGATCCTTTCCGGTTTCCCTTTGGTAATTGTTTTTTTACCGCGTTAAGATCATTGCCGATGGCCGGCACAACTAAAGCCTTAAACCAGTCTGAATTTTGAGAACTCAATTTTAATTTGATATAGTCTCTCAATTTTGGTTCTAGAAATATTTTTTCCACTATTCCATCAAAGCGGTTAAAATAAAAAATAAACTGCAACAAATGATATCTCAGGACAACTTGGCTGTAACGACGACAGCAATCATCATCGCTTTCTCTTTTTCTTTCCCTTTTTGGCCTTGGCCATTTTTCACCCTCCCTTTATTTTTTGATAACATATTTACATCTCCTTAAGCGGTATAAAGCCATCGTCTTATGTTTGTTCCGAACAGTTGCTGTTTTTGTTTCTTTTAATCTCAGCGTTTGGATGTTCCGCTAGCTTCGCCAATAAAAGGAAGTCATTAGTTTCAATACTTGTCGATGCTCCCTTGCCCGAGGCGATATCACGCACGCATTAAGTAAACTTTAATAGCGTAGACGAGGAGGTTATCGCATCAAAAGAGAAGGGGTTGGAGAAATGTACAGACGAAGCGGATATGGACCGAGAAGCTTTGAACGAGGGGCATCGACACCCGCGCCGGTCAAGGTGGGCGATACCCCCACCGTGAAGATAGAGGGGCGGGGCAAAAGCGGTGATGGAATCGCTCGCGTACAGGGCTTCGTGATCTTCGTGTCTGGCGCAAATGTCGGGGACGAGGTAAAGGTCCGCATAAAAGACGTGCGACCAAGATATGCCACAGCTGAAGTTGTGAAGGAGTAAGTTCCTTTTGCTCTCAGGCTTTGACAATCTTCTTTCGGTTAGCGGTAGCTAGAACCAAAAGTTTAAGATGGGCGATGCTGAAAGATTATAGCCAGCGTTGGATAAAGTGGGAAGATGTTGTCCGAAGAAAAAATAATCGAATTCATTAAAGCGGAGGGCGGAGCGGTGACTAATTTGTTGATGCGAGAAAAACATTTTGGAGACGTTGAAACGGGCAAGAGGACAATTTCGACTATGCGAAAGATGACAGACGAAGGAAAGCTGAAATTGGAGATAACCCATGTTGGTCATGCGACTACAATCGAGTGGATTCTGCCGGGAGTTAGCAAAAAAAATTTTAGAAAAAAGGACTGAAGAATAACTCAATCCCTTGGAAGAACCAAGCTGCATTTGCAATCGATCGCTTTATTTGCTGCAGGTAAAAGGGTCTCTTTAGAACGGAATCGAGCGAGAAACCCCACGTGCTTCAGCCGTGGGGCGAAATCGCGTGCCG
>DAOUSU010000029.1 GCA_030627035.1 Hadesarchaea archaeon
ACGAAAACCATTTTCGAGTGTCGACTAACACCTCTGATCTTCCGTAGCTCGTACTCCTCCAGACCCAAGTTCTGCTTCGCGTCCTTGTAAAAGGCGTCGATCTCGAAACGCATGGCGTACATTCGCATGACCCTTCTCGTTTCCCAGTTCAAGTTGTTGGTACAGTAGAAGTAGGGATCCTCTCTTTTCTCGAATTTTTCTTCTTCGTAAGAGACCACGACTCTCAATTTTCTCCCCTCGAACCCTCTCATCCTCACGGTCTTGGTGCACGCGTAGTAGATGGCTTTGGATCCGTCCCTTCGCTTGAGCACGACCCGTTCGAATTTCTCCCCGGGCAAACCCTTCGCCCATTCAAACAAGGGGGTCCACTTCCCGCCCAGAAGGACGAGCCTGTTGGACTTGCACCTCGTCACCCAGTCCTTCCCAAGCCCCTCCACGAAGCTCACGAACCTGATGGTGAAGTACCAGGAGTCGTGCACAACACACGAGAACGGCACCCCCTCCCTCACCGCTCGCTCGACGAGCTCTTGGGCGAGCTCGAGCTTGGTCTTGAAATTTTTTCCAGCCTGTTCCTCTTTGATGTATATCCTGAAGTCCAAGGGGATGCTTGCCCACTGCCTCACGTAGTGGGTCGTGACGAGCTGGTGCCCCCACATTGACTTCCCCTCTTTGGCATCGTAGTGCCATCCAGCTCCCTCCATGTGCTTTCCCACGTGATGGGAAATTGTGTCGTCAACGACGACGATGCCGTCCTCAAGTCCCAGTTCCTTCAGCCTGCTCACGACAAACTTGTATCTGAGTTCATCGAACTCCACACCATTCCACGGTGAGTCAGTCAAGAAGTTATTCAAGGCGCTCTGGTCATAGTGAGCAAAAAAGCTGTCGTTTATCCCTTGTACGGTTCGGTTTTCACATACCATCAGTCCCGTCACATACTCTCCGAAGTGCCTCAGCTGAGGCCTCGAAAACACTTTTCTAAAGGCCGACAGGCCAAAATTCACCACACTTGGGTAGCCGACTATGGGCAACATTCCACATCACCTTTTGGGGTTGTTCACCCCGCCCCCGTCAGCCTCCAAAAGCGGCGTCTGAATGTTATCTCGGCGATAGGTTTAAAATTTGCCAAAGTTCAGTGAAAACTTGAAGTGCGAACCAAGGTGAAGAAATGGAGAAAGAATGTCACACAAAGGACCAAAACAAACAACACGTTGAGGATGCTCACGAAAAGCATGAACATCGTGACGATAGTGGTGGCGATCATCATGCCCGAATGTTGCAGGACTTTAAGAAACGGTTCTGGATCTCCCTGCTCATCACCATCCCTATTTTACTGCTTTCACCATTGATTCGATCGCTTCTTGGATTGGAGGCATTGCAGTTTGCGGGCGATTCTTACGTTCTATTCGCTCTCTCCACGGTGATTTTCTTCTATGGTGGGTGGCCGTTTCTAAAGGGGTTAGCGCGGGAACTTGATGAAAAGCGTCCGGGGATGATGACCCTTATCGGAGTCGCTGTTACCGTCGCCTACACTTACAGTAGCCTGGTAGTCTTCGGTTTATCGGGCAAAATCTTCTACTGGGAACTTGCCACGCTGATCGACATCATGTTGCTCGGCCACTGGGTTGAAATGAGGTCGGTAATGGGTGCGTCACGAGCACTCAATGAACTAGCCAAACTGATGCCGTCGACAGCCCATCTCGTACAGTCGGATGGTTCTACGAAAGATGTGCCGGTAGATGAACTTTCGCCTGGCGACTTGGTGCTGGTCAAACCTGGTGAAAAGATTCCGGTAGATGGACGTGTCGAAAAAGGTGAAACAGACGTCAATGAAGCAATGCTTACCGGTGAATCGAGGCCTGTCCCCAAACGAAAGGGCGATAAAATCATTGGCGGCTCCATCAACGGCGAGGGAGCGGTTGAGGTCAAGATTGAAAAGACCGGGAAAGACACCTATCTCTCGCAGGTCATCAATCTGGTTAAGCAGGCACAACAAAGTCGGTCAAAGACACAACTCCTCGCTGACCGTGCCGCCCTCTGGCTCACGTTGATAGCACTGGGGAGTGGGTTGACCACCTTAGTCATTTGGCAGACCTTGGGTAGCGCTCTGGATTTCTCTTTGGAACGCGCGGTTACAGTGATGGTTATTACCTGCCCACATGCTTTAGGACTTGCCATCCCCCTAGTGGTGGCAGTTTCGACCGTGCTTTCGGCTAAGAACGGCCTGCTCATCCGAGATCGTGGCGCTTTTGAGCGTGCCCGTAATCTAGAATGTGTCGTTTTCGATAAAACCGGAACGCTAACTGAAGGTCGCTTCGGCGTTGACGACGTAATCAGCATGCAAGATGGTGTTACCAATGACGAGGTACTCGCCTTGGCCGCCACCGTGGAAACCAGATCTGAGCATCTAATTGCGCGCGGTATCGTCAAAGGCGCCGAAGAACGGAAGTTGGAAGTGAGGTCGCCGGAGTCCTTCGAGACCATCCCTGGCAAAGGCGCGCAGGCCCAAGTGAAAGGGCAAAACATAAAGGTCGTAAGTTTGGGCTACCTAAACGAGCACAACATTGCGGTCAAGAACGAGAGAGTGGATAAACTAGCCGCGCAGGGCAAGACCGTGGTATATGTCCTGCGTAACAACAAGTTGATCGGAGCTATTGCGCTAGCCGACATCGTGCGCGAAGAATCAAAGAGGGCCATCCGGCGGCTAAAAGAGATTGGCGTCCAATGTATGATGCTGACTGGAGATAGCAAAGAGGTGGCCCAATGGGTGGCCGAGGAATTGGGGTTAGACGACTTCTTCGCCGAGGTCCTTCCAGACGAAAAATCCAACAAGATAAAAGAAATTCAGAAACGCGGGCTCACGGTGGCAATGGTCGGGGACGGGGTAAACGACGCGCCGGCGCTAGTACAGGCTGACGTGGGCATTGCCATCGGGGCTGGAACGGATGTTGCGGTCGAGTCTGCAGACATCGTATTGGTGGAGAACGATCCAGAGGACGTGGCAACCATTTTGAGCTTGTCTAAGGCCACCTATCGCAAGATGCGGGAGAATTTGTTTTGGGCGACAGGCTACAACGCCATCGCGATCCCATTGGCAGCAGGTATTCTCTTTCCACTTGGCATAGTGCTTAGCCCAGCGGTTGGGGCGCTACTGATGTCAATAAGCGCGGTTATCGTTGCGATCAATGCCAGAATGCTCAAGCTACCATCCCAGTAAGCCTTTTCGCCTTAACGGGGGGGGCAAAGTAGATCCATCATGCTTGAAACTTTAATAGATGGGGTCACAAATTTAATTGGTGGAACTACGCCAAGAAGTTTTGAAACTCCCGAGGTTGAGATTGTAGATGTAAAAGAGCTCGACCTGAAGGAGCCCTTGGTGATTTCCGGGTTTGTTGGGGCTGGCTTAGTGGGTTCGATAGCGATCGACCACATCATCAGCTCAAGATGGAAGAGGTAGCTTACGTGAGGTCAAAACACCTATCTCCCGCCACCGTTTTTGTGGGGGAAAGACTAAGACATCCGTTCAGAATTTACGTGGGGCAAAAGGACAATCTCTGCGCGATAATTTGCGAGATACCGATTCGACATGAGGACCTCTATCCGGTTTCTTCCGCGATCCTTAATTGGGCTGAGGGGAAGGGGGCTAAAGAAATAGTAGTTTTGGAGGGAGTGCCAGTCCCCGGATTGCCGAAGGAGCGCAAACCTTTCTGTGTGGCCGAATTGGGAAAATGTGAAATTTTTAAGGAGAGAGGAACCGGCCTGCTCAGGAAGGGAGTTATCGGGGGGATAGCTGGGGCAATACTGAGCGAGTGTTTGAGTAGGAAAGTTGGGGGGACCGCACTTCTGACTCCTGCCATCTCTTTCATGCCTGATCCCGAAGGGGCCGCTATTTTGATTGATGCCTTAAACAGATCTCATGGACTGAAGATAGATACATCAAAACTCCTCGCAGGGGCAAAGGAAATAAGGGAAAAACTGAAGGAGATGGCCGAACACTACGAGAAGATGAAAGCCTCGTCGAAGAGTCTGAAAGGATGTACGCTTGACCGCCCGGATTTAGACGCTTTTGTTGGGGGGCGACATTATGAAAGTTAAACCTGACAGAGCGTTAGATTGTCTTGGTTTATACTGCCCCGAACCAGTCTTTAGAACAAGAATGGAATTGGATAAAATGAAAATTGGAGAAACTTTAGAAGTTTTAGCAGACGACCCAGCAGCAGAGGCAGACATACGAAGCCTTGTAAAACATCTAGAACAAGAAATATTAAGCGTGAGTAAGGATGGGAACACTGTTCATATCTTGGTCAAAAAAGTGAAATAACCATGAGGGTGAATGAATGTCTAAGAAAAAAAGAATATTGTATGTCCAAACGAGCGGAGTTAACACGCCAGAACGCACCTATGCGCCGTTCATTTTAGCTACCACAGCGGCAATGATGGACATGGACGCAACCATCTACTTTCTCATAAAAGGTGTTACAGTCGTCAAAAAAGGGGAGGCAGAAAAAATCAAACTAGGCAGCTTTCCATCACTTAGAGACGTGATAGATCAGGCAACAAAGGCTGGAGTAAAATTACTTGTCTGTGATCAAAGCACGCAACTGTTGGGGCTTTCACGCGGAGACTTCATACCAGAAGCCAAGGTTGTAGGCGCTGCAACACTTAACGATTTAGCAATCAACGCAGATGCGATTCTCTGTTTCTGAAGGGGATTGGCAATGGCAGCGACGAAACGTATCTACATGGATCATGCGGCAGGAAGAGCTGTCGATCCTCGTGTAATAGAAAGTATGTTACCTTATATGAGATCACTTTACGCTAATCCATCATCTGTTCACTCTTTCGGCCAAGAAGCAAGACAGGCATTAGAAGAGGCAAGAGCAAACGTTGCGGAATTAATTAGCGCTGAAAGAAAAGAATCAATAATTTTTACTTCAGGTGCAACTGAAAGCAATAACGCGGCGATTAAAGGTGCTGCTTACCGCAACAAAGACCGCGGAACACATATAATAACGTCAAGCATCGAGCACATGTCAGTACTTAATCCCTGCAAATTCTTGACGACAAGAGGGTTCAAAGTCACTTTCCTTCCAGTTGACCAGTACGGTTTTGTAAATCTCAAGAGCTTAGAGGAAGAATTAACCGACGAAACAATTCTCGTTTCCATCATGTATGCAAATGGCGAAATTGGGACAATGCAGCCTATAAAAGAAATTAGTCAAATAGTGCACAGCAAAAATGCCTATTTACATGTAGATGCTACAGCCGCAAATGGACAGGTTCCAATAGATGTAAAGAATGAAGGAATAGACTTGCTTACAATTTCCTCAAACGACATGTATGGGCCTAAAGGCGTGGGGGCGCTTTATGTAAAAGAGGGCATGCGCATAGAACCAATAATTTACGGCGGAGGTCAAGAACGGGGCTTACGGTCGGGAACGGAAGATATACCAGGCATCGTGGGGTTTGGAAAAGCAGCGGAAATAGCTAAAAAAGAAATCCAGACTGAAAGCGAACGTTTGATAAAACTGAGAGACAAGCTTATCAAGGGATTACTTGCCCCTATTCCATACTCTTTTTTAAATGGGCATCCAAACAAACGGTTGCCCAACAACGTTGCGGTTAGATATAGTTTCATCGAAGGGGAGGCAATGTTGCTAAGCTTAGACATGATGGGCGTAGCAGCATCTTCAGGTTCCGCTTGCACCGCAAAGACCTTGGAACCTTCACATGTGCTGAGGGCAATTGGGCTGAAACACGAGGAGGCACATGGTTCGTTGTTGTTTACGTTGGGCAAGCAAAATACCGAAGAAGAAGTTGATCATGTTATAAGCATGATGCCCGATATAGTCAAAAAGTTAAGGGCAATGTCACCGTTAACTCCAAAGGATTTGAAATAAATGTATAGCGAAAAAGTGATGGAACACTTTAGAAACCCTCGCAACATGGGCGAAATTCCAGACGCCGATGGTGTAGGTACTGTTGGAAATCCTGTTTGCGGAGACATGATGGCAATCTACATCAAAGTTAAGGACAACCGCATAGCCGATATCAAATTCAAAACCTTTGGCTGCGGTGCGGCAGTTGCGACCAGTAGCATGGTAACAGAATTAGCTAAAGAAAAAACGTTGGAGGAGGCTATGAAGATCACTCGTGCGAACGTAGCAGATGCGCTGGAGGGGCTGCCACCGGTTAAAATGCACTGCTCCAACCTCGCCGCAGATGCGCTGCATGCTGCAATAGAAGACTATCACAAAAAACAGAAATCAGACAAGGGGGGCAGAAAATGAACCCAGAATTTATCCAATGTGAATTCTGCAAGACAAAAATTCCATCAGGGGGCACATGTGTGCTTGCAACTTATCGCACCGTGATCGACGGTAAAGAATATGTTTTCTGTTGTGAAAAATGCTGCCGAAGATATCTATCAGAAAAAAAGAGTAATAAATGCGAAGCAAAATAAAATTATTAAAAAGAGGGGGTGTTGAAAAATGGCGAAGAAAGGCGAGAAGTATAAATGCGAGAGATGTGGGCTTGTGGTAACAATTGACGAAGATTGCACTTGCACAGTATGCGACTTGATTTGTTGTGGTGTGCCGCTGAAGAAAATGTCCTAAAAACACCCTCACTCTAAAACGCCTACAAAAGTCTTTTTTCTCCTTTTATTTTCTGAATTTCTGTAATGTCCTAAGTCGCCTCAAGGCAACCCAAGTAGTTCCCGTTTCGGTCCCTTACCGCGAAATACCTTATGTAACTTTTTCTATCGTCTAAATCTATCCAGAATTCAGCGAAATCTCTCCTGTTGTTTTTGAAATCATCTAGTATTTGATTCACTTTGTGTAGACTTTTCTTCGGGTGACAGTCTTGAACTTTTCTGCCGAGAACCGCAGAAGAACGTGGGAATATTCTGGCACCGTTTTTGTTGAAATATCGTACTGTATCGTTTTTGTCCACAAAGGTTATCTCAACGGGCAACATGTTCAGCAAGGCATCTAAAATTTCTTTGTTGAGTTCTCCGGTCAAATATTCACTTCCTAGTCGTTAATGCATTAATCAAATTTTGTTCAATAATTTTCCGCATACTTTCACCTGAATTATTTGCACCAATGTATTTTAAATTTTTTGTAAAAAAATAGCATCTATAAAAGAACTCCACGTTAGTAGTCCAAAGAAGCAGACAGGTCACAGCTGAAGGGGGCGCTGCCTCTCAATTTTGATTGTCTTGATCAAGCAGTTCATCTCGCGGGGGAGGGATTAAAAAGAAAAGAATTGTATAATTAAATGGGGGTGAAATAATGCCTGTTGCAAATACCCCTGAAAACAAAATGAGATGCCAGTGCATGAAATGTCCAAGTTTTGCCGGACCTCCTGGGTTCTATTGCGCGATGGACAAGGCTGGGAAACCTGTTGAGAAAAAAGGCTGCATATGCATGCCGTGCGCTGTGTGGAAAGAGAACAACCTTTCTGGAGGATATTTCTGCGAGTCTGGGAAGGCACCATAAGTTAGCCGTGCCTATCCCCTTTTCTTTAGCCGCAGCGCGAGTTCGTAGGTGCTTTCCACAAGATCTTTTATAGAACTCTCAAGTGCTTCACTTTCCTTCATGCGCTTAAAATCCTGATTGGTAAGTTCATCACTAGGGCCAACGAAGTAACAGATAGCGTTAGCCGGGAGCTGGAAGCCCATAAAACTCAGCGTGGACATCAACGTCCCCGCCGACCTTTGATATCCATCTTCATGGCCTATTATCACGACCCCAGCTATTTTGTCCTTTAACATTTTCACCCCGAAGACACTATCCATGTTTTCGATGCAGTTCATTCGCTCGATCAGACATTGCATGAGGGCACAGTAGTTGCCCCATCGGATGGGGGTAGCAAATATCACTATGTCAGATTTGAAAATTGCTTCGTACACCTGCAGCAGCTGGTCGCTGGGTTCCTCCTCCATACGCCTGCAGGGATAATAACATTCTCTTGGTCCGAGTGAGTAATGCCCTCCGCAGTAAAATATTCTGAGCTCATTCAAATCGATTAATGTGGTTTCTGCGCCCTTCTTTTGGAGTTGGTCGATTACTCTTTTCAATATCCTCTTGCTGTTGCTTTCTCCAGCTAGCTTAATCCTGGGAGAGGTGGAAATCCCCAGAGCTATTATAATCCGGGTTCCACACTCGGGGCAGATTCTAACCCCGGGCTTGATTTTCTTGCCACATTCAGGACATAACGGCACGGCTAAGCCTCCATCATGACTCACATTTTTGGGTTTAAAACTGTGGACGCAGCGTTGAGAGTTAGGTTGCCAAATGGAGCCAAAAAAGTAAGGGTGAACAAAATGTGGTTTAATCGATTTTAGGTTTAACAAAATCTCGTCGAAACTTTTAACGATTTTCCTCACACTTGCGCCAACATGTTATTGACCTCCTCCCCTACGGCGTACACGCGCATGTCTGTCTTGAGCCCGATCACTGGTTTCCCCTTGGCGCATGCGTACCCAACTTCGAATGCAGTGCCCGAGTCCACATCTGGTCCGTCCAAAATCGCAACCACAAAATCTACCCCCTCCAATCCACTAAGGTCCTCCTCGTAGATTTTTCTGTACGCACGCCGCCCCTGCGTGCGAATTTTCTTCCAAATCTCGCCCACCTCACGCGGAGGCAGGAAGGTCTCGAACCCGTGGTTGCGTGAAAACTTGTCGACCTTCAGGTTGAACTCCCGCTCAGTCTGCGAGAAGAGCGGCCCCGCGATGAACACTTTCATCCACCCACCAGCTACCCTCTTAAGCTTAAGGAGCTAAAAATTATAGTGCCGGCGAGTTGGTGGGCAGCCGTCGGGCGAAAGCCTGAGGAAACTTCATCCATCGAGCAGGTTCGCGGTCCCGTGAGGGCCTGGCTGCGAGGCCAGACAATGGCACAGAAACGATACCTGCCGGCCTGCGCCATGATGCGGAAACGCTGAGGTCGGGCCGAACAGGATGAAACGGTCATTCCGCGAGATGCAAGGGCAAATTGCCGCCGAGGAACGCCTGCTGGAGGCGGGTGGTAGCCCGCTCAGCTCAATGCCGCCTTAAAACAGAAGATGAGTTATGGCCAACTCGCCGGCGCAAGTCGATGGGCCCTTTCCCGGAAATGGGCCCCAGCTTTGGTAGATAAAGCAAATTCCCATGACAACTACCCCTTTAAAAATTACTTCCAGCTCCCTCTCTCCAAAAAAAGTCACGTGATGTGGTGAACGAATGGGACTACAAGAATACTACGTACGGAAATTATCAAAAAATCAGACGCCAGCATTTTATGCCTGTCTAGATCGTCAAGCAGATACTTTTGTGACTGTGAATATTTCAATGATTATACCGAAGAGAACTCTTACTGGATGGGAAAATTGATTAAACAAGTAGGGTGAAATCCAGTATTAACATTCGTCTTCGAGAGACGGGCTGGACATTAAATATATGGAGTTATCGTTCTTTGATCAAGATTGGACATTATTTTTATGACGATGTTAATGACTCCCTAGATGTGAGACGAAAAAAAGATAAATTTTATGTCAAAGAGATGAAGCTGGTTGCCGGTCATCCAAACTGTTAAAGCCCACAAACCCCCAATACTTTATAGCTGGGAAGATGGGAAAAAAGTGGGGCCATTATAAAGCGGGCGGGCGAAGTCAGCCGGTTAAGTGTATTTATTGCGGACGCTTGGTGCCCCGAATAAAGGCGACGGTAGTCAGGAGGGGATTCAGGGTGGATTCCAAAATCCCCGGCATCGACCGAAGGCGCGTTTTCCTCCCAAGCCACAAGGCCTACGCATGCATTTCTTGTGCTAAACACCGCGGCCTGCTTTGATTGCCTTCACAAGTTCTCGGATTTTTGCGCGCCTGTCCTTCGCCCTCTCGACAAGCGTCCCGGTTACAACGATGTCGGCACCGGCCTTCACGCGTTCAGCCGCCGCGCTTGAATTCTTTATCCCCCCACCAACAATTAGTGTGACTTTCGTGGCCTTGCGCACTGCCCTCACTATCCTCACTGGGACTGGTACCGCCACCCCCGAGCCCGCCTCGAGATAGACGAACCTCATGCCAAAATATTGTGCAGTCAACGCGTATGCCGCCGCGAGTTCCGGCTTGCTGCGCGGGATGAGGTCCGCCTTTCCGACTTGCCCAACCGTACCACCTGGCTCAATCAACAGGTAAGCTAGGGGCAGGGGTTCGAGTTCGAATTTTTTAACGAGCGGTGCCCCGAGCCTTTGGGCGCCCGTGAGAAAGCGGGGGTCGCGCGAGTTGAGCATGCTCATGAAAAAAATTGCGTCTGCATACCTGCTAATTCCCCGTTCGCTCGCGGGGAATAGGATCACGGGCAAATCGGTTGCCGCCTTTATCGCGAGCACCGTCCGATCGAGGCGCTTCCCCCCGGCGCGAGTTGAACCCCCAACCATCATCCCATCGCTACCAGCGGTGGCCGCATCTGAGGCGATCTTCCCCGCCGCCCCCGGGGCCTGCTTTGCTGGATCGATGAGGGTCAGATGGGCTGCACCGTCTCGAGCTATGACGCGCTTGAGGTACTCCTCAACCCTCATCCTCTCGGCTCCCTCGATTTGGGTCGAAGCCCGCTGTAACCGCATTTCCTGCACTTGGTCGCCTTCCACGGG
>DAOUSU010000076.1 GCA_030627035.1 Hadesarchaea archaeon
AATCAAGACATGCTCGAGGCTATGAAATTTGCCGCATTGCTCCACAAGGTATATGCTCTAGACCCAACCGCCATGTCTGCCGTCGAAGTGCTCAGGATGGCCACCATCAATGGCGCGAAAGCGCTTGGGCTGGAGAATGACATTGGTTCATTGGAAATCGGCAAGAAAGCAGATATAGCAATAGTCGACTTGAAGAAACCCCATAACATGCCGATCCACGATCCCATCTCCACCCTTGTATACTCCGCAAATGGAGGCGACGTAGATATCGTCATCGTCGATGGAAGGATTATCATGGAGGAAAGAGTAATAAAAACAGTTAATGAAGGGGGAGTTCTCGAGAAAGCTCAAGAAGTAAGCAAAAATTTGGTACAGAGAATCAAGTTGAACGCACAATGTCGACATAATCATGTAGGAAGCTGATGTAACCGGACGAGGAACTATAGCGTGCAAAGATAGAAATGTGATTTCCATTCCAACGCAATGGCTCGGCTTTGATGCCTCTGCGAAAATATCTCACCTCATTACGTCATCTACATCATGTTCAAAACTTCTGCTTCTGTTAGATCCCCATCTAGATTTTTCAAAAAACCTAATGCGAGATGAACCCACGAAAAAGTTATTCCTTAAACGCTACCTCGAGATCCATCAAGTCGTGCGCGACGACCGTGTTGGGAAAAACCCGCCTCGCTTCCTCGAGCAGCACTGCATCCTCCTCGTAGCGCGGGCTTATGTGCACGAGCACGAGCTGCCTGACGTTCGCGCGTTTTGCCACCTCGGCTGCCTCGCTCGGGGTCGAATGTTTGCTGTCCCTCGCCTTTTCTAGGAGCTCGTCCGCCAACGTGCAGTCATGGATGAGCACATCGGCTCCGCGGGAGAGTTTGATAACGCTCTCGCACGGCCGCGTGTCACCCGCATAGACTATCTTTCGTCCAAGCCGTGGAGGTCCAACCACCTGCTCGGGATTCACCACTCGCCCATCGCGCAGCTTGATGCTCTCGCCCGATTTCAGGCGGGAGAAATCCGGCCCCGGCTTTATTCCCAAATCTACGGCCTTCTCGGGATAGAACTTTCCAGGGCGCTCGTCCTCGATTAGCGCATATGCAATCGCAGGTACCGAATGATCTACCTCGCAGGTTCGAATGCGATAGCCCCCACGTCCAAGTTCCTCTCCTGGCTCCAGCTCCCGCACCGCGACATCGAAGGTGAGGGTATACCGAGGAATTTGAAGGTAGCGCTCAATACGTTCGCCTTCCCCTCGCGGGCAATAAACCTCTAGCTTTCGTTCGCGATCCATCAGCGACATCGTCTGAACGAGGCCAGCGAGGCCTAAGAAGTGGTCGCCGTGGAGGTGGGTTATAAAAATCGCGTCGAGCTTCATCGAGCTTAAGCCAGCGCGCGTCATCTGGCATTGCGTGTTCTCGCCACAATCGAAAAGTAAAAGTTCCCTTCCCCTTTTGATCGCGATTGCAGATAGGCTACGCGAAGGCGTTGGGATGCTTCCGCCAGTTCCCAAAAAGATGATCTTCATTTTACTTCCTCCTAAAGATGTAGATTCTCCTCGTCAGGCTTCGATGTACCCGCTGTTCATGCTTTTCGATCGTCCGAAGCCCGGCCCGCTCGGCGAGTTCCTCGAGTTCAAGCTCGGCCGGCGAGGTTATACAGGCGTACCCCTTGCGCTTGAGCACCCCGGCGATCGAGGGCAGCGCCTCCCTGTAGAGTTCTTCGAGCGATGCGCCGGCGGTGGCCGCCTGCCGCCCAAATGGTGGGTCGGTGGCGATTGCGTCAACCTCTAGCGTGGGGAGATGCCTAGCATCGCCAACCATAAGCTGGTAGTTGGTTATCCCTTCTGCCTCAAGATTTCGTCTGGCTCCTTCGATCATCGCCGGGTCGATATCCACGCCCACAGGTTTGGCCCCTATCAACCCCGCCTCAAGCAAAATTCCGCCCACGCCCGCAAATGGATCGAGAAATGTGCCACCCCGGGAGGTTCGAGCTAGGTTGACCATGCATCGCGCGAACCTCGGCATCAACGTCCCCGGGTGAAAAGCTGGCCTAAGGCTTGGGCGGCGCCTTGCGAACTGGCCCCGATCCACGCGTGCAGCGGTTATGCCAAAAATACATCGCCCACCCGTCAGCACGCCCAAGAGCTCGATATCAGGGTGCGCTAGGTCAACCCTGAACTCGACTTCCTCGCCGATCAGGTCTGCTACCCGCTTGGCCAACTGAAGCGCGTCGAGCTTGGGTGAGCTTTTTTTCACGCGCTTTATGCGCACGGCGAAGCTCTTTCCGTGCGGCATCAAATCGACGATGTCAGAGCTCCCGATCGCTTCGAAAGCCTCCTCCTCGCTGGCCCCGGAGGTGCAGAGGTGTAGACATATCCCCCGGCACATCGCGAGGCGCGAGGCGAGCGCATCTGGGTCGGCCTTGGTTTCCGCAATCAATACTTGGTCATGTTCTTCGAGCACCTTGTATGAGCGGTGCTCCGCCCTGATCGCGGCAACCGCTTCAGCTGCTGGAAGCGTCGGATGCTCTCCGGAGAGCACGAACATTAGCCTTCGCATGGATCTCACTAATCAAACCTCTTTGATAAGGGATAAATAAATTGGAAAGTTACGTGAACTCCGAACTGGCCATTAACTCAGCTATCTTTATGGGCCCATCGAAAGCTGGTGTCGTGGTAAATTCGCTGGCCGAATTTCTCGCTTTTTTCTTAGCTACTTTTTGATGAGTTCGATTTCGGGGTGAAAGTGGTTTTGGTGATTTTCTCTCCCCAAGCTCGGCTAATCGATGGTATTGATTTAATTCATTCATTTATCATAAGAAATTCAAAAATGAGGCCAAACTATTCCCTTATGTACGGCTTGCCGGCGGCTCGAGGGAATCCCCTTCTGCCGATCGCAACCGCGACGATCACGATGGTGGCGATATAGGGGATCATGTTTATGAAATAAAATGGAATGACCTCTTTGACCCCCGGAGTAATCGCTATCCAGTGGGCGAAACCCTCGGTAAAGCCGAAAATAAATGCAGCCCCGAGCGCCACCAACGGCTCCAGCCCGGCAAATACAACGCATGCCAATGCAATGACCCCCCTCCCCGCCGTTATCTCCTTTACTATCGCACCGAACCAACCGAGCGCCAAGAAGGATCCACCCAGACCGCATAACGCCGCCCCAAAAGTGCAGGCGATAATTCTAATTTGATTGACGCTCGCTCCCGCGACGTCGACGGACTCCGGCTTCTCCCCGGCAGCCCTTATCCTGAGCCCGAACAGCGTCTTGTAGAGAAAGATTTGAGCTAAGATGGCTACGGCTATGGCGATAAGGGTCACCGGATGCACGCTTCCCCATGGTGTATGAATGGTGGATACCTTGAGGTACCTTGGAAACATGTGAATTCCTGGAAACGCCCAGATGGACATTAAAAGATAAGCGATCAACCCAGCGGCAAGTAAATTGATTCCCATCCCCGCGACCATTTGATTTGCCCTTCCGTAGATGCTTATTATCGCGAAAATAAACCCGATAAAGGCCCCGGTTAATGCCCCAACCAAGAGACCCATATCCCCGCTTCCGAAGAGTTCGGCTCCCCAAACTCCTATAACGCAGGATATGCCGAGGGTCCCCTCCAGCCCTATGTTGATAATGCCAGCTTTTTCATTTATGCATTCCCCCACGGCAGCGAGGGCCAATGGCGTCATCGCAATCAACCCCATTTCAACCAGCGGACCAGTCTTCATGCCAGCTAGCCCAATTAAGTAGAGGATAATTATGACGGCAAGCAAGGTACCAATGATCCCTGCAACTTTCTTGTTCCAGAGCTGTCCGGGAACTTTCTCGAGCGGGCCTCTCATTTAGATTTCCTTCCCCTGACCATGGTCAAGATCTCCGGGATTGCTAGAGCTATGACAATGATGCCTTGAATGGCCACCACCAGCTCGGAGCAAACTCCCACGTGATATTCCATGAACCTCCCTCCATGCAATACCCCTCCATAAAAAATCGCCGCAAATATCCCACCTATGGGGTGATTTCTCCCCATTAGGGCAATGGCAATCCCACTGAAACCTAGCATCGAGACGTTGCCCAGGTCCGCGAAAAGGGCCCAGGT
>DAOUSU010000032.1 GCA_030627035.1 Hadesarchaea archaeon
AGGGGGTGCTCCACCGCCTCGCCGCCGTCGTCAGGCTCGAGGCTCGTCTGGGCGGCGTAGGTCGTGGTGCCGGAGCCGTGGACGAGGACGTGGTACCAGGGCTGGTTGCGAGGCGGCTGGGAGCGATTTCATCAATGCAGTTTGGAAAATGTTCGTTAAAATTTAACTTTTTAATATATTCCTAATTTTGACCCCGATTTTTTGTCATCTGGGCTAGTTTAGATGCTGAGCTTGTCAATTCAAGCGCTCTCCACCTTGGGAACACGCAAATCTCGCCTTAAATAGCTTCTTTTCTTATTTTTCCTGTCTGCCTTTTCCCCGATTGCTATGAATTTTGGCTTGGAAAATGTGCAAAAGTAAAGGGTCATTAGCCCAATAAGAGTCAATCCGTCCCAAAGCTATGGTTAGTAAAAACATTTTAAGGGTATTGACCAATAATTACTTTGATTATATGGCAATCAATCTTGAAGAATTGTGGTATGGTAAAAAGAAAATGGTGGAAGGGAAAAGAAAAAAAAGAACGAAAATTACTCCTAAACAAAGAGTTTACATTTGGGAACACCCAAAAATATATGGAAGGACCTGCAACATCTGTCATCAAAAAATAACAAAGCTATCTGATCTAGAGTTAGACCATACAAAAGCATTTTCTAAAGGTGGAAAAAAACTTGCTTTGGCACATAGAGATTGTAATCGGATGAAAGCAAGCGGAAGTTTAAGAAAAATCCAAAAAGAATTAGGAATTAAAACAAAGAAGAGAACAAAAAGGAAGGGAGGGACCAAAAAAAGAAAGAAAAAAGCCACACGGTCTAAAGGAATGTATTGGGTGAATCCGTTTACCGGTAAAAAAGAGCCGTTGCTCAAATATTGAATTAAGAACAAGGAAGGTGTTGTAAATGAAAAAGAAAGGACCCAAAACAGCAAGGGGATGGGAAAGAAAATTTCTCACGGGGGATGGTAGAAAAAACCTGCCCATTGCTGGATTTGAACAATTTGGGGGCAAAAAGAAAAGAAAAAGAAAATAGGTGCCTCCTTGCATTAGGAGAGCACCTTTAGATTTGCCCTGTTATATACCTTGAAATCATCAAACCTCTAAATACCACCCATCAACTAGCGTAAACGGGCACATTTCTGTATGGGAAGTTCTATCGATAAGATTTTTGTGAATACCGCAAAAGAGCTTTGGCAGGTTCGTATCTCTCCTTTTCACCCCTCAAATACTGCGCCAGCTTTATCGGCTCTTCTCTTAAGGTTATGTAAGTTTCTCAAATTTGCCGCCAAAGAATCGATATAATTCCAATTCGTATTCTTCCGAAAAGAAGCCGCCACTCAGGGTTTTTTCCTTGGCAAGTTTTTTCGCTGTGGGAGTAAATCCTGAGGAGCTTACTACCATAAAGTTTGTAATCGTTCTGCCGCCAAATTTTTCTTCTGGTAATTCGCTACTATGCTTAAGAATATCATTGAATTTTCTTATAGTTCCGCTAAGCGTGATATCATTAATTGATACTTTCCTCCCTTTAGATTCCACTAGATAGCATTTGCCTCCAAAGACACTTGGTTTGATTCCAATAACATCGACTTCGTGTTCCCTATCCTTTCCCTTTATCTTTTGATTGAAAAAAATATCTTTACATTCAAATTTCCTCTGCAACCACTGGCCAATTGCTCGTTCTAATCCTTTTCCTCTGATGGTACAAAATGTTTCGTGTAATTTTCTTCTTGATTTAAGCGGTAACTTTTTCCATATCTCTGTATTACTCCAGCTGGTTTTAAGCAAAATTCCTTGTTTTTGTGCTTCTTTAATCAAGTAGTCTCTCGGAACCGCTCTCGAATATTTCATCTTATCCCTACAGTAGGTTCGTATCTCTCCTTTTTTCCTCTTATGTATTGTGCCAGCTTTATCGGCTCCCCCCCAATGGCCGTTCTTTGGACTTCCTAAATACGAGAATGCGCCCTTCAAATTTTTTATCATCCAAATTAAAATCTCTGTCTGAGGCGAGTTTCTCGACCTCTTCTTCTCCTATATGCATCGGATATACGCAGACAGCCCCACCTAGCTTGAGTATTCTAGAGATTTCATCGAACAAAGCCGCTCTATCATCTATCTCTTGAAGAACGTCGATAAGAAGCGCTAGATCAATCTTCTTGTTTTCCAAGGGGATCTCTCTTTCGCTAGATGCATCAATTCGCACTATATTCTCTAATTCTTCACTTTTTGCCCTCTCCTCCATTCTATCTAAAGCCTTCCTACTAACGTCCAAAGCATAGACAATCCCACTTTCCCCAACCAACTTTGCAGCTGGAATCGTATATGTGTCAGAACCACAGCCAAAATCTAAAATCGCCTGTCCTTCCTTAATACCTATCTCAGCCAAAAAGTCAGAGGCATTTTTGTCTAACCAATATTTGAATCGGAACTTTCCAATGTGCTTTAACAATCTAAAATGTTTTGATAGCCTTCCCAAGTTGATCACGACTTTAAGATACTTACTATTCCAACTGGTTCATAAGTTTCTTTTTCTGATCTCAAAAATTGCTCCAACTTTATGAGTTCTTCCCTGATCATAGTTCTTATCTTTGATCGTTCTCCATACTTTCTGATCCTCTGATGTTGGATTCGCCTGTCAAACAAATTGTTGATCGCTTTTATCATCCTGCACGGAAAAAACATCGCGTCACCTCACCTCGATCAGGGTTGCCAGATCCTCGTCGGCATAGAGTTTGGGGAGCGCGGGCCCTCTGCTCCCCGAATATTTGCCGGCATAAGGACGCTCGGCCGGCGATCTGGTCTTGAAAAATACGACTTGCCCCACCCGCAACCCAACCGGCAGGTAGTATGGGATCGAGAGGTGGTTGACCACCTCCATCGTCCACACGCCGTCGAACCCTATGTCCCCCCATCCCGCACAGCGCGCTATCGAGATCCCGGCCCTGGCCAGGGAGGAGCGGCATCGCATCGACGCGGCTATGTCGACGAACGTTCCAACCCTCTCGATGGTGGCGGCAATGGCGAATCCGTGGGGCGGCAACTTTATGAACCTCCCCCGGACGGCCTTCCCGTCCACGTGAATGGTCTCCTCCTCGGCCTCCCTTTTCGCGTACGATTTTTCGACAAAGGCCTTGGTGAACGGGAAAAATGCGTCGAGGTCCTCCTTCAAGAGGTAGTACATCGGCCCGAGCCTTACATCGTAACCGTTCGACTTCAACTGGCTTTCGTTGAAGGGCTCGATCGATATCCTGCCCTCTTTCATTTCCTTCTTAATATCTACATCCGATAACAACAAGCGCATCGCGCCCTTTCTACGCGAACTCCCTTCTTTGCCTGAACTCCTCCTGCTTTCCTTCGTTCCAGTTGCGCACCGGCCTGTAATACCCAACGACCCTGCTGTAAACCTCGCAATCCCGTCCGCAGGTGGGGCATTTGAAGTGTTTGCCCCTCAGATAGCCGTGATCCGGGCAGATGCTGAACGTCGGCGTCAGAGTGAAATACGGCAGACGGGTGTTGGTGGCGACTTTCCTGACCAGGTTGCCGCAGTTCCCACCATCCTCCAAGCTCTCCCCGAGGAAGATGTGAAACACCGTCCCGCCAGTGTAAAGCGTCTGCAGGCCCTCCTGGTGCTCCATCGCCTCGAATAGGTCCAAGTTGCTATCGACAGGGAGGGTGGAGGAGTTCGTGTAATAAGGTGTTTTGTCGCCAGCCGTTATTATCTCGGGATATTTTTTCCTGTCGATCTTGGCGAGCCTGTAGCTCGTTCCCTCGGCCGGCGTCGCCTCCAGATTGTAGAGATTGCCGGTCCCCTCCTGAAACTCCTGGAGCCTTCCCCTCATGAAATTTAACGCCCTGATGGAGAATTTCTTTCCTTCCTCTGAGGCTATCCCACACCCCAAAAGATTCAGGCACGCCTCGTTCATCCCGACCAGGCCTATGGTGGAGAAGTGGTTGCGCAGCGTCCCTAGGTAGCGCTTGGTGTAGGGAAGCAGGCCGTTCTGCGTGTTCCGTTCAACGAGCTCACGTTTGTGTTCAAGCGAGTTCTTGGCGAGCCCCATCACGTACTCCAAGCGCTCGAAGAACTCGTCCTCGTTTCTTGAGAGATAGCCGAGGCGGGGCATGTTTATCGTGACCACGCCGACGCTCCCGGTGAGGTCGGAGGAGCCGAACAACCCTCCAGTAACGTTGCGCCTGAGTTCAGCAAGATTGAGCCTCAAATGACAGCACATCGAGCGCACGTCGCTTGGCTTCAGATCCGAATTGATGAAGTTCTGAAAATACGGCAGCCCGTATCTCGCGGTCATCTCGAACAAGTTGGACGCGTTATCGGATGTCCAGTCAAAATCCTTTGTCAGGCTATAGGTGGGAATGGGGAAGGTGAAGGGCCTCCCGTTCATATCGCCCTCCATCATGACCTCGAGGAAGGCCCGATTGATCAAGGCCATTTCCTCCTGGTAATCCCCATAGACCCCATCCCCGCCTTTATCCCCGACGATGGTTTGCTGCTCGGCTAGGTCCTCGGGCACGGTCCAATCCAAGGTTATGTTGGTGAAGGGCGTCTGAGATCCCCAGCGGGAGGCGATGTTCAGATTAAACACGAAAGTCTGGATCGCCTGCTTCACCTGTTTGTAGCTCAGGCCATCCTTCCGCACGAATGGCGCGAGATAGGTGTCGACCGAGTTAAATGCCTGGGCACCCGCCCACTCGTTTTGTAAAGTGCCTATGAAGTTTACCATCTGCAGCAGGGCCGTGTCGAGGTGTGCGGGCGGTTTGGATGAAATCCTGTCCGGAACGCCGTTGAATCCCTCAAGCAAAAGCTGCCTGAGCGACCAGCCCGCGCAGTAGCCGGCGATTCCCATGCCCAGGTCATGGATGTGCATGTCCCCGTTCATATGCGTGTCCGCGACCTCCATGGGATAGGTCTTGTACAGGGTGTAGTTGGCTATGACGGAGCCGCTGATGTAGTTGAGGAGCCCGGAGAGGGAATAACCGACGTTGCTGTTTTCCCTAACCCTCCAATCCGATTGATTTAGATAGTTATCGACCACCTGTCCGACTTCAACAGATACCGATTTCAGCTTTCGTAGCTCCTCATGTTGTTTTCTGTACAGGATGTACGCCTTGGCCGTCCTGGCGTGCCCTCTTTCGATCAAAACCTTCTCGACGACATCCTGAATGTCTTCCACCGTCGGTATCCTGTCCGCATATTTTTCTTCGAGGATCTTCGTGGCTTCATCCGATAGCCTCTCCGCAGTTCTCATATCCCGCCCGCCAATGGCCGCAGCCGCCCTGAAGATCGCCCTCGTTATCTTCAGCTGGTCGAAATCGACGATCGCCCCGTCCCTTTTCCGAATCTTTTGTATGGTCATCCCCTCACCTTACACGTTTCAAAATATCCCGACACGCTTCGCCTGATTTCCTCGAGCTCCCCCGATGAGTATGGGGCGACGTTCAAATAGCTTTCGTCCAGGAGGGACTTTGCTGGGTTGAACTGTTGGATGTAATATCGCTTGGCCCCTTTGAGCTTCCGCGCGATGAGCAGAAAATCCTCCTTTCCCAGCACCGTGGGCACGGCGGTGGTTCTGAACTCGTAATCCACATCACCCGAATTCAGGATGAGTTCGATGCTTTTTTCCACAGCCGATAACACATCCGTGCCGTTTTTCAATCCGGCCGCTTTTTGGTACCCCCCGTCGATAAGCGGGGCTTTTATGTCCGCGGCGACGTAGTCGACCAAGCGTTTTTTCAGGAGCTCCTCTAATACTCCGGGGGTTGAACAGTTTGTGTCGAGCTTCGTCGAAAAGCCCAGCTCCTTCACTTTTTTCAGGAAATCAGGCAGCTTGGCGTGGATGGTGGGCTCTCCGCCGGTTATCACCAAGCCATCGAGCCACTTCCTCCTCGATTCGAGATGGGCCAGGATTTCGTCCTCCCTCACCACAGGCAGGACCTCGGGATTTAACACGAGGTCGCGATTGTAGCACCAAGGGCACCTGAAGTTACAGCCGCCGGCCCAAGCGATGGCCGCGATCTTGCCCGGATAATCCAGCAAGGAGACCCTCTGAAACGCTCTAAAGCCAGCGAAGTCCCCGTCTCCTCCCGTAGATGTTTCAGCCTGAACTCTAAGCGGTTCGCTTGTGTTCGTTTTAAAACCCCCTCCAGCCCAAAATCCGTTACTTTTTCTGTAACGCAAATACTTAAGCGTTACGGTAACTGTAATGCATTAACGGTGGACATGCGGGTATTGAGAAGGGGAAAGGCGGTCGAGATCCTATTCGCGCTGGCAAAGGGGCCCAAGCACGTGCGGGAGCTCCAATCCGAGGTTGGGGGGAGCGCCTCGACGGTTGAGATGCGGGTACGGGAGCTCCTGGATAAGGGCCTGATCCGGGAGAGGGCGCTCGACTTTTGGCCGTTCCGGAAGGAGCTGGAGCTGAGCGAAAAGGGGAAGGAGGTCATAAGGACCCTCACGCTTCAGGATAACCTCCTCGCCCCCGCGCCGTTAGCTCCCGAAAAGCGGGCGAAGTGGATTTTGGTTTTATTGCACGCAATGGGGGGAAAGATAAAGGGACGGGTCAGGCTTCAAAAGTTCATGTTTCTCTTGGAGCATGAATTCGGTGTTCGGGTGCCGTATGAATTTTTCCCCCACATACACGGCCCGTATTCTGGCGATATCTTCGAGGACGCAGCTGGGCTTCAGGAGAGGGGCCTTCTGAGGATAGTTGGAGAAAGTTCTGAATCGCGCGAGCTATTCGGGGGCCGCAGACCAAGCATGGATTACGCGCTCACGGCAGAAGGGGAGGAAAAGACGAGGGAACTCTTTGAAAAATTGTCGGATGGGGAAAAACGGGCGCTTTCGTCGTTAAAACAGCGGTTTGGCCGGGCGAGTCTATGGGAGATCTTGAGGCATGTTTATGGAAAATATCCCCGCGAGAGCCTAGGCGCTGCCAGCGGTGAGGGCGGCAGGTGAGATATTCGGCCTTGCAGCCCATTTCACAAAAACCTATTAAACAACACGTGGCGATTAGTTAAAAAAGGAGAGATATCGGGTGGAGAATTTCAGTTTTCGAGGGAAATTGAAAAATGCCGATATCGCGCTCACCTTTCACGATGTCATTTTGTCTCCTGGGTTAGCCGAAGTCGAGCCGAGCGAGGTTGACATCCGGACTAGGGTGTCGGAACATCATCCCATAAATATCCCCTTTGTCTCCTCGCCCATGGACACGGTTACCGAAGACCAAATGGCGATTGCGCTGGCCCGCCAAGGGGGGATTGGCGTCATCCATCGCAATTGCGCGGTCGACGAGCAGGTCGAGATGGTGAAGAGGGTAAAGAGGGCCGAGGCGCTCATCATCAGGGATGTCATAACCGTCGAGCCCGAGCAAAGTATTGCCGAAGCGACCGAGCTAATGAAGAAGCACGATATCTCGGGCCTGCCAGTGGTCGAAGGCGGGAAATTGATCGGAATATTAACGGGCAGGGACGTCCGTTTTGCAGATCCCAAGCTTGAGGTAGGGGCCCTGATGACCAAGCAGGTCGTCACCGCGCCCGAAGGGGTCAGCATCGAGGAAGCAAAGGGGGTCCTGCACGAGCACAGGATCGAGAAGTTGCCGATAGTTGATGCGGGGGGGAGGCTGAAGGGACTCATAACATTCAAGGATATCCTTTTGCGGGGGGAATATCCCAACGCTGCGAGGGACGAGGAGGGAAAGCTTTTATGTGCGGCGGCGGTTTCGCCATTCGACCTGCCCAGGGCCAAAAAATTGGGCGAATACATCGACATGCTCGTGGTCGATGTCTCCCACTTCCATAACGTTAGGGTCTTCGAGGCCGCCAAAAAAATCTTGTCCGAGATTAATGCGGATGTAATCGTCGGCAATATCGGGACTTACAAGGCCGCCGAGGACGTGATAACCCAGCTAGAGGGCGTGGCGGGTCTCAGGGTCGGTGTGGGCTCGGGCTCCATATGCACGACAGCGGAAATGACGAAAGCTGGGTCCCCAACGCTCTACGCAGTCACTCAGGTGGCCGACGCTTTGAGGAATTATGGCGCGGATATTCCAATAGTTGCGGATGGAGGCATAAGGTCACCCGGCGATATCGCCGTGGCGTTAGCTGCCGGGGCTTCCTCCGCCATGATGGGCAACCTCTTTGCGCGCTGTAAGGAGGCGCCGGGAGCGCTGGTATCGATAGGCGGCAGGTACTACAAGCAGTACCGCGGCATGGGCAGCTCTTCGGCGTTGGCGAAGCGCTACTCACTCGATCGCTACAGCATCCCGTCGAAGGGGCTACCCGAGGGCGTCGAGGGATGGGTTCCGTACAAGGGTGAGGTTAGCGTCGTGGTGCAGGAACTGGCTGCCGGGCTCAGGGCGGCGATGGGGTACGCAGGGGCCAAAAATATCCGGGAGTTATGGGAGAAGGCTAAACTCGTCGCTTTGACCTCGGTTGGGGCGGAAGAAGTCAAGCCCCATGACATCCTGCTCCCCAGCGAGCGGCCAGCGGGGACGTGAGATATTGCGGAATTTTAGCAACTTTTCGGCCAGCAGATTCATCGAGGAGGCGATCAACGAAATTAAAAATAAGGTAGGCACCGAGAGGGCCGTGGCGGCCTGCTCGGGTGGCGTGGACAGCATGACCTCCACCCTCCTCGCACATAGGGCGATGGGCGATCGACTTACCGCAGTCTATATAGACGATGGATTCAGGCGCGAGGGGGAACCTGAGTGGGTTATGAGATTGCTCAAACGACTCGGGATAAGGGCCCGTCTAGAGGAAAAAAGTAAAGAGTTCTTCGATGCCTTGAAGATGAAGGTGGACCCGGAGGAGAAAAGGAAAGCCTTCAGGGAGAAGTTTTACTCCGTGATTGGAAAGGTCGTGGAGGAGGCAGGCGGAAGGTACATGGTGCAGGGGACGATAGCCGCGGACATCGCCGAGACGGTTGGAGGGATTAAGACCCAGCACAATGTCCTCGAACAGATCGGCATAGGGACGGAGAGATACGGGTTCAAGCTGCTCGAGCCTGTCCGCGGGCTCTACAAGCCGCAGGTGAGGGAAGTCGCGAGGGAGCTCGGGCTTCCCCCAGAGGTAGTCGGGAGAGCGCCATTCCCGGGACCAGGTTTGGCTATAAGGGTGCTTGGGGAGGTAACCCCGGAAAGGGTCGCGATCGCGCGCAAAGCGACGCAGGTGGTGGAGGAAGAAACCAGGGAAGTCAAGTCATTCCAAAGCTTTGCCGTGCTCCTAAGCGACAGGTGTACTGGAGTCGTGAATGGAAGGAGGGTTTATGGCCGCATCATTGTGGTTAGGGTTGTGAGCTCGGAGGACGCGATGACGGCTAGGGCGATACAAGTACCGTATCAAATTTTGGGCAGAGTCTCGAGGAGGATCGTGGGAGAGATACCTGGCGTGGTGAGGTGCCTATTTGACCTGACGAACAAACCACCTGCAACGATCGAGTTTGAATAGAGTTCACGTTGGGTGGTTTGGCCGAGTTACAACAGACCTCCAAGCCCTACCGAGCTTGTAGAAGATTTATAAACTCTGGTTCTATTTAAAATGGAGGTTGGGAATTGCCGTCCGCCTTGTTGGAGGCTGCCG
>DAOUSU010000012.1 GCA_030627035.1 Hadesarchaea archaeon
GGGATGGCGGCGAGATCGTGGGGGGGGTGCTTCGAACGCGGACCAACGTGAAGCCGATCTACGTCAGCGTGGGGCATAAACTCACGCTCAAAACCGCGATCAAAATCGCGCTTGAAACGACGCGCAAACACCGCCTGCCAGAGCCGTTGCGCAGAGCACATGAACTTGCGACCAAAGCGATGCGGGTTAAGCTTTAGATTGGAGTTCACACGTGTGCATAGTGGGTGATTGGTTTGAAGATTGGCCTTTCGACCTTGCTCTTCGTTCGAACTTCGATCGAGGACGCCATTCGCGCGAGCGCGGAGCTGGGCGCTGAATGCGTTGAGATAATTTACGACGTCCCCCATTTCCCGCCGGACTACGACCAGCGTCAGCTCACGGGTCTAAGGGAGCTCTTGAATTCTCACGGGCTTGGAGTTTCGGTTCACTCGAGTTTCTGGGACCTGAACCCGGCCTCCCATCACCGAGAACTCCTCGGGTTAACCCTCAAGCAGGCGCGACGGAGCATCGACGCCTGCCGCGCGCTCGGTGGGGAGATCGTGGTGCTCCATTTTGGAAAGTGCCCCATCCCAGAATCCAAGGGATTCCTCGAAGGGGCAAAAAAGCGATATCGAGGATTCATCGAGCGATGCCTGCCCTACGCGCAGGAGCGGGGGGTAACCCTGGCGCTCGAAAACGCGGGCGGACAGCCGGACATCTACCCATCGACCGCTGAAGAACTGGGGCAATTTGTGGCCGGGCTTGAAGGGGCAAAAATAACGTTCGACATCGGGCACGCACATATGGCGGGGCGAAGGGCCGGGAGGAAGGATACCGGGGCGGCGATTGCCAGATCCATTCAGAAGCTCCGCGAGCAGCTGGTTCACGTGCATGTGCACGATAACCACGGCGAGCAAGATGAACACCTGCCGCCGGGTGATGGCGACATCGATTTTAAACCCATCGTCGGTGCCCTACGGGCGATAAACTACAACGGGCTGCTGGTAGCTGAACCTTGGAGTCCGGAAGATCCGATGAAGGCCGGCCGAAAAGCGATGAGAAGACTTAAAAATATTTTCGGTGGCTAGCCGAATTCAGCAACCACCGTGGTGAAACCCGGTCCCCGAACGTCGATGCCCTTCTTGTTGGCGGTTACATAGCGCTTGGCAGCCTCATCGATCTTGAGGTTGATATCGCTCGGCAGCTTCACGTTACGTACGCGAAGCTTCAGCTGACGCTTGCCCTTAACTCCCCGCTCGATCTCGTGCGCCGCAAGCGCTGCGAAAGCATCGATGTACCGGATGCCGGTTGGGGTGCCTTTCGCCCGAACCGCATTAAGGAATTCGTCTCGCTCCCAACCCTTCGGCGGCACCCCGACGACGTTGCCATCATAAATGTAAACCTCATTGAAACCTGCTGGCCCTATAAGTTTGGTACCGCTTTCTGGCTCCACCACTCGCACGACGACCCGCCTACCCTCGAGCTCCCCTTCGTACGCTTCGAACTCGCATGGGCTGGGCTCATCGGCGTGCCGCTCGGCGACTCGCACGATGGCGTTGGCGATTTCTTTGCCGGCCTCGCTGGTGGGTTCAAATTCTAGCTTGATCATGCCCGCAAGCTGGGCATCGGAAAAAGTGGGCGGTTTGTAAAGGAAGGGATAAACGAGCGCCCGTATGTCGGTTTCGCCCGTCTCGATCATCAACAACCGCTCGAGCCCTATGCCGAGGTTGAAAACTGGATAAGGGATGTCGTAGTTCGCGAGTGCAACTGGGCTATAAAACCCACCGTCGCCCACCTCGATGGGCTCGCTCGTGCGCGGGTGCTTGACGAAGACCTCGAACTCGGTCTGGGGTGCGTAGTACTTCGAGGTGGCGGTTTTCATTACGAACTTCACCTCGGGATAGCCCAACTTCGCCAACACTTGACGCGTTAAACGTTTGCCGTCCTCGAGGCTGATCCGCTCGGCCATCACAACGGTCGAAGCCGTCCAAGACTCGTAGAGATGGGTTTCGTCAAGCCTTTGCTCGCGTCGGAATTTTGGCCCGATGGAAAAGAGCTGAAGCGGCAAGGACTCCCGGCGTTGTAGCTCATGTAACACCAAAAACCATCCAGCCGTGGTGTGGGACCTTAAGGTTAGATCTGTGGGCACCGGCTTGAGTTTTGTGAACTCGGGAAACAGCGAGAGAATTGCGGTGGCCTGCTCTTCCCTTATCTCGAGTTCCTTCATTATCACCTCAACCAGGTCGTCTGCCACGACTTTGCCTTGTTTGTATCGTCTGAAGATCGCCTGCAGTTTCTTGGTGTTGAGCTTCGGTGCGATCTGCTTGATCTCATGGATTTTTTTGCGACCAATACCTATGTCGGGACGCTCTAGCCCAGCGAGGAAAAACACGCGATCGAGGATGACGGAGGCCTCCGGACCGTATTGGCGCTGGACCTCGGCCTTGTCGATTATCGTTGGAACGACAACCTCGCTGAATCCCAACTCCAGCAAAACGTTCCTGGCCCGTGAAACGAGCTCGGGTAATGGATGCCTTTCGCGTTTATCGGTGGGTTCAAAAAGCCTGCCCTCTTTCTCGATCAATTTTGTCGACTCAAGCCATGCCCGCTCGAAATCTTTCTTTGCCTCTCGCTTGATCCGCTTGATGTCAAATTTCATTCGCTCGCCTCGCCTCGCTGAAGCGCTCGCTCGAGCCTTTGTTGCCTAAGCGCAAGCGTTAGATCGCCCCGCGTTTGCTCGAGCACTCGTCGAACCCTATCCTGCCTATGCCGCATGCCGGGCAGGATCGCATCGGGGTAATCGAACTCCATCAAAGCCTCGAAAATTTCCTCGATCGATTTGAGCATCCCCTCGGCCTGGGTGAGCTTATCAGCCCTAATGAGATCCAGCACATGGCGCCGGAGCTCCCCCGTGGTGTCGGCGAGGGCTGCAAGGTATGGTTTATAAGGGATCCCAAGCTCCTCGGGAGATGGGATTTTTCTCTCCGACGTGAGCGACTTCACAAGCACCGCCTCACAATACTCCTGCCGTGCCGTCTGCACCAGACCAGACTCGGCAAATGTTAGCTCAACTTTAACCACCTCGTTGAGTTGCGAGAGCAAACCGTGGGCATTCGCCAGGAACTCGTTTGCACTACCCACATCCCCTCGATGCATCGCTGCTATCGCCCGTGCCGATGCCCTGATGATCTCGCGCGAGAGTTTTAGCACCCGCTCGCGCAACTGCTCTTGTGCATCGAAGTATTGCCTCATCCGCTCGATTGATTCTTTCAAGTCTCATCCCTCAATTGATTGGAACTGGGGGTTCAAAACTTTGTCTGAAATTAACCTCCAAATTCTTTGGTCGGCCTGAGCACATTTGTCTTGTGGTAGCGCAGCTTGACTATTGCCCCCTTGTGCTCGAGGTTGTTGACGAGTGCGCTGAGCTTCGACTTCGAGACATCGAGCCTTCGCCTGAGATCGTCCTGCCTGACCTCACGCATGCGCATGATTTCCTCCAGCACCCGTCGCTCGTCCTCGGTCAAGGTCATCATTGCCACCCGCATGGTGCGCTCGGTCGCGTACCGTTTGAACAAAAATGTAAGCACCGCGGCAATCGAACCGCCCACTGCCGCCATCACCGCTATCGCGATCACAATCGAGAAGAGTTCAAGCCCTGGGGCTGGCCTGAGCGGCCCGTAAATTAGGACGCCCAGGCATAACTGGAGCACCACGACCAGCGCGACTATGCCGAACGCCTCACGGAGGGTCATCGTCCACCGCAGTTTTATGGCAGTTTGGGTTGTTTAAAACTTTTGAATAAAAAAGGGCTTAAATAAGGCTAAAATTGAAAAGCGTGAAAATTAAGCCGAAATGAACGATGCGGGGCGATAATAAACGGTTTTTCCTCATGAAACCCTTTTCTACGCGCGATAGAAAATATGGATTAAACGGTTGTTGGAGATTTTTTAAATGCCTTCCAAACCGAGATTTGCGCGAAAATCGATGAACTGCACCGCGATAGGGGCGGCGCGGGGAGCTGAACCCGAACGAAAAAAAGGTGGGAATAAAAATGCTAGATCAAAGGGGCGTTGCGGCGTTAACCGTGGTGATAATCGTCGCGGCATCTGCGGGAGCAGCCGTGGCGACACCGGTAGCGGTAGATGCGGCAGACGTTGATCCAGACCATCCCCTTTACGGGCTCGAGCGCTTGGGCGAACGAATTAGGATGGTGAATAACGAACATCAGATGAGGGAGCGATTCCAGGAGTACTCCAAAATGTGTGAGAAGGGCAAGGGCTCGCAGTACCAGGCCATCATGCAGGAATTCAGGGAAAAGATGAGGAATATACTCGAAAACACGCCAGAAAACACGGAGGCCAAAGCGAGGGCGATCGCGTGGATGCAGGAGCAAATGCCGGGCATTGGGAGAATCAGGCTAGAGCTGATGAGGGAAGCAGCGGTTCAGCTCAGGGAAGACCTGGAGGGCGCGGAGGCCCAAACGCTTGAAAACTGCTTGGCGGAGCTCGAGGAGTGCAAATCGGAGCTGAACGCATCGCCGGAGAAATTGGACGAGATCGAGGCACACCTGGCCCTGATAAGGGAGCGGATCGAAAACATAGCCGATAGACACGGAAACAGGGTGCGCGATCGGGTATTCGCAAGGCTCAACGTGGAGGCAAACGTCGAGGAAAACATAGAGATTACCATCCGAGGTGAAAACTTTGTCTGGAGAAAAATCGCTCTAGAAAACATATACCAAGAGCAGCTGGAACGATTTGACAACCTCTACGCTGAGGTTCAAGCGATGCTGGCAGGTGCGCCAGAGAACACGCACGGCAAACATGCGGCCGAGAGGTTGACCGAAAAGGCGGTTGAGCTGAAGGACAGGGCGATAGAAGCGTACGAGAGCGAGAAAATCGGAAGGGTGCTAGGCCTCGTCCACGCGTCGAACAGGTTGCTCTCCAATGCCAAGATGATCCTCGAACACGCCAGCGAGTGGGAACCTGAGTCCGGAGAAGAATGGGTCCGCTGGGGACAAGAGTGGGCGGGAGTAAAGCGAACGTTCATAGACGAAGGAGTCTGGGAGAACATCCTCAGGAACTACGAGCAATACGCTGAGAAAATAAGGCAACGATGGGAAGAGAGATTGCATCGGGGCCCCTAGAGTATCGGTGCACATTCGACGGAGCAAGCGCCTAGGCGAAAAAGCTAGGCGCCCTTATTTCTTTAACAAGATAACACGGCTGGGCTCGGACTCGTCGACGATTGAATAGCCCGTCTCCCGCGCCAGCTCCCCAGCGAACTCCCTGATCTCGCCGTGCAAGGGCATATTCTCCATCGCCAACCTCTTGCGCGAATAGCCAACCCACATGTAACCCTTTGGCTCGACGAAATCCGGCTCGGCCTTCCCGATGAGCTTTGCATATCCGGGTGCATCCTTAAGGTTGAGCCCCTTGACGAGCGTCAGCCGGATGACCTTTCGGCACTCGAATGAGGGAATTAACTCAAGGCTCTCGTTCAGCCTTGCCCATCCATCAGGTCTCTGGGGCCTACAGACTCTCCGATATGTTTCCTCGTCGGGTGCTACGACCGAGATGTAGAGCTGGCTTGGCTCGACGATCTCCTTCAGAACTTCCGGATGCTGACCGTTCGTTACAAGAAAAGAGGTCATCCCCCTGCGATGGCACTCAGCGATGAGCTCGCCTATTTTTGGGTAAAGGGTTGGCTCCCCGGCGAGCGAGATGGCACAAAGCGTCGGGTTCTGGGCATCTTGCCACTTTTTCCTGTCGGCCTTCGGGTTTCCCTTGAATCCGCTGAGCAACCGGCGCTGGGCCTCGATTGCCCCATCCAAGATTTCAGCAGGCTCATCGCAATCGCCCTTCCAGCTGGGGCAGGTGAGGTCGACGTTCCTCCAGCAGAAGAGACATCTGTGATCGCAAAAGGGAAGACTGGGGGTCATCTGAAGACACCGATGGCTCTCTATTCCATAGAACCTGTGGTAGAATTTCTGTTTGTAGCAAAAACCCTGATTCAGGATGCTCTTTCGTGTCCAGCGGCAGATCTCGACCGCGCTGTGTTTGTGCCCGCCGACAAAGCGATAGCCTGCGCGCTCGAGCTCGGCAATTTCGCGAGCGGGAATCGTCATCCATCATTCCTTCGGCTTTAGCTTCTGTTCCAAGGTTTTAAACAAATATTTCCTGAGCTCGTCAAGCCTTCCCTTGCCCTGCATGCTCGCCGCTCCCGCGTGACCCCCTCCGCTTCCTCCGAACTCCTTGCTGAGTTCCTCCATGATCTCGCCCAAGTGGAGCCTCGTTGCCCTTAAAATTTCTTGACGCGCACGTCCGCAGAGCCTTACTCCTCCCTTCTCTTCTGAGCCAACAAACGCCACGTCCGCCCCGATCCGTACCAACATCGATGCCGCATCGGCCTCAAATGACCCCAGCTCGGAAAATACCACCAAGTGCCCATGAATCCTGCGCAACTCCGAGCGTCCTGCAGCCTTCACCATCGCAATGCGCTTCGAGATGTCATCGGGCAATTGCATTGCCTCAAGCACGCGCCCGTAATCCGCTCCGGCTTTGAGGAGGGCGTCGACAGCCTCAAATGTATGACCCTTGGCAAACCTGAAGTGCCCTGTATCGCTGATGATTCCGGCCAAAAGGAGGGATGCCTGCTCGGGCGTCAGCTTCACGCCGAACTCCTTAACTAGCTGCAGGATGAGTTCGGCCTCCGCGGCAAAATCCTCCCGCACGAAGTAAAAGCTCGCCAGCTGTTCCCTTCCTTCCGCCGGCCTATGATGATCGATGATCGCGAACTTCAGCTTTCTTTGTTTCAGCTCCCCCCCAAGCTTGCCCAAGTGCTCTAGACTTGAGGTATCAACGAGCACAGCGAGGTCTGCATTCAAAGGGGGATTTATCGCTATCTCGCGCCCGAACGCCTTCAAGATATTTTGTGAAATCGCGTTGATGCCCTCCGAAACCCCAGCCTGAGCCCGCGCGCCTAGCTGTCCAAGCACATCGGCGAGCACAAGGGAGCTTCCCGTGGCATCTGGGTCGGCATTGTGATGGCACAGCACGAGAATTCGCTGCCCATGCCTAGCAGCGTCAGCCAAAAATCCAGCCAACTCCTTCATATAAATTTCAGCTCAAACTAGTGTTAAGCTACCTCTCCGCTTGAGATTCCCTTGAGCGCAGCCTCAAGCTTCGGACGCATCTCGTTCAAACGTTTGACGACGCGCTCCTCTTGGCGCTCGATAGTCTTTATCCGCAGGTCAAGCGTTTCCTTCTGGTCGCTCAGGCTCTTCTCAAGTTCCTCCCGTTGGGCCTTGACCATGATCGGGCCAACACTCTTGTAAACCGGTGCACCCTCCTGAAGCTTTCCGAGTTCCTCAAGTGCCCGTTCGGTCTCGCGGAGAAGCATCACAAGCTGCTGTTTCTGGGTTAGGAGCGCTTGGGCCTGCTGTTGGGCCTGCTGGAACTGCGCCAGCTGATGGCGCTGCTGGGGTGATAGTTTTTCCATTTATCTCTTCCCTCGTTCGACCATGTCTCGCGCGACGATCGCCCATCGCAGGAACGAATTCAGCGCCGCACGCAGGGTCGCCGTATCCTTTGCGTCTATCTCCAGACATAAAACATTTTTCCTGCGCTTGAGGCTTGCCCTACACCGCGTTGAGGCGGGCACCCTTTCCTCGGGTTTCAGCGAGAGGTAAACAGCGCTGGCTTCGCGCGCGCCCTTAAATGCGAGCTCTATCCTGGCGCTTGTTCGCTTTGCCTTCACCACAGAGTTCACCTAAAAACTCGATATCAGCAGGACCGGTCCGATTACCTCGGAGCTTGACCCCACCTGAAACTGGAGCTGAAGCCCGTTCTCGTCGGTTACTAGGGCTATCCCCCTGGAGCTTGGCGGTTCGCTCGAGATAGGCAGGTTTAGCAATTCACCAAGGGATTTCGCAAACTCCCGTGCTTTTGTCGACCCCCTTGCTAAAATCATCCTCACCACAAGTTTGATTTTTTGTCCCAATTCCCGCTGAAGCTTCACCTCGCGCAATTTGATCGAAGCATCTAGCCACCGCCAACCACGGGCGACGTCCAAAAAGCGCAGCTCGAGGGGGTGACCAGCAAGGCGGTTCACGACCATCACGCGATCGTGGCCGAGCGAGCGAGCGAGCGAGGCAAGCTCTCCTATCGTTTTCATGCCTCGCGGCACATATTTCGCGTTCGGGAAAACCCGTGCCAGCTCTCTGCAAAGCAACCGAGTGCGGTGCTCAGGTCTCCTCGAGGTTGTGATGAACATCTACCTCGCCCGGACCTTTCGGATAACCTCCGAGCGCGGTTTAAATAGCATGTGGAAGCCACAGTAAGGGCAACTTATCTTCCCCTCCGGAAAGTTTTCGACGAGCCTCCCGCAATTGCCGCACTTCAACATCTAACCCCTCTCCTCGCCAGCGGGCTTCTCCTTGATAAGTGTTGTGGCTGCCGCTGAAGGCGAGTAAGCAGCTCCGGCAAATTTCACGCCACAGCGTCGGCACTGCCAGATCGATGTGCCCACACGTTTGACCTTGATCGCGCCGCAGCTCGGGCACTTGTACCTCTGCCCCAGCTTGCGCTCCACCTCAAAGGCGAGCTTTCGTATCTTGGTGCCGTACCGCGGGCCCAACCTGCCTTTGGGGCCAACTTTTTTTGCCCGAACTATGCGATCACCCCAAATGGGCCCGAAGCTCAACAGATTTCGCTCTGGCCAACTCGTAGGCTTGCTCAAGCTCCTCGCGAGAGAAGCACCCGATTCCGCCCTTCTGCATCGCGCAGAGGCTACCGTCCTCAATCGTCGTCATGGTTATGCGCGCGTCCATCACGTTCTCCTCATCCAAGCAAGGGTCAACCATCAGCTTGCCGTTTATCTTGGCAATTGTGACCGCCACGGGCTTTTTCGTTACCGGAAGTCCGGGCAGTGTCCAAGCCTCATCTTCGGGGGTCTTCACGTTCAAAAGCGCCGCCATTGCCGCAAGTGCTGATGCATCGATCAAGTTTCCATCGTGGTCAAGTGCATAGATATCGATGAATACCGCCCAGACATCCTCGCCAGATTTTATCGCCAGCTTTTCCAAATCAATTGCCTCAGATTCGCGTATGCCTCGATCGACCACACGAGCTAGCTCGATTGCATCTTCACCTGGTCGTCCCGATTCAAAAGTGGGCGATGCCAGGGGCAGGAGTTCGGCATTAACTATCAGCACACCACTATCCGGCCTGTCGGCAAACGGCTCAGCGTGCTGGATCTTCACGCCCGCGAGCACCTGAGTTCTGCCCAGCTTCACGAGGGCCGAGCCCTGGGCACTTTTGATCGATCCGACCTCGACCGAGACCTCTCGATACTGGTTCAGCGCCCGACCGTCCACGCGCTTGCCTTGGCGCGCCAGGTCACCGATGTAATCCCGCCTAACTTTTGAGATCATCTCGTACATCCTATTCCCCCTCAGGTTTAATCGCGTACTTCTCCTTTAGGGCTTGTCGTTGTGCTTGGTATATCTGCTCGCACCCACGGAAGGCCAAGTCCAATGCCCGCTTAAACTCCTCCTCCGTGAGGTTACCATCCATTTGAAGCAGGGAAACCAGCTTCTTCCTGGGCACTATCGCCACTGGCATGTCGGTCGTTCCCCACTGGTCCTCCTCCTTTGTCAGATCGAGCACTATCATGTCGTCGATTTTTCCCACCGCCACGGACGAAACCAAATCACGCATCGGGATCCCCGCATCGGCGAGTGCCACTGCTGCAGCCGTTATGCCGGCCGTACGCGTCCCTGCATCAGCCTGCAGGACCTCGATGAAGATGTCAATGACCGACCTCGGGTAGAGCTCGAGGAATAACACGGGTTCCAGCGCCTGCCTCGTCACCTTCGATATCTCCACCGACCGCCGATCCGGTCCCGGACGCTTTCGCTCCTCAACCGAGAAGGGCGCCATGTTGTAGCGACACCTCAGCACCGCCGTATCTGGCCGCTGGAGGTGGCGGGGATGCATTTCACGCGGGCCGTAGACAGCCGCCAGTACCTTGTTTTCCCCAAGCTCGACGTATGCTGAACCATCCGCTCGCTTTAGGACACCAGCCTCTATCTTTAAGGGCCTCATCTCTTCTGGCGCGCGTCCATCCAATCGTTTACCATCGATGATTAATTTCTCTGGTTTTTCCATTCATTTTCCTCCTTTAGATTTTATTTTTTCAAGCATCTGGCGCACCCTATCCGTTAAACCTGAGATGTGCGCCTCGCGCTCGATCATGAGCAATGCCTCGACCACGGCATTTATCATCTGTTGATTCCTCCCCCATATCATTATCCTCCCGTTCTGCCCGACTTTAAGCTTGCACTCCCCAATCCTTTCCAAGGTATTTAACATCGAGCCCTTCCGCCCGACCACGCGGGGGATCTTCATCGGCGAGAGTTCAACCATCTTGCCCCCCTCGACCTTTCCCATTCCAGGCTCGCTGGCCTCAAGCTGAACACGCATGCGCTCGTCAACATCTTTAACATTTGCCACCACCACGTCGCCCATGCTCAGATATTGGCTGATATCCTCGCGGACTAGGTCGACCTTTCTCCTCAACAGGTCCGAGACGAAGAGGTTGCCAGCATAGGGGGAAGCCAGGTCGAGTATCCAGCCGGAGTAATGAGAGTCCACGACGATTCCAACCACCACATCTCCACGCTTGGGGACATAACATCCCTGCAACGGGATGACCCGAACCTCCCGCTCCCGCAGATCAGCGAGTCCAACTACCGATGCATAAACAAACTTTCCTTCGCGGAATGCCCCCTCGTGAACTCGGTAGCCGTCCTCTGCGATCAGCTGCCCTGGAACAACCATCTCGCGATTTTGAACGTACAACATCAAAGCACCCTCGTCTGGACCTCTCCATGGGTTAGACTGTTTAACTTATCGAAAAACTCGGCTTGAGCCCCCGCCGGGATCTCAACCACCGCCGCCCAAGAACCGTCATCTAGCCACTGCTCTCGTTTGATCGTCGCAAAATCCTTCACCACGCGATATGCCCTGCCCGCGTAGCTTGTTGGGATCTTAACTTCGATCCTCCTCATCTCGAACTTCAGAGGAAGGATTGGCCGTAGTGCCTTCACGATTTTCGGGAGCTGCGTCTCCACATCCTTGAACTCATCCACATGCACCCTAGCCTGGGCGAGGGCGCTTTCGATCCTCGCGGGGGGGTGGGGTAAACCTGTCTGGGGGTTTACCGCGCGCCTTGAGATGAGCGCCACGACCTGCCTCAGCCGTTCTTTCCTCATCTTACTCCGTTGTTCGGTGGTCATCTGAACTTCGCCCCGCCGGATGATCTCCTCAGCGATTTTCAGCACATCGAGGGTTCCAAACGTTTTCTGCATCATCTCCTCCGCGGCCGTCTCGCCCTTTTTGGCGTCCTTAAAAATTTTATCGCTGGCGAGCACGTTATGTATATCGACGGCTTGGCCAGCCCTTAAAGCTAGGGCCAACTCCGGGTCGACCAACACCTCAAAAGTCGTACCATGACTAAACAGTTTGGCTATAACAGCCTCATCCAGCCTTACCATGGCCCACTACCCCTTGGTTGGTTTGGCCGGGGGTTTGGGGCCCAGTCGTCTTATGTATTTGGCTAAATTTTCCGTGCTGAGTTTCTTGAACTTTTTGGTCTTGCTCGAGATGGCTGCCATCTCAACCTTCTCTGGATTTATCTCGCCTTCGATCACCGTTTGCAGCGCCTCCAAAGCTAAAAGTATTGCGTCATCGAGGGGCATCTTCTCGTCGTAGCGGCGCTCGAGGAACTCGGTAACTGTTGTGGTTCCTCCGCCTATCGCTTGGGCCTTGTACGCTGCGACAACACCGCTTGGGTCGGTTTCGAATAGGTGAGCGCCCCCAGCATCTACACCCGCTATAAGCAGCCTAGCGCCGAAGGGACGGACGCCTCCGTGTTGGGTGTAGAGTTGTTTGATGTCGCCGATTCGCTTCGCCAATGCCTGTACGCTGATCGGCTCATCATAGCGCAGGCGGTTAATCTGGGCCTCAAGACGCGCCTGGTCGATCAAAATTCGCGCATCCGCAATCAACCCGGAAGCTGCTGCGCCGATGTGCTCGTCCATCTGAAAAATCTTCTCGATCGACACTTCCTCCACCAGCTTGTTCCTCGTTCGTTTCTCAGCGGCCAAAACCACTCCTTCGTTGACCTTGATGCCCAGCGCAGGCAGGCCTCGCTTAACCGCCTCCTGAGCGTATTGAACCTGAAATAACTTACCGTCGGGGCTGAAGACGGTAATCGCCCTGTCGTAACCTGCTCCAGGCGGCATAAAGGCCATACATTACACCTCATTAACCGATGATCGTGATTGTCATATCCCTTAAGGCTGGCGCATATTTAACACTTTGCTTAACGGGCGGACAAAAACTTCCTCTTAGCCGCCCTTATCGTGCCAGAAACCCCCAAAACCGAAAGCGATGCCCCGCCAGCACCAATTTTTTGAACGCCCGCAAGTGCCACCTTGATCTCATCGACGCACCTATGACCACAACGCACGACCCCCCGTCCTGAATCCGCTTCGTACACCACCAATTTTAACATCGCTCGGTCAACCCTAGGGTAGTGGACGCGCAGCGAGTTCTCAATCGCCCGCCTTACCTCCCATCTGCTTGCCTCACCGCCGACGACTTCAAACGCGATGTACCTGCGCTTCGGTCTCATTTTGCGGCCCAAAAACAGTCAATCGTTAAAGTTTTATAATGAATTGATATCGCTTGCCAACGCCTGCATGAATTTTTCAACTAGCCCAATCGCAACTTCACGCTTGGCCGGGTATGCCGCCACCTTCAGCCTGAGATGAATTGCATCGCCACTTCCGGTCAGCACGAGTTCACCCGCATGCGCAAGCTGCTTGCCAAACCGCAGATAAAAATGGCACGTTTCATCTACTCTGCCCGGTACAGTTCGGGCCAACTTTTCTAACTCGCCTGAGCGCAATTTGACGAGAATGCGCTCCCAGAGTTCGCGCAGGAGTTTTTTGTGCCTGACCAGCGCCTCCAAGCTAAGGATGGGATTGCCATAATGACCCACGAGCTTCGACCGGCGAACCTTCACCTCATCGGGCAACAGGATGCGAAGGGCATCTAGCACGCGTCGCTCGTCCTCGGTAGCATACACAAACGCAGTCACGATCGCGCTTCTAAATGGGATTTCCACCTGCGATCACCCGAAGCTATGGGCGCGCGAGACCCTGATTCCTCACCTTTTGCCTTTATGGAGCATGCCTCGCGTTTTTTTACCCGCCCGAGTCAACCCGCGGTAAACTCGCCCCCGTTGAGGGCGGCTAACGATCCATCCGAGATTCGGGTCGCTTCGAATTGCCGGATGGCTTGGGTCGAGCATGATGACCTCGAAGTATTCATGCACGCCGTCCGAGCCAAGGGGGTAGGAGTTGAGCACCTCCAAGTTCGGATACTTTCGCCCGGCCCGCTCCTCGGCTATGAATTGAATGCTCTTTTTCGGCACCAGCTTTCGAACGCCCATTCGCTTCGGCCTTCGTCCATGCCAGGGCCTGACCTTTCGCCGTCCCCCCTTCCGCACGCGGACCCGAACCACGATGATCCCTTGTTTCGCCTTGTAGCCAACGGCTCGAGCCCTGTCCAGCCTCGTTGGTTTTTCCACCCGCACTATCGCCAGCCCCCTTCGCCAATCCCGCATGCGCCTGCGCTGGAGCTCTCGGGACTCGGATGTCCTCCATGTTTTTTCAAGGTTTTTATACACGAAATTCACCTAGCGACAATTTGTGAAACTATCTCAACTGCTCCTTTAAACCCCCCATATCAAGACTACCCTATTCCTTCAATCGCGTAGATGACTTGAGGCTTGAGTTTAAATATCACTTTCGGTGCTTCCCCCACAAAACGCATAAATCAAACTATTGACCAAGTTGCGGAGGTATGACCTAATGAGTACCCGCCAAAAGGGCGATGACTGCATGGTGGAAAAAGGGGTTAAGTTATACAAGGTCGGTCGTTCGACGCATTACACAAGTGGCGAAAGAATGAGAGTTGCCGTTCTCTTTGCAGGCGGAAAAGATTCGACCTTTGCTACTTATGAGGCACTGAGGGGTGGTTTAGAGGTTAAATACCTCATCACGATGATTTCAAAAAACCCGTATTCGTGGATGTTTCATACCATAAACATTCACATCACCCGCTATCAGGCCGAGGCAATGGGGATTGAGCAATTAATGCGACATACCTCTGGGGAAAGAGACAAGGAGTTAGAGGATCTCAAAGAGGCCATAGCTGCTATAAGGAACGATGTAGATGGCGTCGTTGCGGGAACTGTAGCTAGCTCCTATCAGAAAAATCGAATAGACCGAATCTGCGAAGAAATCGGCTTGGTATCGATTGCTCCGCTTTGGGGGCGGGAGCCGGTGAAGTTATTGCGCGAAATGATCGATTCAGGTTTTGAAGCCATCATCACAAGCGTCGCGGCTCAAGGCTTCGATGAGAGCTGGCTTGGGAGGAAAATCGACGCCGAGTGTCTGAATGACCTAAAAATGCTACACGAGAAATTTGGAATCGATATTTCGGGGGAGGGGGGAGACTACGAGACCCTTGTTTTGGACGCCCCATTTTTCCGAAAAAGAATTAAACCGATGAAAGTCGAACGCTTTTGGAAAGGCGATAGAGGTCATTTGGTGATAGAGGAGGCTCGGCTCATTGAAAAGGAGTAGAATGGACACCGTATTGATTTACTCCGAAAAGTATCTAGAGCACAGACCCAGCCTATCCCACCCGGAATGCCCCGAGCGTTTAGAGGCGATCGTTGGCGCGCTGAAGCGTGCGGGCTATTGGTCCTCCTCGGGGGTTCGGGTGGTCGGTCCCTCACCTGCATCGCGTGCTGACCTCGAACTCGTTCACGATTCTAAATATGTTGACTTGGTTGAGAACCTCAGCAGGTCGGGCAGGCCACTGGACCTTGACACCCCCGTCGGCTCGAACACATTCGAGATAGCATCCCTCGCAGCGGGAGGAACGATCGTGGCTGGGCGTGAGGTCATGTCTGGGGAAGCAAAGAACGCGTCCGCGTTAGTTCGTCCTCCCGGCCACCATGCTACCAGAACGATGGGCGGTGGTTTCTGCTATTTTAATAACTTGGCGATCATGATTGAGGCCCTTAAGCGAGAGTTCGGATTGAAGCGCGTTTTCGTTATAGATGTGGATGCCCATTGTGGCAATGGGACCGAGGATATATTTTATGATGACGCGAGCGTGCTCTACTTGTCAATACACCAAGATCCCCGGACTCTTTACCCAGGAACTGGCTTCGTCGAGGAGATAGGCGCCGGCGATGGCGAGGGATATACGGTCAACGTCCCAATGCCTTCAGGGAGTGGTGATGCGGAGTACGCCGGGGTCATGCATGAACTCTTCCTGCCGTTGAGCGAGGCCTTCAAACCCGAGCTCATTGCGGTCTCGGTAGGCTTTGATGCACTTGCTGAGGACCCACTGACGCAATTACGCCTCTCAACTTCCGCCTACGGCTGGTTGGCACGTTATGCAGTTGAACAGGCCGAACGGTTGTGCGACGGGAGGACAATTTTCGTGCTCGAGGGGGGCTATGCGCTTGAGGCAAGTGGAAGAGCGGCTGTAAATCTCGTGAAGGTTTTAACCGGTGAAAGACCCAATCCGCCTGTCAAGCGCCAGCGACTTGGTGTGGTTGATGAGATCAAACATTTGCTTGTTGATAATTGGCCCCTAAAATGACTCCACGGCCGTGCACAGCCCCACGAAACACTAAACATTTTTAACTCTGGCACAGACAGACGCTTGGCGAGTTCATGGAGGATACTCTGCAGGTAGTTCTGAAGCGGGTTAAACCAACCCTAGCCGAGCGGAAGCGTCTAGACCGGGTGATGTCTGGTCTCATCAAGCGAGTTGGTCTTGTGTGCAAAAAATTGGGTATCAAAGCAAAGCCCATACTTGTTGGATCGGCCGCTCGCAACACTTGGCTTCGCTCGGAGCGTGACATCGATATTTTCATCCTTTTTCCCGAAGAACTTCCGCGTGAGGAATTTGAGCGCCAAGGGTTAGCAGTAGCACGTGAAGCGGCGGGGCCAAAAGGTAGGGAACAATTCGCTGAACATCCTTACGTTACCGCCAAGATCGAGGATTTTGATGTTGATTTCGTGCCCTGTTATGACATCGCCGATCTAGGCAAGATTCGAAGTGCGGTCGACCGCTCCCCCCACCACCAGCGCTACATGATCGAACGTTTATCGCCGGAGCTAGCCGATGAGGTGCTCTTGGTGAAACAGTTCATGCAAGGCATCGGAACTTATGGCGCCGAACTTAAGGTACGCGGTTTCAGCGGCTACCTCTGCGAACTGCTCGTGCTGAGCCACGGATCGTTTAGAAAATTGGTCGATGCCGCGAGCGGATGGGCCCCGGGCGTGATAATTGACATCGAGCGGAGCTACCCCGATCCGGCAGAGGCTCGAGCGCTCTTCAAGGGGCAACCACTCATCGTCATCGACCCGGTAGACTCGAGCCGGAACGTCGCAGCGGCTGTTTCAATGCGGAACTTCGCAACATTCGTCCGGGCGTGTCAGGACTTCGTGCGCGGGCCGGGCGAGCAGTTCTTCTTCCCAAAGCCCGTGCAGAGGCTGAGCCGGCGCGAGCTAAGCGAGGCCCTGGAGCGGCGGGGAACCAAGCTTTACTGTGTGGCGTTCGAGACCCCACCGCGTGTGCCCGATGTGCTCTACCCCCAGCTGCGAAAGACTGAGCGGGCCTTGGTCGCCGCGTTGACTCGAGAGGGGTTCGAGGTCCTCCGGAGTGATGTTTGGTCGGATGGCAGGTCGATCATTCTGCTCGAGCTTTCGACCTCCAAGCTCCCTAGGGTCCGGGTTCATCTAGGGCCGCCCATCTCGGTTGAGGTTAGGGACTTCATCGAGAAGCACTTGCCATCGAAGCGCAGGTTTGCGGGCCCCTTTGTCGATCCCGCCGGAAGGCTCGCGTTTGAGGTTGAGCGCAAGTACACCCGAGCCGAGCAAGTTTTCAAGCGGGCGCTAACGGAACGGGGCGCGTTCGGCAAGCATGTGGCCGAAGCGCTGGCGAGGGGCTACGAGATCTATGAAGGAGTGGAAATATCCAAGCTCTATCGCGGGAAGTTCGCCGAATTCCTGTCCGAATACCTGACGCTTTGCCTGCCCTGGTATCGTTAGCATAAAACTTATCTGCGTACGCTTGGCTCTAACCTTGGGGGCAATATGAGGACTTGGTCTCATAAAAGGGACTGGTAAGGCTAGCGTCAACAAAACGAATGGGTAAAGGCAAAAGCAAATCAACATTTATGTTTATAGTGCTACTCCTATTCAAGAAACATGGAAAAAAGCGAAAAACAAAATACAAAAAATTTTAGAAGAAATTACAAAAACTCTGGAAATGAAAGCTGTGTTTTTTGATAATCTACCAGTATGCATCTTCAAATGTGCCCACACCTTTGCCCAAATCATCTAAACTAATCATTCTATCTTTAGTTTTTAAATTAAATTCTTTAGGTATAACTGCACATTCAATATAAACTTGTGAGCCACCGCCTTTCATAACATATCGTTTTGTTGCGTAACTTTCTAGAACTATTCTAAGGGTTTTGTTACTATCCTTTCCTTCAATAGTCCAACCATCTTTTCTTTTTAATATTTTCAATTTTGGGTTATTAAATCTGATGATTCTATTATTTTCGATGTCATGAAAGCTTAAAGATTTCCGAAAATATGTTTTTGAATTTCTTCCGGTTTTAAGACAAAAAAATGAAGTTGAAGACCCATTTTGAAAAACAATTCTCCCCCAATGGAAAGGTCCGAATATTGTAACGCCAACAACTTTCTGCAAGTGTGTTGTTCCTTTGAATCTTTTTCCAAGCACAACACCATCGACATCTGAAAAAATATCTACCCATCCCATGCCAAATGGCGGCAGGAACATACCAGACGCATTTTTATCTTCCAGATAATTTCCTCTTGTTATTCTCAAATTAATCAAATCTCCAACAACCAATTTGTAATCAGGAAAACCACCGCTAAGTATCATTTTTTGACCAGAAATCTCCGAAACAATCTTTTTATCTTGAATTTCTATAACACTGTTTGTGTCTCCCAAATTACGAAGTTCTTCTCCATCATATACCCAACCACTAGTAACCGCTTGAAATTTATTCTTTCCTAATTCTCTAAATACCATTTCTTTATTATTAAACAACATTTTCTTCCCATATTTTCTGAATATCAGCAACATCAATTGAACTGGGTTTTTCTCAATTTGGCCAAAGAAAAGAAACCACCAGTATTCCTTTCCTAAAGGGGGCAAAGCTTCGACATTATACATAACATGATTTAACAATGTTCCACTTACATCTGAGCCATTTATAGAAGAAAGTTTTCGTATGAGACTATATGTTTTCCAGATTCCTTCAATTCTATAGAACACCATTTTTAACCACCATGAGTTTATCTCCCAAATAAGAAAGACCCAAATCAGTTGTCAATGCAATGGCTAATCTAAGCACGTTCAAAATACCTTTAATATTTCGCGTTTGTTTCAATAAAGAAATATAGTTCAATAGGTTAAGTGGTGAATAACTGTTAAATGAACTGATCACTTCGTCCAAATCGATATCTATATCTATGGTTGCATTACCCCGCTTTTCAGAAATAGTTTTTATATATTCTATAGTTTTGCTCGTGGTTTTTATGACATAACTTGCTGTTTGGCCATCATATCTTAAAGTGATTTGTATAACTTGCGACTCTAAAATCTTTAAAAATCTTGACATTTCTATGATATCATGCATAGATATTTTTCCTCCGTTTTCTTCCATCTGAGCGTCTATGATCGCATCTAAAACAACTTTGACATGTTCTTTAATTTCTCCATCCCTTGAATCATAACCAGCATTTCTGGCAAATTTTGCTTTTGCGATCATGTCATATATAAAATCTTTTAATGATATTTTCTTACCTGTCCTTTTTTGCAGAACTTTGGCTCTGTCTACTATTGTATTTAATGTCCAAAATCTTGCCATACAATAAGTTTCCAATTCTTCCAGTTTTTTTGGACTCAAAGGATTTAACTTAAACACAGAGTGCATCTCATCATATTTTGTCCAATCACGTTCAAAAATTAGACCATCTTTTTCTAACTTTTCATAGAACTCTGTCCTAGGAAATGGTGTTACAATACCAAATGCACAGTTCATCAAACCAATCTTCTTGGCATATACTGGAAATTGTTTTATTTCTTCTTCATCATGGCCAGGTAAACCAATAACAAAAGTCCCAGATACATCTGCACCGTTACCCCTTAATATTTTCACAGCTCTTTTTTGCATTTCAAGTGTTGTGCCTTTCTTTACATTATTCAAGTCTTCTTGGTTTGGACTTTCGAAGCCTAACTCATAACTAATAATACCACTATTGCATATTTTCTTAACGAGTTTTGGATGTCTAACAATACTATCAACTCTTGTCATAACAGAAAATATTATATCCAGCTTATGGTTTTGCAACAAATCACATAACTTGTCTATTCCTTTAGGATCACCCATAAAATGAGGATCCGTTACAAAAATTTGCAATGGTTTCCCTTTGTGAAAAGATACAATTTCAAACAATTCTTTTATTATGTTTTCAGGAGACCTGAATTGCATTCGCCCCTTGCTCATATACGGCTCACAACAAAAGCTACATCTCCCCCAACAGCCGCGAGACATGGTAATCACATCCATTTCTCTGCCATTATTGTTCATACGGTCTTTGTATTTGTGTCTTCTGAGATACCTTGCTGGGAAAGGCAAAGAATCTAAATTTTCTATCGATGGTCTGTCAGGATTGTGAAATATTTTTCCATTCTTTTTGTATGAAACCCCAAGAATATCTTCAGGTGAAGATTTTTTTATAAGCTCTTTCATTGTGAGTTCGCCTTCGCCCCTGACAACAATATCAACTTGCGGATGCGAAAGTAATTCATCTGATATAGCAGTTGGGTGATAACCACCTAAAACAGTTGTAATATTATTATCCTTAGCGATTTTAGCAAGACGCAAGCCTTCCTTGTGATCAGTAGCTGACATCGTTATACCTATCAGATCGGGATGAAGCGTATCAATAAAGTGTTGAAGTGAATATTTTTCAAATTCCATATCAATTATCCAGACTTTATCAACTTCCTTTTCTATCGATGCAGCGATGTACTCCAACCCTATGGGAATTACATCCGCTGAAAAACCCAGACCTTTTCTTCCTTTTGGCTTTACTAACAAAATTCTCTTAAATGACATTTTAACAGCTCTTCAACAAATTTCCTATTGTTTTAAGGGGGGTTTCTGCTAACTTTGAGTATATTTCATCCTCTCACCTTGTTGTTTATACAGCCAGAATCTGGGGCTAAATCTATTCTTTTACCCCCTTTTTACAATCGTTACAAATTGTCTTATGAATTTTGAGATAGAGTTATTTGCTAAGTTACTGATAGTCTTAGCCAAAACCTCTGTTGAGCTTTTCATTTTCACCACATACTATAAATACACTTATACCTCTATCCTATTAAGGAATTGGGTGTACAAGTAGAGAAAACTTCAAAAAATACTAACCCCAAAAAATTAGATGATGGCTTAGATCACAAGAGAAAATGTTAAATTAAATTAACGTTAAATGAATTTAAATTTCAGGTTGAAAAAAAGAAAAAAAATGAAGGCATCTAGATGGATGCGATGGTTGTGAAAGATTTAATCAAAAATATGGGGATACTGAAGTTCTCAGAGGGATGAACTTATCTACTGGCGAAGCTCCGCTCGCGCAAGCGTACTGTAGATTGGCCCCTTGGAGGTCAGCGTGCTTTGCTTCAGTTCGACCGATTGAGCGCGCGTTACCCCAAACTCAGCATCAGTCATTTCTTTGACGAGTGCCGCTAGCCGCTCCTTTTGTTTAGCTGACTTGACCCTGGCAACCGTTAGGTGTGGCACGAAACCTCGCTCGGAGCGAAACCCGAGCGGCCCCAGTTCACAATCGATTTTTTGCTGGAGGCCGATGATCTCATCACGTCCTTCTGCCACACCAGCCCACACAACGCGGATATAATGCAGGTTCGGGAATACACCAATCCCTCGCACATCGATGTTAAATTGTGCCGTCCCAGCAGCGGCTTTGCGCAGGGCATCGGCAATCGCGCTGATTTTATCCTTCGACACCTCCCCTAAGAACTTCATCGTGACGTGGATGTTCGGCGGTTCGACTGGCTTAAGCTGAGCCCCGGTCGCCCTGAGCTGCCCCTGCGCGGCCACCAGCTTTTGCCTGACCGCCTCGTCGATATCGATCCCGATGAAAGCTCGCATCATTTCAAGGCCTCAGGCTTCGAATACTTTTGTTACTTTTGTGTCAAATAAGCTTGTTTTTGGCATATTTCGTCACGTTTGTAACAACTTCAGCAGGTAACGTGAAAAGCGCCAGCCACCCTGCGCCTCGCCCTGACGGCCTCGTTATACCTCTCGATGACATTTGGCGTGATGTCATCGATCACCTGAACTCCTTGCTTCACGGCCAGCTCGGCAGCCTCCCTATCGACTCGAACGCAACCATATTGCCCAGTTCCAACGATGATGACCTCTGGTTTCCCCTTGAGCAAAAGGTCAAGCTCGTTAAGGGTGAACTCGTGGTCTCGGTCGCGTCGCTCGATCGAGCCGTCTGTGAACACCCAGACATCGTGTGAATATCGTTTCCCATCGATCGTAATGCTTCCAAAGCTCGTCCCATCTATTTTTACCACTCGATCACACTGACGTATTTGGGGCCTCAAATTTAACAACTTTTTGGAGGCCGCGAACACTTTCAATTATTGCGTCTGGCTTGAACTTTGATAGGAAATCTCGTTTCATCAATCCTGTCAGCACCGCGACCGTCTTCGCCCCGATCTTCCTACCATCTCGGATATCGTTGCAGTAATCGCCGACGACTACACAATCCCGCGGGTCAACTCCAAGCCCCCATGCCGCTCGTTCGAGGAGCTCCACTTTTGAGAAATGATGCCCTTTTTTCAAATCCTCTGCAACATCAAGTCCAGTAATAACTATGCGCGCGAATTCACCGAGTCCGTAGCTAGAGAGTTCCTCCTTGAGTTGATCGGCTGGGACAATACAGCTCGTGGCGATTGCGATCGGAACCCCTGAATCTGAAATGTTTTTCAAA
>DAOUSU010000026.1 GCA_030627035.1 Hadesarchaea archaeon
CTTGTCGGCCTTTGTATCGATGGTGGAAGTCGTTGCATCCATCTTTGCCCGCACAAACGGAATATGGTCATGCCCAGCGAGCGCGGTCCACCAGAGTTTGGGACGAATGCCGACTCCTCTGATGCAGCTTGAGAGCACCTCGTTCAGCTTGGGCGATGTTTTTGTCCTCCTGAACACCCCGTTGCCCTCGACCACGTATGCCTGCGACCCCGCGCCGAGCATGTCGAGGTTGAGCACCATGGCATCCATTGGCAATACCTTGTCCTCCACAAGCCTACGGGCCCCAATGAGGCCTTGCTCCTCCGCCCCGGAAGCGACAAACGTCAGCTCGATATCGGCGGGCGGGGATTCCGCGGACGCGCGAGCGGCCTCGAGCATGACCGCCACCCCCGAAGCGTTATCATTGGCACCGGGGGAGATGCGCCTGCTGCTGGCTGAAATAAACATCCCGACGCAAATCGGGATAAAAATGCATGCAAGGGGCCACCACAAGATCCTCCACGAGGGGATGAAGCTCCTGACGACGAAGATCACCGTGATGAGGATTAGGGCTGGAGCAAAGGTGAACTTCACGAAGTAGTTCAGCTTATCGCTCACCCTGCAGGGCGCCGAGTCATAGTGGGCGATTATTGCCGCGCGCCTCTCCGTCTTTTTGGGCTGCAGCGTGGCGACGATGTTTTGGCTGCTTCGCTTTGGCATTATCCGATCGCGCAGGCGCCAGAGCAGGAGCGCTAGAAACCAAGTCAGGAGGGAGAACTCTGGGGGAAGGAAAAACGTGACCACGAAGGCAGCGGCTAGGATACACGCAGTTGCCTTGGTTCGCGCAGCGCGGTTCACGAACTTGAACTCATGCACCCGGGTCCTCAGTCCGTAGCTACTGAACTGTTCCCTGATGTAGTCGGCTGCCATGCGGTCCCCCGGCGTGCCTGCCAACCGAGGGCCTATCTCGTACGCAAGCTTATCCAAGTGCTCGAACGCTCTGCGCGGTTCAAACTCCGTCATTTCGCTCCACGCTCTCCAATCGTGCAAATGATTAATAGCTTCCGCCTTAATTTTTTATTCGCGGGGGTAGCCAAGCCAGGTCAAAGGCGCCAGACTCAAGCTGCTCAATCCATGAGAGATCTGGTCCCGAAGGGGTTCGGGGGTTCGAATCCCCTCCCCCGCACCATTCTTCACTTTTCCTCGTGTAAAGGGCTCCAAATTAATTCCTATCATCCCACAAGTTCTGTTATCATTTTTCCCCTCTGACCCATCGGGTGGGCGCATGGAACTTCTGGTGGAGGTGAAATCGACAAAAGCCGAGCCGGGCGCCCTGACGGTTTTCCAACCCCCGGTGCCTTGAGTTCGATGTGCCAAGGATACAAGACGAAGTACGACATGTCTGAATTCAAGATCCAAGATTTGGACAGGTGATGCCTCAAGGTACCCTTAGCGGGGTTTATCGGGGCATCGCCTCAAACACCCATTGAAAATCATCTTGTTGCAGCACTCACCGCAATGTGCCTTATGACGTCAGCAACATCCTCACATTTGTCGGCAACATCTTCCAAATGATCGACCACATCCTTTAGCATCAAACTGTGACTTATTCGCTTGGATTTATCGCACCACCTCAAGACCTTCGGCAATATCGTCTCCATTCTCAATTTGTCGATCTTCTCCTCCAACCTCTCCACCGACTCCGTCAGCCCTATCACTTTACCCGGGCTCTCGGAGAGCGCGCCAAGTGCCGTTTTCAGGAGCTTGGTCATCTGAACCAAAGTATCGGAGGTGTCCTTCAGATCTGCCATTATACTCTTATCGACTTTTTTCGCCGGGAGAAAAGCCAACCTCCTCGTGGTGGCTTCCGAATAGGTGGCGATGTCGTCGGCCGTAAGAACGAGCTGCATTATCCCCCCCCGATCTATCGGGTGAAAAAGCCCCTTGGATAGATCTTCTATGATTTTCTCCTTCACATCGTCCGCCGCCCGTTCCTTCTGGGCCGTTTCCTTCGTCGCCCTAGCGCTTCTTTTTTCGTCCAGATCGCAGAACGCGTAGATACTTTTTCTCATCGCCTCTACGGTCTCAACAACTTTCTCCATGTGCTTGCTCGCCAAGTCTATGACTTCCTTCTGCCTCATCTTCCCCAACCACACGAGAGCGCTTGTAGATTTTGTCATGTCCACACCTTTCTAAGTTGACTTAATTAATCTTTACCCTTTTCCCTTTTACCATGCAAATTACCAGTTCTCCGATATTAGTTACGTGATCGACTATCCGTTCTAAGTAAGATGCCACAAACATCGGGCGAAAAGCCCCTCCAAATTTTAAGTCATTTAAAAACGATTTTCGCGCCGTTTTTCTCACCTTTTCATTTTCAAATCGCCCAAGTGTGCAAGTCCATCGTATCCCCTCAATATCTCTTCGAAGTCCATTTTCCTCCCACCGACAATCTTTAACTCTGCGCGGAAGGACTCTCTTCTTATATCTATAATGTTGTAAGAGTTGGAAAAAAATCCGCGCAGTCTTCGGGAGGATACGCTGCCCGCGTTGAGTATGCACATATCTTCAATTCTAGTTTTCCACGGCCTGTGTTTATGCCCGCACAGAACCAAGTTCACGCCGCTTTCGATTAACACTTTGAGCACGTCGCCAGCATCCATGACCAGATTTTGTGCGGTCCCCGTATCGGGAATGGGCACCAAGTGATGATGCATGGCGACGACCTTGAACTTCGTTTTGTATTTCTTCATCGTTTCTCGAAGCCACAAGAGCTGCCGGTGTCCGACCTCGCCGACATCCCTGTCAGGCCTCGAGGTCGAAATGTAGCAGATCACCGCATTGTCCGTCACCAGAACTTCTGGCCTGGGGAAGAACTTGTTTAGGAGCAAAAAGCCAGTGAGTTTATAATCGTGATTTCCCCCGCCCACGATGAGACGCTTGCATTCGAGTTTGTCTAGGTACTCCTTCGCCAACCCATACTCCTCCAAGAGCCCGTTCCAAGTGAGATCTCCAGTGATCACGACGATATCGGGTTTCATGCCATTTATCTCCCTTATCGCCATCTCGAGCATCCGGGGGGCAAAGTAATTTTCCCCGCAGTGCAAGTCGGATATGTGGACAATTTTCATCCGGGCACCTCGCGAGAAGATTCCTTTCTACCACCAAACCTTAAATTCTGCATTTTTATATCAAACGCGGATTCTTGGACTAACGCCATTTCTCTCACTTTTATCCAACCTTCCCGATTATATTAATCTTGAGCCCTCTTATTTTTCGGCTTTTCGAAAATTTCTGGAGCTGGGCCATATTCAATGAGTTTTCCCGAATACATAAAGGCGGTATAATCTGATATCCTTGCGGCCCGTTGCACGTTCTTCTATAATGGTTCCTGATCAATGCTGCTGTTAGGTACATCACCACTACCAAACGACAATCACCAATGCAGTCCTATATTGGATCGGCCTCACTTCTGAGATGTTCGGATGCTCGGTGGTCAGCACGAACAAGCGATAGGGCGGGGCATCAAAAGGTTCAAATCTTCTTATACGCTTAGTTCGGAGAGACTAGTGGAGGTTTTAATCTGCTCCCGTTGGCTGTGATCGTGGTTGCGATTGGCGTAGGATGGGTCATGGGGGCAAACGACGCCGCGAACTCGTTTGGGGATTGGATTGGGGCTAGGGTCGGAAAAATTCGAACTGGAGTGGCTTTGGCCGGGACCTTTGGGCTGATCGGAGCATTGTTGGAAGGAAGAAAAGTATCGGAGGTCATTGGGAAGGGCATCGTGCCTCCCGATGAATTGGCAAGCATGGGCATCTCCCTCCCCATGGTTGCACTCGCAGTTTTGCTCGGAGCTTTCCTGTGGTTACTTCTTGCGACTCGAATTGGGATGCCAGCCTCAACCACTCATTCCATCGTCGGTGCAGTGGCCGGCGTCGGGTTGGCTGCTGGAGCGATAATAAGGTGGAGCGTGTTGGGGCAGGTGGCATTAAGCTGGGTGATGAGTCCGCTGGTCTCGCTCGTCTTGGCATTTTTCTTTTATCGCGTTATATCCTCTCTTTCGGTCAAGTTTGGTATTACCGGATACCTTAACCGGGCGGCACCAGCTATGCTCACGGCAAGTAGCTGCTACGTTGCCTATACCTGGGGGGCAAATGACGTCGGCAATGCCGTTGCGGTCTTGCCCGCCGCGGATATCCTCCCAATTTTCTACGCGTGCGCTTTAGGGGGTTTCGCGATGTTACTCGGGGCCATGATGTGGGGCAGACGAGTGGCATCAACCGTTGGATTTAGGATTACGAATCTGAATCCAATTATGGCATTTTGCTCCGACTTGGCGGTGGCCCTCACCGTCCACTTATGCGTTCAGTTCGGCATGCCGGTCTCAACCACCCATGCCTTGGTGGGGGGAATTACGGGCGTCGGGCTGGTGAGGGGGGCAAAAACCGTGAACTTGCATACGGTGAAAAACATCAGTCTTGTTTGTTTGGTGACGCCGTTCGCGGCAGCGGTGCTTTCCTTCGTTCTCTTCATCTTTTTGGGCTTTCTTTTTTAAAGAGCAAAATAAATTTCAACCTGCAATTTGTTCACGCTTATGCAACGACGCCTCTACAAACCATTTAAAGATAGGGGAGGGCCTTCCAGGTCTGGATTTAAATTCGGGATGGAACTGGGTCGCGAGGTGAGGGCGATCTGGTAGCTCCGATATCTCCATTTAGAGCGGAATCGAGCGAGAAACCCCCACATGTTTCAGCCGTAGGATGACCCGCGTGCCGAAGGCCGATTCCGCCCGATGGGGGTGATCACGAAACGTATTTCACCGTTGGCCTTCCATCTGTCGTAACGTTCAATCCCAATTTCCTCAGTCCTGCCTCATCGCCATGGCTGGGCATGTGGGTTACGTGCATTTCGCAGCCCCTGAGCTTTTCGAGCATTTTTATTCCAATTGCCGCTGTGGGATTTGTAGCCGTGCTGATGGCCAAGGATATCAGGGTCCCTTCGACATTCAGGCTCTCCGACTTCGTGTTGAGAACCCCTTTCTTCAAATCGGCTATGTTCTCGAGGATGTTCGACGATAGTAGGTGAATCTCATCGGGAATGTTTGCCAACGCTTTTATGGCATTTAGGACTGCCGCGGACTCCGCGTGCAAAAGCGGCGAGTTCTTTCCCGTGACGATTCTGCCGTCCGGTAGTTCAATCGCCGCACCGCAAAATACCCCTTTGTGGCCCTTTCCCTTTTTCTCCGCCTCCAGCGCCGCATTCCTCGCGGGCAACACTGTTTTTCTATCCTCAACTTTCAAACCGATTTTTTTCATCAATCCCTCTGCTCTCTCAACCGTTTCTTTTGTTTCGACACCTCTCAAAAACCCCTTTTTATATTGGAAGTAGCGTCCGATGATCTCTTGTTTCGCAGCCCCCCTGACCAACGCCTCATCTATTATCCCTTCCTTCGCCTTGTTAACTCCAACATCAGTTGGGGAGCGATATTGAGTCATGAAATTTTCTTCCATAACGATTTTTTTGAGGATGCTTTTCATTATCTCAAAATTTTCGATATCGCGGTTATAACTGGCCGCTGTTATCCCATATGCTCTCAGATGATACGGATCGATCATCACTTCATCACCTAAATCAGCTGTCGCGGCTTCGTATGCTACGTTCACCGGGTGATTCGGTGGTAAGTCCCATATCGGAAAGGTTTCGAATTTAGCAAACCCGGAATTTATGCCCCTTTTGTAGTCGTGATAAAGCTGAGATAGACAAAAACACATTTTTCCAGAACCACCGCCAGCACCGGTAACCACGACTAGAGGTTTTTCGATCTCCAGAAAGGGCTGAGCACCGAATCCTTCATCCGATACGACAAAATCTACATTTTCCGGATAACCCTCCATCTCGGTCTGCACGTAAACCCTGATGCCCAAGTTTTCCAATCGTTGCTTGAACCGTTTTGCGACCTCCTCCCCCTCAAAACGGGTGATCACGACGGCGAAAACATCGATCCCCTCCTCATGCAACTCGTTGATGTCCTTTAGGGTTTGCTGATCGTAAGTCAGAGCTAGGTCAAGCATCACTTTTCCTCTTTGGAGTTCTTTTGCAGAAACGCAATAGATTATTTCCAAGTCCTTTCCCAATTTCTTAAACATCTTTATTTTGGTGTCGAGCTCATAGCCGGGTAAAACTCTTGCGGCGTGTGGATCGTGGCACAGTTTTCCCCCAAATTCTAGATAAAGCCTCTCGTCGAACTTTTTTGTCCTCTCCAGTATTGCTCGAGTTTGCGCCGCCAGATATTTCCCCGTATCAAAGCCCTTGCCTTGCATGATCAAGTCCTCTCATGTTTCACAGGTTCACCCGTGAGCACACCCAACGATTTCCTCCACGCTCTTAAATCCACAAGTGTCGAGATAACGCTCGATGCCTCGAGCGACTTTGTTGAAAACGTTTAGCTCTTTTATCGCAACTGCCGAGCCTATTTGCACCGCCCTAGCCCCAGCGAGCAAAAATTCGACCGCAGTTTGCCAATCCTCAACTCCGCCCGAGCCGATCAATGGTATGGATAAAATCTCGTAAAGCTCGTAAACGCACCTCACGGCGATGGAGTGGATGGCTGGGCCCGAGAGACCGCCGTAAATGTTTGAAAGCACAGGCTTGCGCGCATGGATATCTATGGCCGTGGCCTTTATCGTGTTAATGGCGACTATCGCATCGGCGCCTGCGCCCTCGGCCTTCAAGGCCGCGTCCGTTAAACGGTCGGTCAACCCGAACTTGGCATGCACGGGGATTTTCAAAGCCCCTTTAACCTCTTTGACCACTTCGTGCACAAGCTCCGGGTCCGAACCCATTTCCAAACCACGCTTTTTGACGTGGGGGCATGAGAGGTTGAGCTCCACCCCATCCGCGCCCGAGTCCTCAGCCGCCGAGGATATCCTCAAAAATTCGCCCACATCGCTTCCGGCAACGCTGACCATAACGCACACCTTTCCTTCCCTGGCCAGCGGGAGTTCGTGCCTCAAAAACTCCGCATATCCTGGATTCGATAGGCCAATGGCGTTGATCAAGCCAGCCCTCACCCCAACGATTGTGGGGTTTGGATATCCCTCGCGCCTCTCGTTCGTGAGGCTTTTCGTCACGACCGCCCCCGCTCCCCCTTCAGTGGCCGTCCTTCTCAGTAGGGCACCATTACACAATATCCCTGACGCGAGTTCGGTGGGATTTGAAAATTTCAAAGAACCTATCTTAACCGTAAGTTTTGGCATTCATCCCCCATCCTCTGGGCCCAACGATTTCACCATCCACCATCACCGGGATGCCGCGAACCACGGTGGCCACAGCTTTGCCCTCGACCTCCCGACCGGCGAAGGGACTGAATTTGGCCTTGCTTTCAAATTTTTGGGGCTCGATCTTGAATTTTCGATGGAGATCGACAATCGTGAGATTGCCCATTTTCCCTTCTCCTATTTCACCTGCGTTCCTTATCCCCAATATTTTAGAAGGATTGGTTGAACACAGCCTAACCACATCCCCAAGCTCTAGGATGCCCTTGTTCACCAACGTCAGCAAGAGGGGGAGGGTTGTCTCGAGCCCTGGAAACCCCCCCAGAGCTCCCTCCATATCGCCGGACTTCTCCTCAACCGTGTGGGGCGCGTGGTCGGAGGTTATCGCATCTATCCCTCCATTTCTAGCCGCAATTAAAAGGGCCTTGGCATCGACCCTCCCCTTAATCGATGGGTGAGCTTTGGCAATGCCCCTTTGCATTCGCACATCCTCCGCGCTTAGAAGGAGGTAATGAGGGCACGTGTCGACCGTCAAATTTACCCCCCTCTTCTGCTTCAGAAGTTCCTCTAGGCCGGCCTTTGATGAAAGATGGGTAATATGAAGCCTGAAGTTGAGGTCTTTGGCGCGGCCGGAGATGTCCTTTATGGCTGAAACCTCCGCTTCAGCTGTTCTCAAAGTTCCGGCAGGCCCATGCACGAAAAATGCCGGGTCCTCAGCGTGGGACACAACTAACAATTTCTTTTCTGCCGCATACCCGAGCGTGTTTTCGACGAGCGAGCGTCTTTCAGAGTAGAACTCGTCTTGCATGTAAACCTTGATCCCAACTGCCAGCTTTTGGACGTCCTCCGTCAAGTGCTCGCGCTCGCTCGGTACGCCGTAATAAAGGCAATAATCTACAAGCGCCTTGTTTCTAGCAAGATTTTCCTTCTCCTTTAAAGCTCGGGGGGTGTTTGTCCTAGGCCTCGTGTTTGGCATGTCCGCAACGATTGTAAACCCACCTGCCGCTGCCGAACGGGTCCCAGTATAAAAATCCTCTTTGTAACTCAGGTCGAGATCCCTCATATGGACATGGGCGTCCACAAGCCCTGGAAGGATAACGTTTCCCCGCCTCCCCCCATAGTCCAAGATCTCGTCCACGGGCCATCGGGGGTCCCCTTTAACGACCTTTTTTATGCGTCCTTCTTCCACCAAAATTGAACCGTCGATTAGCCCTCTAGCTGTGAAGAGCTTTCCTTTCACGACCAATCTCATTGTTATACACGCACCCTCATGCCAGATGGATCCCGCTTCCATTTCCCAAAATCGGTTTTAAGGAGGAGCTTCCCGTCAAAGACTGGCCCATCGATGCAGACGCGCGCGCCAATTGGGTCAAGAACGCATGAGCCGCAAATACCAAACCCGCACTTCATGTAACGCTCCAAGGAGACTTGAACGGGGATACCGAGCTTCAGACCCTGCCTTAAAACTTTATACATCATGCGCTCCGGTCCGCACGTCAAAATTGAATCAAATTTGAATCGTCTCAAAAAATCGTTCATAATATCCGTCACGAGCCCCCGGTGCCCCAAGGAGCCGTTCTCCGTTGCCACGTAGACCTCCAGCCCGTGCTTGCGCGCCTCGTGGGTGAAAAGGAGCTCGGAGGAATCCTCTGCTCCCACAGCATATACCCCCTTCTTGCCCGCTCTCGAGAGAACTTTGGAAGCGTAGATCAAGGGGGCGGCACCATAACCCCCTCCAACGAGTAGGTAGGAATTGGCATCAAGTTTGAAATTTGATCCGAATGGTCCCCGAACGAAAAGGGTTCCTTTCTCCTCAAGCTTATGGATTTGCTCTGTGGTCGATCCAGTTCTAGCCACGGTAATCCGAATAGAACCCCCTCCCGCATCCGAGACGCTCATCGGGACCTCCCCTGCACCTGGAAGCCAAACCATCAAGAACTGTCCCGGCAAAGGGAGGTCAAGTGAATTGGCCTTTAAATAGAAGGACTTCACTTTTGGGCTTTCAACCGTTATCTTTTCAATTTTCGCGGGCTTGAACACGAACTTTTCGTGGGTAAATTTTGAATCACCAGATGATTCGGGATTTAAAACGGGATCAGGATGGATTAGATGGTTTGAGGATTTTTCCAGATTTTTTTCTTCCACAATTTTTCTCCTCCGTGACAAGCTATTTTCAACTACCGGCAAGCGCGGCATATTGCGCCACGACATCCTTATGCGAAACGTAGGTCCCGCAGTATTTGCAGACGAGCAATGTCGGGTTGCGAGAGATAACTTTGAAGGAAGGGGTGACCGGCTCACGAGGCTGCCTGGAAATGCAATTTGGATTTGTGCATCTCACTATCCCCTCTATTTCATCGGGCAACCTAACTTTCATTTTCTCGGTAACTCGATAATCCTTGATTATGTTGATCGTCGCCTCCGGTGCTATGAGCGCTATCTTGTCGACCTCCTCCGGGATTAGCTGGCGACCCTCCATCTTCACTATATCCTTCCTGCCCAGCTTTGAGCTCTTCGCGTTCATCATCAGAGCTATCATGAAATCTTCGACCCCGCGGACCCCGAGTATTTTTAAAACGTTGAGCGCTTGGCCAGCCGGGATGTGGTCTATCACCGTGCCGTTTCTTATCCTCCTAACGACGAGCTCCTCAGGTTTGGTCATTTAATCGCCCCACCGCACCCAAAACTAACGATAGAATTGCCATCCTAACCGGAACACCGTATGCCGCCTGTTTGAAATATCTGGCAAAATTTGTTTTATCTACCTCAAGATCTATCTCGCCCACTTTGGGCAGCGGGTGCAGTACGATCAAGCTATCCTTGGCTTTTTCGAGGAGCCCAAGGTCCACCCTATAGCTTCTTTTAATCTTCTCGTACTCGGCTGGATCCGGGAACCTCTCCCTCTGAACCCTAGTCACATAAAGCACATCTATATCCCCTATTACCTCACCCACATTCTCAACTTCGGAGAAGTTCACTTTCCCTCCGAGAAAATCCATTACCTCCTGTCTCAGCCTGAGCGAGGGCGGCGAAACCAAAAACAGTTTTTCGATCCCAAAACTCGTGAGCCCATAAATCAAAGAGGTTGCAGCCCGGCCGTATCTGAGATCGCCGAGCACGGCTATGCGTTTCCCATCTATACCCCCAAGCTCCCTCCATATCGTGTAGAGGTCGATCATCGCTTGGGTTGGATGGTGTCTGCTTCCATCGCCCGCGTTTATCACCGGGGATTTAGCGACTTCCGCGGCGAGTTTTGCAGCTCCCTCGATCGGATGGCGTATCACTATCGCATCCGCATATGCATCGAGCATTCTGATGGTGTCGGCTAGGTTTTCCCCCTTAGCCAAGGAAGTTCTGCCCACATCGGAAAATCCCACCGCCGAGCCCCCGAGCCTGAGCATGGCGGCCTCAAAGCTTAGCCTTGTGCGCGTACTCGGCTCAAAAAAGGCTGTGGCCAATATTTTTCCTTCAAGCAAGCGGAGCTTGCCCCTGCCCTTTTTCTCCATTTCAAACGCGGTCTCAAATAGCCTCTCGAGCTCCCCTTTGGTGAAGTCCAGAATAGAGAGCACATCCCGTCCTTTAAGCACGTTCGACCCCCCTTATGTAGTCGACGACTCTTTTATAGTCCTCACGGGAAATGACGCCCTTGGAGTACAAGTGCCCGATCACTCCAGACGATGTCGAAACGGAGATCAGCTTTACACCGGCCGCTTCGAGGTTCTCCTTCGCACCCTGCTCCCGGTCCACCAGCACCAGCGCGTGCCCTACCTTCGCGCGCCGTCCCCTGAGGGCCCTTATCCCGCGCAGAAGATTTCCGCCCGTGGTTACAACGTCATCTAGGAGCATTACCGTGTCGCCGGCCTTTACCTCCCCTTCCACCAATCGCTGGGTTCCATGGGCTCTTTCCTCCTTCCGCACGTAAAGAAAAGGCTTCCTGAGCTTGTACGCAACGAGGGCGGCGAGGGGGATCCCTGCCGTGGCTATGCCGGCGATCCTATCGAAGGGGATTTTTAACTCACTCAGGGTTGAAACGTATGCATCCGTCATGAGATCGAACAGCCCAGGGTAGGACGGCACCTCCCTTAAATCAATATAATAGGGGCTCACCAAGCCCGAGGAAAGCCTGAACTCGCCGACCAAGATGCACCGATGTTCGGCCAATGCGAGGGCAATTTTGGAGGTGTCTACACCCATTTCTTCATCGCCTCCTTTATCTCCCTAGCTTTCTCCGCCGGTGATTGGGCGCGTGAAATCGTCCTTCCAATTATCTCGAAATCCGCGCCCGCCGAAATCGCCGAACCAACAGGCGCCCCCTGCGCCCCAACGCCTGGGGAGGCTATTATCGATGATGGACAAATGCTCCTAGTCCGAGTTATCAACTCTGGATAAGTTGCTGGAAGTATGAAACCATCGACGCCGGCCGATGCCGCAATGCCGAGCAAGGTGTCAAAGTGCTTGTTGAGGTGCTCGGCGGCCCCAGGATGGCTCATGGCGCATAGTCCAAGTACCCCTCGCCCCATTTTTTCGGCCAAATCCACCACCTCATCGATGCCCTGCCTAGCTCCAATCGCAGCGTGTATTATCAGAGCATCAAATCCCAACTCGAATATCTGCTTCGCCACCAATCGATTTGTGTAACCTATATCCGCCATTTTCGAATCGCAGATGAAAAAGTAGCTCCCTTTGAACGGGCTTATGATCTCTTCCAAGCGATCCGGCCCTAGGGCAAACATCGCGGGCCAACCGAGTTTTATGCCTGCCACCGCCCCCTCTAAAACGGAAAGAAGGTGCTGAGCCCGAGAGTGGATTTTAACCTTTTCTTTTAACCTTTCATCTGGGCGCTTGAACTCGTATGGATTTGAAGAGGGATCAAATGCAAAGATGATTTTTGAATCGGTTATCCCTGCCCGCCCCAACGCTTGCTCGATAAAGACCTTGCTCAAAGCCCTTGCAAACTTGAACCGTTAGCTCTAAAAACTTTACGGTAGGGCTGAGCTTGTAGAAGTATTCTGACGTGATGAATTTTATTTCACGTTTTTCATCACCTGCCGTTCTTGGGCGCCCTCATCGAGCGCCTTTTTGTCTGGCGTTTCAAACGGCAGGTTTCTACA
>DAOUSU010000041.1 GCA_030627035.1 Hadesarchaea archaeon
CGGATGGTGAAGGACAAGAGGGTGACCCCCGAGCAAGGGGAACTCATCCTGCGGGAACTCGTTAAGAGTCCTGCAGAGCCGAGCAAACTGCTTCGGAAGCTCAAGCTGGCGCCGCTCAAGCGGGCCGAGCTCGAGGCCGCGGTGAGCAAGGCCATGCGCGGGGATAAGCGGGCGGTCGCCGACTACCTGGCAGGCAGGAAAGAGGCCCTCAATTTCCTGGCAGGCAAGGTGATGCAGCTAACCCGCGGGCGCGCCGACCCACGAGAAGTTGTCAAGCTCCTTCGCTCCAAGCTCAAGGGTAAAAAAGAAAAGTAAACTAATTTCTCCTAAAAAGTTGAATTTCTGAGTGCTCGGCGCTGGTACAGATCAATCGCCAAACAAAGCATTAAGAATGATTTCGGGCTTGAACTCCACCAGATCCTCATACCCTTGCCCGGTCCCCAAAAACAAAATCGGCTTCCCGGTCACATGACTTATGGATAGGGCTGCCCCGCCCCGAGCGTCGGCGTCCATCTTGCACAGGATCGAGCCGTCTATGCCGACCGCCTGATCAAATGTTCGCGCCTGCTCGACCGCATCGTTGCCGGTCAATGCATCGCCGACGAAGATCGTGAGGTCCGGCTTCGCCACGCGACAAATCTTCCGCATCTCGTCCATCAGGTTGACATCGGTCTGCATCCGTCCGGCGGTGTCAACGAGGACGACATCGAACCCTCTGGCCTTTGCGTGGGCTATCGCATCGTACGCGACGGCTGCTGCATCAGCCCCCCTCCTCTGTTTGATCACCTCAACACCGAGCCTCTCGGCGTGAATTTCGAGCTGTTCAATCCCAGCCGCGCGGTAGGTGTCCGCGGCGGCGAGCACGACCTTGTAACCGTGCCCCATGAGATACCTGGCCAGCTTGGCGATGGTGGTCGTCTTGCCATGGCCGTTAATCCCCACGAAAACCATCACGGCTGGCTCGCCCCGCGCCCGCTTGGCCTCGATGAACTTGAGCAGGTCAACTTTTTGTTCGGTGGTCAGAACCTCTTGAATGGCTTGGCGAAGCACCTCGCCCGCGAGCTTCTTAGGATCCTCCCCCCGGCCGAGCTTTCGTCCCGTCAATCCCTCTTTCACGCGCTCGATGACGTGATCTGCCACCGGAACCGCGACATCGCTCTCAAGCAGGCCAACTTGAAGGTCCCACACGATATCGTCCACATCCGCGGGGGCGAGCCTCTTCCGGAGGATGCGCTTCATCGCCCGCTTCACTTTCTTGCCCGGCTTCTCGTGAGGTAGAATTTTGGGAGGGGCTTTGGATGGAACTTCCGGGCCCCTTGTAGGAACCTCGGGAGGGACTTCGGGCGCCGCCTTCTTGCCGACACGTTCCACTATTCGTTTAAGCTTCTGCTTTAGCTTCTCAAACATCGAACTCCCCTAAGGCTGCTCCCTTTTAACCTTCTCGAGGAGTTGCTCCGCTTCGGGCCTCAGGGTTTCTATTCGCTCGCTCAGCTTCCCCAGCTCCTCGCGCGTCCTAGACAAAGCTTGCTCGAGCTCTGCCCTGCGATCTTGGAGCACCACGATCGCATCGGTTGCGCTGCGCTGCGCTGCGACCTCCGCGCCCAACCCAGTGATCACCTTCTCGGTCAGGGCCAACTTTGCGGTGACGAACGAGTCCGAGCCAAGTGGAACCATGATTTCGGTCCCGGGCTTGAGGCCCTTTATCGTCTTGATCGCCTCGACGGTCATCGAGAGCTCGGATATCGAGGAGGCAAGCAGGGAAATCTGCCTGCGGAGCACCTCAACGGTTGCCTCGTGATCGCGCAACTCGCCCAAGATGCTTTGCAATCGTTCCGTCTCCCCTCGGGTTAACTTTTCCATTCAGCTGCCCTCCAACATCGATATCAAGCGACGATCCTTTACCTCCTCGCGTTTGATTTCGACCGCCTCCTCTATATGGATTAGGTTTCGCCTGACCCTGTGCCTGCTCCCGACCTCGGAGTAAACTCGCTCAAGCGCCTGTTCCCTCGAAAGCGTCACGAGTTCGCGCGTAAATCGCTGGCGGCCGAAGCCCTGTTTGAACCATCCGCGCACGCGAAAGAATTTCATCTGCCCACCTCAGATGAACCCGAGGGCGCTCTCCACCCGGCCGAGCTCGGGGCCAGTCGCCGACCCTCCGACGATAGCACCGTGGGAGTTCGCCACCATGCATAAGCCGACGTACTTTACTCCCCGACACGCGGTACCCACATCAACTGGAACGCAGAGCACCCGCTCGATGAGCTCGAGCTCCTCCCTCGACACATCCGGATGCACTAGGGCCCCCCGATTGGTCGCCACCCCCGCCGCTCCAACGCTCTTGATGCCGGCGATCGTGCCCCGCTCCACCTGCACGCCAAGTCCCTTGCCTATAAATTCCAAAACCTCGTCGGGCAGATCCGGGTTTGCCAATGCCCCCCTGTCGTTTGCAAGGATGAGGTTTCCGAACGCGGTGAACCTGCCGGGCACACACCCAACATTTAACCCCAGATTGACCAGCCGTTCCTCCTCATCCGCCTCGAGCAATTCAGGGCATATGATCCCATTTGAGTTTCCAGCGGCCAGCACTCCCAGCAGGGGACTTTTGATCATGTTTACCTTGGCCACGGGGACTCCCAGCGCATCCAGCAAGAGATTTTTCCTCACTTTAAAGCGTTCGGGAAGCAGGGCGATTCCATCGGTCGCAAGGGCAAAAACACCGAGGTATGGGATTCGGTTGAAGTTGAGCCTGACGATCGGCATCTTGCCACCTTGATTCACTCGGCTAGGAATGCCTCGACCGAGCCGTCGTCCTGCTTGACGGCCCTCACCCTCACCCGGGGCAGCGGGTGCTTCATCCCCCTCCCCCATAGCCTGCAGTTCAGGGCCTGATCGAGCTTAATCTCCTCGGATTTCATGTGCCTCCTCAAGAAATCACGAACGATCCCGACCGACCGCTTCGTACGGCGCTGTCGTGGGGCCTTTTTTGCATCCCCAAGTGGAATTACGTAAATCCTCTCCTCCGGCATGAACCCACCTATGGCTTGATTCGCTGTCTGCGCCAGCTCCGCCTTTTCCTGTTCGCGCGCACCTTCCCCCCAGTTTTCGCCATCACCCATATCGGCGCGCGCCGTGTGCGTTTCCCCGCCTTTTCCAGTCTTCGTTTGAGGGGCGCCGGCTTGTTCCTTGCCACTTAGACCCTCCTTATCTTGAACCCGCGTTTGCGTTCCTGCAGCTTGCGCAGGATCTCGCGCAGCTGGGCATCGGTGATCTTCGACCCGAGCCTCCCGGCCTGAGCGAGCTGGATGAGCTGAAGCTCGAGCTGCTCCGCGAACTCTGGCTTCACGGCCCGGATGTTCGCGATCCTGCTCCGCGCCTCCGGGGTCATTATCTGCTGCAGCGCCATCCTCTTCTGGATCTCGAACTGTCTCCGTTGTTCGACCTGGCTCTGCTGCTCCTCCAGTTTTGCTCGGAGCTCGAGCATCTTTCGCCTCCGAATCTCCTCCAGATCCCCCTCTTCGTCCATCCGATCTCCTCTACTCCCTCTTTTGTTCGATCTTCAACTGCCCGGCCAAACGCTCAAGCAACTCCGCGCCCTTTGGGGTGACCTTCCGCCCCCCCCGCTCGACCTTCGTCACAAGCCCAGCCCGCTCGAGCTGTTGGAGGACGGTGCGGATGACCTTTCCCCCCGCCTTTCGGAAGTGCTCTGGGGCTTGACCTCGATTCTGTCGCCCACCGTAATAGGTGCGGAGCCTTGAGACACCGACCGAGCCGTCCAGGTAGATCCGCCTGAGCAACGACGCCGCGCGCGCGTACCACCAGCCCGGCTGCTCAGGAAGGCGCTCCTTGTGTACCCCTGTCTTGACGAAGTGGCTCCACTCTGGGGGCTTGAGCTCGCCCAGCTTCTTCAGCTCCTCGCTCAACCGCTCGATGAGCGCGTTTGCGGAAACTTCTCGAACAGGCATCCCTTTCCCTCACTTGTGTTTTATCCTCTAATCCTCTTGAAGCTGACGTTTTAACGCTTTTCCTGCACGCACACACTTTGGATTATGGTCTCTTCCTTTTCGGCCTGTAAGGCAGACGCGTAACATGACCGCACCGCAGGCAAGTTACAATCACGCGACCCGACTGAACTCTCACTCGACAGCTGGCACCGGGTTTCCAAAATGAAAGGCACTTCCTGCAGAATTTTCTCTTCAAGTGCGATGGAAGCTTGATGTTATACCGTGTTTTAATCCTCCACGCAAGCTGCACGTATCGGTCGGCCAGCTCTCGATTTTTGCTGGACATCTCGTCGGCGAGTTCGAAAAGGCGCTGGATGCGTTCGGCAGCGAGGGGTTTGTAGTCATCCGATCCACGGTGTCGGCGCGGCATGGAGTCACCTTTTTTGCCTGGCCTCCATTATTCCAAGGGCCTCCTCATATGCAAAAATTACCCGCGTTACAACTGTGGGTGCGTGGAGCGGCTCCGGGTCCACACATATGATTTCATCCGACAACTCCTCGACATCCGAGATGAAGCTGCCATGGGGGAAGCCGCCGACAATCGCACACACATCGTCGTCCCTTGAGATGCCGCGGTAAATATCCTTCCAACGCTTTCTCCTCCCCAGATGGCTAAACGATATGGTCCTGGTTGGCTTGATTCGAGCGAGGGCGTCCGCCAGCGGCGCATCTTCGAGGCGCAGCAGCGGTTTGTCCGGCGGCGTGGCGCCGGTGAGGAAGAGGTGCTCCATCAGGCCAACAAAGCGATTGAAGGCGTGAGGAAGGCGCGTCGCGGGATCGAGCGTGATGAGCTTGTCATGGCGGGTGTGGACATACTCCCTTAACAGACCCTCTCGGTTGAGCGGTGCATCCAAGGCGAGGAGCAGGCAAAAGTGGACGATGTCGGGCCTCCCACGCCGGGTCCAATCCGGCAGTTTCCTCATGGCCGGATAATGGACGCTCGAGTCAAGCAGGATCTCCGTTGGCCTCCTCCCCCGGCGATGTGCGTTCCATCGGATGACGCGGTGTGAGGCTATCTCGCGGGGCACGAGTTCTAGCTCGGAATCCGCCAATATGAGGTGGAGCAGGCAATCACCCGAATCCAATTGGCGAGGCATCTATTTAGAGTTAGCAAAATGGGGCGCGGTGGACATAGTGCTGATTTTTCCGATATGGGCAAAACTTATGGAAAGAAGGGCGTGAAATTCTCTTATACCCGAAGAAGCGGCGAAAAAAGGTTACAAGGCGGAGAAAAGGTGCCAAGAATCTCGTAAATTAAGTTTTGGTGGCCCATCTAAAGCTTTTTTTCAGCAAATTCAGATTCAATGTATCGCCTATTCTTGGTTAAACCCAGATATTTTTATACAACAATAAGTTAACTTTTTATACAATAAGTTAACTCTTAAATTGGTGTAAATACCATGGCACAAAGAGGTAGAAAAAAGGTAACTCCTGAGATGATAGAGAAAATGGAAAAGCTGAGGAGAGATGGCTTGTCGTACGAAAGGATAGCAGGTAAGCTTGGAGTAGCTCCAATGACCGTTTACAATTACCTTAAAAAGGAAAGAAAGGCAGGGTTTGTAGAAAGGTTGAAGCAAAGGCTTGGTTTAGGCTAAGCGGCTTACACTTCCTTTTTTTTATTTTTTTTATTTTTCATGCTTCTCCTACATTGGATGCCGTACTGAACCAACTTTATTTCCACAAATCTCACACCTAGATCTGTAATCTTTCATCGTTTTATACATCATTCATTTAAATATTTCTCCTGTTTCTTTATACCACAGCACCAAATCCAGATGACCCATAGGTACATTAATCTCTTCTGCGAATTCTTTCATCCTTCTCTCTATTTCGAAATATCTACTCTTTGGTAAAGAACTCGGGATTTCCTCTATTACTCCCAGCAACCTTAAGTTTTTCAATACATGTCTGTCAAGGATTGCAAGATTCCCTCCTAATCCTATATTTCTCAAGAAATGACTCGCCTCTTTATATCCCATACCCTTTACATTCTGAGCCAACCACCCTCTCGCATCCTTATTTTGGTTAAATTGTTTCATCTTAGCTCTGATAGATATTCCGCCATCGGTTGTAAACAGTTTTCTCGCTTTGACGATATATCCCGCTTTTTTATTTTTAAATCGAACTTCATTTAATTCTTTAGCAATCCGGTTTGCATTACCTTCCAACAACAAGCTTTTATTAAAAAGGATCTCCACGGCCGCCCAGCAGGATTTTGCCTTGGACTGTGGAGTTAAAATACAAAAAACAAGTTCAGCAAAAATATCCTTCTCGCTCCCTTCGCTCCCTACCCGCTTAAACTCATTTAATCTTGCTTGTATTCGATCCCGCATGGCGATATAAATTCTCATTATTTCTTCCATGGTGTTCCTTTTCTCTTTCTTGATTGTTGGTTCACCGTGCATTAAATCCCTCAATCCACTGGTGATTAAGGCGATGTCACCTAACTCCTTATATTCTCTACATTTTTTGCATTATGTCCAAACCTTTCACAAGCTGCCCAATGGATTTTTCAGTTAATTTTAGTGGTGCGGCAGGATAGAAGAAATCTATCGTTCAAATCTACCAGATGATTTTCAATCAAAATCGGGCAGGATCCTAGTAGGATTTTTGCTCAATATCTAAATCGCTCTCGGGTCCACGCGTGGCGGAAAATTCAGAGCATTACGGACAGAAGGTCGCACGGAGGGCTGCGAGCTGCGGCTCTACTGATACGGGGATCGATGTAGTGTAGTACGTAACTTTAAATACATGTATAGTACGTAACTAATAACGGTGCATGTCATGGTGCACGTCAGGCTCAGGACGATCAAGGGCAACAAGTACCTCTACCTCTACGCATCCGAGCGCATCGGTGGCCAGCCTAAATCTAGGTACATAGCCTACTTGGGCCGAGCGGGTTCGAACGCTGTGAAAAAACTGCCGAAGAAACACCGATCAAGCGAGCTGGTGGAGCGAGTCAGGGCGCTTGAGTTTGATGCGGTGCTGGACGAGGTGCTCGATAGACGGCGGGATGTGATGGTGAGGCTCGGATGACGGCTGACCCCGACCGCCTGAGGACTGAAGAGATACTCAAAATCAACCGGGAGCTTGCCAAACGGAGCGTCCCGTACACAGGCTCTGAGGAGTATCCCGTCAGAAGGGAAAAGGTAGAACACTTGGTTAAGAATGCCCCAACCCGGAGCCCGATCGATGTCGCGGCGTACTACCTCAAAACCCTGCCCCTGCTTCAGCCTTTTCCCAATGGTAACCACCGGACCGCGCTGATCGCAACGGAGATATTTCTAAAACGGAAGGGATATCGCTTTGACTACACAGAAGACGAGGCGGACCAGCTCAGGAACCAGATGCTGAGCCTGCAGTTCAAAATCTACGGCACCTACGAAGAACTGCCGGAAGCTGTGACAGCGGAACCCGACAACGAGCTTTTTCGCCTGTGCCGCGATTTCATAAAAAAGCGCACAAAGCACGTACGTCCTAAAACCCGACCGAAGTAAAGGCTGTTTTAAATGGTGCGGCAGGCGGGATTCGAACCCGCGTCGCGAGCTTGGCAAGCTCGTGTCCTATTTGGGAGCGTTTTAAGCGCTCAAACCAAGCTAGACTACTGCCGCCCATTTTGATTAGCTTACTAGATGATTAATAACATTTTCCATTTTCCAAGTTCAATCAAACATGTTTGAAGGAAAGCGCCGAATAGTTTCGGTGATATCCCATCAATAATTGAGTCTCCGTGTCAATTTGAGCACCCTTCATGACTGCTTATAAATTACTTTCGGTGTACGTGTTTAGCTTTTTCGACCAAAAACTTTAAAGGGAAAACTCGGCAAAAAGCTATGAACCATTATGAATACTAAAGTTTGGTGAACGCTTGGCAACTGCGCCTTCACTCGTCTTCCTGCTTGGGCGCCCGGGCTGCGGGAAGTCTGCGATATACCGAATGCTCGGGCAGCGGCTTTGTCAAGGATGGTCATGCCCATACGGACAGAAGTGTTTTAGATTCAGAATTTTTGCGGCCCCCCTGCATGTGACTCCATAAATCACAGGTTCGACCCCACAAGTCTCGCACCATCCGATTAACTCGGGTAATGCCCCGTTATCTAAAGTGCTGCCGGTTATGCAGGCAACGTCAACCTTTCTTATCACTTCTTCATTCGCCGATCCATCCAAAATCTTTCTCCCGAACTTCACCTTTCCAACGTTTTCGGGATTTAGGTCGGTGACATAACTCTCGAAATGTTTTGAACATGCCTCCACATGGCCAGGCTGATAGCCAATGTGTGCAACCCGGACCTTACCGAAGTTCTCCAAGATGTATGCCGCCAATAGCTCGCCACACTTCCTCGGTTCATCACCTCTACAATGAACCGTCCCCTGGGCTAGCCCAACGTAGTTGAGCGTAGCGTTTAATGTGGCAAAGAAAACGGCTTTGTCTCCCTTATCGCCAAACAATAGTTCACGCACATCCTCGATTCTCCCTCTAAAAGTTTTCGGTTCGTCGGAGCTTGTAGAAGATTTATAAACTCTGGTTCTATTTAAAATGGAGGTTGGGAATTGCCGTCCGCCTTGTTGGAGGCTGC
>DAOUSU010000080.1 GCA_030627035.1 Hadesarchaea archaeon
CGTTGAGGGCCTTGCAAATCTCGGCGAACTTCGGAAGGCAGGCGCGATATCTAGGCTCGCCCTCCGGCTGCACCAGCTCCTGCAGCGGGTTCATGTGGATCGAAAGCGCGTCGGCATCGATCATCCCGACCGCCTCGCGCGCCTCCGCCACGCCATAACCTTGGGCCAACTGGGGCATTCCAAGATTTCCAACTAGGAAGACATCCGGAGCAACTTCTCGAACTTTATAAGTTTTCGCCAACTTTTTGTCCTCGAGGGCGGCACGCTGACTCCCAACGCTGAAGGCGAGCCCGAGCTCCTGTGCAGCCGAGGCCAATGCTAGATTCAACTTTCGTCCCCGCTTGTGCCCACCCGTCATCGCGGTTATCATGATCGGCGCCCTGAGCTCAGCCCCTAGGAAGCGGGTGCGCAAGTCGATATCCTCGAAGTTCAAGTTCGGGAGGGCGTTGTGCACGAACTCCACGCCCTCAAAACCGGGGGACTTGAAGAGGGATTCAACGTCCTTTTTCATGCAGATCCTGATGTGGTCGATTTTTCGACTGGTCGTTCGTTTTCCCATGTTATCACCTCGCGAGGATACGCGTGCCCAACCCGCGCTCACCAAGGATCGCCCGCTTTAGGATGCCTGGCTTCGCTGCGTTGACCACCTCCACCTCCACCCCTCGTTCGGCAAGCGCGAGCATCTCCCTCACCTTGTTCGCCATTCCACCCGTCACGTCTTTACCCTTAGGGGCACCAAACGATGTTTCAAGCTTGGCCCAATCCGATGGGGTTATCTTCCTCACCAACTTGGCGCGCGTATCTCCCTTTGAACCAGTGACATAAACACCATCGACATCGACGCCCAGGATAACACGTGATGCGCCGAGCTCCCGTGCGAGGTAGGCCACGAGCTGGTCGCCTGAAAGTATGCCCATTCCCTTGCTCCGATCCGCCACCGCATCCCCATATAAAACCGGCACCAGCCCGAGCTCTAGCAACTTCCGCACGGGTTCCAACTCCATCGATTTGATTCTCCCATCGTCAATCATTGCACACGCCGATGGTTGAATCGCTATCGCTGACATGCCAACTTTTTGAAGGGCCTTGATGACATGAGCGTTGAGTTCCTCCATCGCGCGATGAGTAAGCGAGAAACCCATGAGCTGTCGTTCGTTCCTGTAGCCCTCAGCTATCCCGTACTCCGACGCCAATGGATGCCCGAAAGATCCACCGCCATGCACAACCACAAGGGGCTGCTCGGCCGCTGCCAGCTCTCGGGCGAGCCTTTTGAGAACGGCCCGCTTGACCGCAAATCGCCTTCGCTTATCTGTTATGACACTCCCGCCCAGCTTCACGATCAATGGCCGCATGAATTTACCTCGAAACAACAATCGAACCATAACCGACAACCTGCGGCATCGGTCCGGCCGTGTCCCCGCTCGTCGCATATTTTAACAATTCGGCTCGTTTAGCCCCAAGCTTCTTCGTGGCGTGGATCATGGCGGAAACTGGACCATAACCGCACATGCTTAGCGCCTCCTCCTCGACGAGACGCACTAGGCCGGGAGCATCTAGGGCTAAGATCTTGTCTATCGTTTTGCGATCCTTGGAGACCGCAGATTGTTGCGGCTCGTAGTGGGTGAAATCCGTAGAGGCAATGATCACCACATCCTTTCCAGCCGAGGCATTAGCGATGGCGTTCCCGATATCCTCGCTCGTTTTAGCATCCTGCATCATCATGCATATCGGAACGATTTTGAAACTGGATCCAAACAAATGTTGTAAGAATGGAAGCTGAACTTCGATTGAATGCTCTTGGGAGTGGGCAACTTCATCTTCATCGATTATTTCACACGAACTCTTAATTGCCGTGGCAAGCGATTTATCGATTTCTAACTCTCCAAGAGGCGTCAACCACTTCCCCGAGGTCATGATGGAAACTCCAGACCCGATTCCATAATGATTGGGCCCAAGAAGCACAAACGTACTAGGTTTACCATCCGTAGCTAAGCGTGCAAATCCGTGAGCAGCGATAGGACCAGAGTAGGGATAACCAGCATGTGGGGAAACAAGCCCTAATATCTCTCGCGGCCCGGCTTTCACCTCTGGGACTTTGCCTGGCCCGTAAGCGTGGGAGTAACACCATTCAATCTGTTTCAGGAGGGCTGACTTTGTGCCCGCATAAAACTGCCCTGCAACCGCTGGGGGCCTCACCTACACACCACCGGCCTTCGTCTCGAACTCCTCAACCGAGACCTCGAACGGCTTGTCGGGTGGGAGCTCACCCCTCTCCCGAAGCACCTGGCGCGCGAGCAGCCAGTAGACTAGGGCAAGGGCCTTTCTCCCCTTGTTGTTGGTGGGGATGATCAAGTCGATGTCGGCCGTCTCGTTGTCGGTGTCGCAGAGCCCGATCACGGGTATGCCCATCTCCGTAGCCTCGCGCATGGGTTGTTCGTCAGCCATCGGGTCCGTAACGATGAGACCGCTTGGCTCGAGGTAGCCCTTATAGGATGGGTTTGTAAAGGTTCCGGGGATGAACCGTCCGACTATGGATTTGCTTCCCGTCACCTCTCCGAATCGCTGGGCTGGGCGTTGCCCGTACTGCCTGGCAGAGACCGCGATCACGCTCGCCGGCTCTAACCGCGCCAAAAATTTTCCGGCCAAGCGTATGCGTTCATCGGTCTTTCGTACATCAAGCACGTAGAGCCCATCCGGGCGAACGCGGTAGATGAATGGGACCATCGCGCCCGTCTTCTGTTTCGTGCCTATGTGGACGCCGCTCGAGAGGTAAGTGTCGAAATCCATGAGCCCATCCACTCCCTTGGCAAACTCGCTCGCGCTCATCGCAGACCCCCCATCATCGCCCTTTCACCAAGCTCACCCTCGATCCTGATTAACTCGTTGAGCTTGGCTATCCGCTCGCCGCCGACGGCTCCCGTTTTGATGATCGGGCATCCCCAAGCCACGGCGAGGTGGGCAATGGTTTCGTCCGTCGTTTCGCCCGAGCGATGAGATATCACGGGCACGTAGTCGTTTTGCTTCGCGAGCTTGACCGCCGCCAACGTATCGCTGAGCGTGCCTATTTGATTCGGCTTTATCAGCACCGAGTTTGCAGCACCGATTTTTATCCCCCTTTGAATCCGCGCGACATTTGTGACAAAGAGATCATCGCCGCAGATCAGACAGTTTCTGCCGACCTTTTTCACGAGCTCAGCGAAGCCGTCGAAATCCTCCTCGTGCAGCGGGTCCTCGACGTAAAAAAGCTTGTACGTGCCGACCAAATCGAGGATGAAATCCACCTGCTCGCCCTCATCACGAGATTTGCCATCCCGTTTGTAGAGATACTTCTTTTCGTGCTCATCGTAGAGGCTGCTCGCAGCGATGTCCAACGCAGGCCTGATCTCAAACCCTGCCTCGCCGCTCGTTTTTTCGCACGCCCGCACGACTATTTCGGCCGCGGTCAAGCTGTCCAGGTCTGGGGCCCAGGCGCCTTCGTCGCTTCTGCTGCCGGCGAAGGTCGGATCCTTTGCTTCGATGAGGGTCCGCACGTGCTTGTGAACTCTTGCGTTGGCAAATGCCACGTCCACGAATTTTTTCGCACCGGTCGGGATAACGAGAAATTCCTGGATATCGGGGGCCCTTTTGCCGGCGTGGGCTCCGCCACCGAGCACGTTGCCGAGCGGGTAGGGCAGC
>DAOUSU010000078.1 GCA_030627035.1 Hadesarchaea archaeon
CAGGCGTTCACGATAATCGGCGGAGGGCACATGGTGGCCGCGGCCCGGGCCGCGGGCGTGGTTGGGCGGATCAAGCACGTCAGCACCGGTGGTGGTGCCTGCATAAGCTTCCTCTCCGGTGAGCGCTTACCCGTGGTCGAGGTGCTGACACAAAGACGAGCAACTTAGGCTCCCGGTCTTGATTTCTTTTTCACCTCAATTTACGGAGGAGAAGTTCGGCGGCGGTCGAGAGGGGTTCATTTGCGTCCGCTATCACCGGGCAGTAGCAGTTATCCAGCATCGAAAGTTCATCCGCGGTCATTCCCTTTGCGATTGCTGCGGAGATTATTTCGGCCCTGAGCCCCGCTTCTTTGATGCCGACGATTTGTCCGCCTATCAAACGGCCATCGCGCCGGGCGACGAGTTTTACCCTCAAGGGAACTTTTTCGGGAAGGTAATGCGGTCTGGCCGGGAGCTTGGCGCCTGCCGATATACAATCCAAGTTGAACCTGCGTGCACAGGTCTCCGTGAGCCCAGTCGAGGCTATCTCCACATCGAATACCTTCGAGGCGCAGGCCCCTAACACCGCCGGGAACTTTGTATTTCCCCCGGCCGCGTTGATTCCCGCTATTTTAGCTTGCCTGACGGCGACCGTCCCGAGCTGGCTCATCCAGGGCTGTGGAACAACCGCGTGGGTCGGGCAGATGACGCAATCGCCGGCTGCGTATACCCCCTTAACATCGGTTTCCATTTTTTCGTTGACCTTTATCGCGGGGGGCCTCTTGCTGACCCCTATCCCCGCCCTCTCGGCTAACCCGATATTGGCCCTCACCCCGACAGCCGTGACGACCATCTCACAGGAAAACTCATGACCTCCAGCAACGACCGCTTCCACGTGCCCATCGCCCTTTATCTCCTCAAGGGCGGAATTCAAGAGGAACTTGACCCCTCGCTCCTCCATCGATTTTTGAACTTCTGAAGCGAACTCTGGGTCTAATATGCCATCCAGAATCTGCGGCAGCATCTCCACAACCGTTACTTCGCACCCACGATGCCTGAGCGCCGCCGCAGTTTCAATACCAACGAATCTCGCACCTATTACCGCAACCGACTTGCGCTCTTTCGCTGTTTCAAACACCCGCCGGCCATCTTCTATGGTTCTAAGCTGGTAGACTTGGGGGAGATTTTTTCCCGGCACAGGTATGGTTACGGGTTCAGCCCCTGTGCACAACACGAGCGAGTCGTAATCAAGCGTTCTTTCTTCGCCCTCTTTGTGAGTGATCTTTACGGTTTTCTCCGAAGTGTCGATTTCGGTGGCCGTGGTTTCCAACATGAGGTTTATTTTGTTCATGCGATACCACTCCACCGGAGATATCAGCAAGTCCTCTAAATTTGGTATGACCCCTTCGATTACGTAAGGAAGCCCACAGCGAGAGTATGCGGGATACTTGCCCCGCTCAACTACCGTTATCTCAGCTGTTCGATCAGTCTTCCTTGAATAGCCGGCGGACGTCATTCCCGCAGCATTACAACCTATTATCACGATTTTTCTCATAGCTTAACCTGCCACTATTTTCATCAAGCTCGATATATTAACATTGTCCGTTCACCAAAATGGAATCCGATAAAAATGTTCTTCATCATCGAACACCTCGAACCGAGGCTTAGCGAGTGGCTTTTTATCGAGTACTCGCATGCAGCGCGAATAATCGGGCGGGAGCGGGTGCTCATAACAAATGTAAAAAAGAAAAGTGAATTTCGCAAATTGGCCAAGCTGGCGCACATCGAGCGCAAGCGGGCCTGCGAGCTATTTAAACATCACGGGCTCATCGTGCTCGACCCACGCGCGCGCAAGAAATTATCGCCATCTGATCTGCTGGATAAAAAAGCCATCGTCATGGGCGGAATACTGGGCGAGGACCCCCCTCTAGGGCGAACGAGGAAGCTGCTTGCGAAAACCATGCCGCGGGCGCTGGCGCGAAATCTCGGCGGGGAGCAGTTCGCGATAGACGGTGCCGCGTACATGGCGAAGCGGGTGACGGAGGGCCACCCCCTTGAGCGGATACCCGTGCAACTTGGCCTTGAAATTCGATGGGGCAAGGGGCACTCCACCCTCTTGCCCTACGCCTTCCCGCTCGTGGGGGGCAAACCGCTCATCTCAAACAAATTGATCGCCTATCTGAAGCGGAAACCGTGGTTTTAGCTATCAAAACTTAATTGTTACCTAGATCGGGCAAGAATGTCTGCGAGATTCACGCCTAGCTCCTTCGCGATTCGCTCGATTTCAGCCCAGACCTCGTCGGCGATTGGGATTCCTTCGCGCAACCGCTTCTCGCGGGCACGAAACTCTGGTTCTCCCGGCACCAAAAGCTCCACAACACCGGGCGCCTTGCGGGATTCCTTAAGCTGGGTTAAAAATTTCTGAACGCGCGCCTCGAACTCGCTAACTGAGCCAAAAGCCGCCGGATCGACCGTGATCATGAAATCTCCCTTGGTAGAAAACCCCTCCACGGGCTCGAGCGTTCCCTTGACCTCCTTGCCCGCAGCAGCGCCCACCAACGGCCCTGCCAATATCTCTAGGGCAAGTGCGAGACCGTACCCCTTCACCCCGCCAAATGGGCCAAGCGCCCCTTCCAGGCCCTTCTTCGGGTCGGTTGTAGGTCTGCCCTCCGAGTCGATCGCCCATCCCTCGGGAATCGATTTGCCTTCCTTCATCGCCTTGACCAGCTTTCCACGCGCGGCAACGCTCATCGCCATGTCCAGCAGCACAGGGGGCTTGGAGGGAATGCCGATGGCCAAGGCGTTCGTCCCAAGCAGCGGCTCGACTCCTCCCCACGGGTGAACGAGCGCATCGGTCGTCGTCGTGACTATTCCAATCAATCCCTTGCGCATCGCCATCTCCGCATAGTAACCGGCAATTCCAAAGTGGTTTGAGTTGCGGACCCCAACCGCGCCGATCCCCTGTTTCTTTGCCCTCTCGATCGCGAGGCGCATCGCGCGCGTGGCAATGTGGTGACCTAGGCCGTGGCCGCCATCCAGGAGTGCGGTGGCTGGGGTTTCTTTTATAACTCTCACCTTGGCGTTTGCGACGATGGTGCCACGCTTCAGCGCGCGCATGATGTAGGGCAGGCGCAGCAGGCCATGCGACCCAAACCCCCGTAGGTCTCCCTCCGCCAAGACCTCGGCCGTGGCGCTCGCCTCCTCCTCACTTGCGCCAAGCTTCCGCAACAAGGTGCGAATGACGGCTTTCTCCTGCTCAAAGGTGAGGATCACCCATCTCCCAAGCTTCCTCGGGCGCGTGCCTTAAAATCCCATCGACCGTCTTAATTGAAACACATAATTCAGCGGACGTCCTATTTACGACATCTCTACAAATTCGTTGTCTTATTTACGACATTTGATGCACGCGCCTTCTCTCGTGATTTCTTATTTAGGACATCTGCCAACTAGCTGGATAGAAAAAATTAACATGTGTAGTCTATTCAGGACACGTTATCAGATGAGCTGTCCTATTTACGCCATCGCCGCGGGACGATTGTCTTATTTGGGAACTTGCCGTGGGCGTCGGGTCAGGACACCTTTATAAATCCCAACGCTCATAGGGAAATGTGGGGAGGGGAAAACGGCACGACGTTGAAAAGCCCCGATCCCTGTGGGAGAGACGAATGGAGGAGAAAGACGTGAGAAAGAGCAAATACCAGCGCCTCTACGACGACCCCGATGCGGGCCCGTGGCTCTCCGGGTACGAGGGTAAAGTGGCCTATGCCCGCGAGTTCGACCGGTTCCTCAAGTGGCTCAAGAAGACGCCGAAGCGGTTGGTAGCGGAGCGGAAGGCGGACCTGAAGTGCGAGGACGAGTACGAGCGCAAGCGATATGAGCGGTTGG
>DAOUSU010000018.1 GCA_030627035.1 Hadesarchaea archaeon
CAGGCGGTGTTTGCGCGTCGTTTCAAGCGCGATTTTGATTGCGGTTTTGAGCGAGAGCTTGTGCCCCACACTGACATAAATCGGCTTCACGTTGGTCCGCGTTCGAAGCACTGCCCCCACGATCTCGCCGCCATCCCGTAGCAGCGAGTACGCGCCCCTTCGGTTTGCTGGCGGAGCAGCCTCCCCGCAGAGGTGCCCCTTCGCGATGCCGAGCACAGGTCTGTTGAGCATTACCCCTAAATGGCACGCGAGGCCGGCCCGCCGCGGGTGGGCTAGGCCATGGGCCCCAACCATATAGACATCCGCATCCATCCCCTCGATAGACCTTAACAGTCCCTCGAGCTCGCGAAACGCCAGAAAGGTCGGGATATAAGGGAAGCGTAGCCTGACCCCGACGACGTTTTGCTTGAACACCTCCAAGGTGTTATAATCGAGCATCACGCAGGCGGCAAAAGCAAAATTTCCTCGCGCGAATGAGATGTCACAACCCGCGATGGTTCCGAGTCTCTTAAACCCATCCCGTTGCCTCACCCGCTCGGCTATCCTCCGCTGTAGCCGCATAAGCTCCTCTAGGTCGAGCTTCGGCGGACGCAGGATTGGGAGCATTTTATCCATAGGGCCTTTGCGTAGAACCTTTTAATTTTGAGCCCCCATTTGAACTTGATGTGCATGCGAGCGAAAGGACCGAAGTGCAAGCTCTGCGGCAAGGCGATCCAGCTCATGAGCTACGACGCAGCTTATCTCAAGATCATGAAGCCTGGTGAAGCGAAGGCCAGCTTCATCTGCTGGAAGTGCGCCGAGAAGCTGCTTGGCGAGAAGCTGAAGCAGATGGCTGGATTGGATGCTTGTTAAAGTAAGGTGAGTAGTTGTCAGACGTTACGCCAGAAGATCATGTGCTAATGACATTGGCGATCAAGCGGGGGGGAAAGTTCGTCGACCTCGAGCACATTCAGGAGAAGCTATGCCGGGACGCTGGGCAAAAATTCGATGAGGAGGGAACCAAGGAGATTCTCGGCGGGCTGATCGGAAAGCGTTTGGTTGAGGAAAAAGAGGGCGAGTACGCAATTACCGAGGGCGGACGGAAATATTTCGAGCGGCGATGGCGCCAAGTTCGCGGGGGCCTGAATCAGGACTACCTCAGGGTTTACCGGGCGAAACAATATTACCCCCATGTCGTCGATGCCCTGCTCGAGTTCTGTCGCGATCGATGGGTTTCAGTCTTCAGACTTTTCACGGGACGAGCATGGCTTCAGCGAAAGATCGGGCCCAAGTACATCACGATAAAGAGCGCCAAGGATGTCGAGAGATGGCTCAACGTTCACGGGATAGATTTCATTCCCTACATCCATCGCGTGAACAGCGACCGCCCCGACTGGCTCGTCATCGACTTCGACGCCGGAAGGCGGGTCCCCTTGGAAAAGACAAAGGAGGTGGTGAAGGCCGCGCACGGGGTGCTCGCGGGTTACGGCGTGAAGCCAGCGATAAAATTTTCTGGATCTCGCGGCTTCCAAATCTGGGCGCGGTTCAAGCCCCACGAGCTGCCCCGGGATTACAGACCCAAAGAACTCCGTACTGAGCGGCGCGAGCGGAATTACTTCAGCTTCTATGCTGACATCGTCCGATTTGTCGAGTCCCGCGTCGCAGAAAAGTTGCCCGGACTGACGACGGCCGAGACCGCTGGGAAGGAGGCGCGCGTCGATAAGGTCCTGTTCGACGCCTCGATCATCAAGCCCATGGGGGACGTTCGGGCGCCTTACTCCATACATTTCAAGACGGGACTGGTATCGATGCCCCTAAAGCTTCGCGAGATGGGAAAATTCAAGCTAGACCAGGCGGACCCGGAACTTGTCGTCAAGCGGTACGAGCGGCGGGGAAACGAGTTTGTACTCGAGCCGGTCGATGGCGGCGATCTCTTCGGGGCGGTCGTCGAATGGTGTATGCAACGATAAAACGAGAACACTTATTCATCACTACTGGTATTTTCAGAAATGTCATGAATTTGGCATATTTAATTGTTGCAGTTGTTTTAGCCTTTCACAAAAAATTAGTTTACACTGGCTTAAAAGATAGTAATTTAAAAACAGGTCATTTACGGTAACGTGTATTTAGATAAATATAAATATCTAGACGTTGTTATTATACTTGGCTGGTGATTCCGTGACAAATTCAATCGTCATCGAGGGGCTGAGCCGCTATTACAACGGCTTCTTGGCCTTGGACAACCTCTCGCTGGAGGTAAAGAAAAACGAGGATGTCGCGTTGCTCGGCCCGAACGGCGCAGGCAAAACCACCACCCTCAAGATCCTATGCGGGCTCATTCGCCCTTCCTCGGGCACGGCCTACATCAACGGCATCAACGTCGTAGAGGAGCGCGAGCAAGCTGTTTCAAAGATTGGGGCGATAGTTGAAACGCCTGAGTTCTATCCTTTTCTCACGCCGGAGGAAACTTTGAGTTATCTCGGCGGGCTTCGCGGGATGCGCGCCCCTGGGCTAAAGCGCAGGATCAAAGAGGTTCTCAGAGTTGTTAAGCTCGATGAGTGGTCCGAAACTAAGATAGGGAAGTTCTCGCGTGGAATGAAGCAACGCCTCGCAGTGGCACAGGCCTTGCTCCACGACCCGCCCATACTGATCCTCGACGAGCCTACCTTGGGGCTCGACCCAAGAGGCATGGCCGAGATACGGGATCTCCTGAAGGCGGTGAGGAAAGAGAAGACCGTCTTCTTTGCCTCGCACTTGCTCACTGAAGTCGTCCAAGTGTGCGATAAGGTAGCGCTGATAGATCGTGGTCGCCTTCTCGTTTACGATAGGATTGCTCACTTGGAGCGAAAGTACCGGACATTGGAGCGAGCGTACCTTAAGATAACGGAGGGAGCAATTTGAGAGAGTCCGAGAAACTGAAAGTGGTGACGAAATACGAGCTCCTGAAGCAGTTGCGCAGGAAGCGACTTTACCTAGTGCTGGCGCTGGCGATTGCAGTTGAGTTGCTAGTCCTTGTGCTTCTCCCCGCACTCGGACAAAGTTACCCGAACGATGTGATGGAGATGGCGGTGCTGCTCTCGATTGGCCCATCATTTGCGGTCATAGGGGCTATTTTCTTCGCTGGGGACGCGATAGCGGGAGAGTTTGAGGGAAAAACCGGTTACACCCTTTTCCCCAACCCGGTCAGGCGAACAACCATAGTTGTTGGGAAATATCTGGCGTGCATTTTAGCGATGGGATTGATCCTGTTTATCACATATGCCTGTGTTAGCGTCAGCCTTCTCGCCATTTATCATCAAATTCCACTTGAGGTCGCGGAGTCGCTTGCCCTCTGCCTTTTGCTCGCAAGCTCCGTGCTTGGCATTACCTTCTTTTTCAGCTCGATCTCCAAGGGGGTGATGGGTGCAACTGTCATGACACTCATAATCTTTTTCGTCGTATCCGGAGTTCTGGAGAGCGTTCTCATGCTTGCCGGGCAGCCACGCTGGTTCTTGCTTTCGTATGCGGGCAATGTTGTCACCACCGTCTATGGAGGATATGGGGCATTCCCGGGTGGGGCCGGACACATACCAACTGCAGCCCTGGAACTGCCCGAGATCGGCACGAGCATCTGGGTGATGGTGGCCTACCTCGTTGTATTCTTTTCCCTGAGCATCTGGATAACGAAGCGCAGGGAAATGATATAGCCGTAAAATTTTGGTCTGGCATGAAACTGTTTTTGGTCTGTATGCCAGAGATTTGCGCGAGGCGTTAAGAGGGCAGCCCAAGAGCAGCCTAATATTCGGGCAAACCATTGGGGTCGCCCTCCTTGTGGTTCTACCCCTCTGTCCCGGTACGGCCTCCGCAGTAAACGAAGAGGCCCATCTGACAATTTAAAAATCACGAATTATTCGACAAGCCCTATCGTTCCAAAAAGTTGTTATCCAAAAATTCTCCCCTTATAAAGGCCCTCCCCCCAAAGGCTCGGCGGGGAGAGTGTCCTTAATACACTACCAGACCCTAGAGCCCGTCAACCCCAATGAACTTCAAACGCTTCGGGCGGTCAAGGAGGAATTCAACGCCTCGCGGGGTTTCAACGAACGAATCAAACTCTGGCGCAAGGACGACATCCTGGACTGCCTCGAGCCAGGCGAGGCGCGATGGGGCTTCACCCAAGTCCGCAACGAGGAGGAGAAGCTACGCGTCGTGTCGGGTATGAAACGGATGTCGGAGGCAACGCCAAGGCTTACTTGGGTCCTCTACGCCGAGGGCGATGGCGGAAGGGAAGTCGTGCTTAAGGCTGGCAAACCCCTGGGGTAGTGTCCTGAATAAAACAGTTCATCTGCGAGGCAACGACTGTGGGAGAAAGGTCCCAACGAGAAAAGACGGCGAGCAACGGAAGTGGTCGAGATCCGGAACTCGGTGAAAAAGTAACGGAGGGGCCGAGATTCCCACTATTTCTTTAAAGTCAACATTTATCGGAAAGGCCAGCGAATTTTATCATGACTGACATGAAGGGTCTGCTGTTTGACGTGGATTATGCTGAGGACGGGGAAAAACCATGCATAAGGTTGTTCCTGAAGAGCGGGGGGGAGACCCTCGTCGCCATCGACCCGACGTTTGAACAGTATCTCTATGTCACGGCGGATGACGCTGCGGGGGCGGCCAAGCTCATCTCCAAGCTCGAGCTAAGCGAGCGCGGGCGCATCCTGAAGCCGAAGTCGGTCGAGCCAGTCAAGCGTTCCCTCATGGGTCGCGAGGTTGATGCCGTGAGGGTTGTATTTCATCGCCCAACGGACATGCCCCCACTTAGGCATGCGATTCGAGAGTTGCCGGGAATAAAAGAAATCTACGGGTTCGACATCCCCTCGGCAAGGCGATATTTGGTCGATCGAGGGCTTGCGCCCATGTCTGGCGTTAGCGTTAGAGGTAAAGTAGGGGAGGTGGATGACCTTAAAACTCTCTTTCTTGAGGAACCGCCTAAGCCGATCAAGCTACCGAAGGGAAAAATGAACGTGATGAGCTTCGACATCGAGGTCTACAACCCAGCCGGCACCCCTCGCCCGGACAAGGACCCGGTCACCATGATAAGCATGGCAGACGATCGGGGCTTCAAAAAAGTCATCACATGGAAGGATTTCAAAGCCGGTTTAGATTATGTCGAGGTCGTCGGGAGCGAGCGGGAGATGCTTCAACGATTCGTCGAGGTAGTCGGGGAGCGAGATGTCGATATTTTGCTCGGCTACAACACGGATCTCTTCGACTTCCCATACCTGCGCGAGCGGGCGAAGCAGCTCAAGGTGAAGCTGGGCCTCGGGCGGGATGGTTCGGAGGTGATCACGCGGAAGCGGCGCTTTGCCACCGCTGCACGGATTCGCGGCCGGATACACTTGGACGTCTATGCCATGGTGAATTTCCTAGCGACCATCGGCGCGATAAGGCTCATCCACTACACCCTCGAGGATGTCTACCGCCACGTGCTCGGCAAGGAAAAACCTGATTTTGAGTTCACCGAGATGGCCGATGTATGGGAGCGCGGCGGCGAGCGGGCGAGAAAATTTCTTGAGTACTCGATGTCCGATGCGCAGGCGACGCTAGAGCTCGGCCTCGAGTTTCTCCCGCTTTTCTTCGAACTCACGCGCATAGTCAGACAGACTCCATTTGATGTGACCCGGATGACCCCCGGGCAGCTCGTTGAGTGGCTGCTCATAGCCGAGGCGCATAAGTGGGGAGAGCTGGTGCCGGCTAGGCCCGTCGGTGAGGAATACCGGGAGCGTCTAGAGGAAACCTACGTTGGCGCCTATGTCATGGATCCGGTGAAAGGGCTGCATGAAGATTTGGTAGCGTTTGACTTCAGAAGTTTGTATCCGAGCATAATCGTTTCTCACAACATCGATCCATCGACGTTCAACTGCAAGTGCTGCAAGCCCAGCGAGTCAACCCTTGTGCCCGAGCTCGGCTATCACTTCTGCAGAAAGCGAAAGGGCTTCATTCCGGCCACGCTGGAACGGCTCATCGAGGCCCGCGCGAAGCTCAAGCGGGAGTTAAAGCGCCACAAACGAGGAACCAGGGAATACCGCTCGCTCGATGCCCGACAGTGGGCGCTCAAGATCGTTGCGAACTCGTTCTATGGAATGTTAGGCTACCCCCGTGCGCGATGGTACTTCAAGGAGTGTGCCGAGTCGGTGACTAGTTTCGGCCGTCACTACATCCACAAGACCATCGAGGCGGCGAGGGATTTCGGGTTTGAGGTCATTTACGGCGATACCGATGGGCTCTACTGCAAGTTGAACGGCAAGAAGCACGAGGACGCCCTGAGGTTCTTGAAGCGGGTAAACGAGGGCCTGCCGGGCATCATGGAGCTTGAGTTCGAGGGATTTTACCCTCGAGGAGTTTTCGTCACGAAGAAGCGCTATGCGATGATCGACGAGGAGGGGAGAATGGTGGTTAAGGGCTTGGAGTTCGTCCGCAGGGATTGGGCGGCGATCGCGAAGAAAACTCAAGAAGGGGTGCTCAGGGCCATCCTCAAAGACGGCTCGCCGAAGAAGGCAGCGGAGATCGTACGCAGGACGACGCGAGAGGTGCTTGAAGGGAAGGTGAGCTTGGAGGACCTCATCATCTACACCCAGCTCAAGATGCCTATCGAGAGCTATCGTTCGATCGGGCCGCATGTCGTAGCTGCCAAGAAGCTCCGAGCGAAGGGACACGTGATCGAGCCGGGCATGATAATTGCGTACATCGAAGCAAAGGGCCCGGGGAGCATAAGCGAGCGCGCCGTGCCTGTTGAGGAATTCAAGGGCAAGGAGTACGATGCCGATTACTACGTCGAGCACCAAATCCTGCCGGCGGTCATGCGGATCATGGAGGTCCTTGGCTATCGCGGGGAGGACCTGCGTTATGCGCGGGAGAAACAGGTTCGCCTCACAAAGTTCATGGGCGGTTAGTCGCGCGGTAGTGAATTGAGATGAGCGAAAAGTTGTTAAAGATCATTTTGGACACGAATGTTTTAATCGCCTCGTGTTTCAACCGCAGGAGCGCTTCGGCGAGGATCATAGATGGTTGCATCGAGGGCGAGTACAAGCTGGTGATCTCCTCTCGACTTCGGAGGGAAGCGGAGTTGATTCTGAAAAACGTGAAGGCTGGGGAAGGATTTTTGAAGGGGATTCGGGAACTCTTCGGGAACGCTTATTTGGTCAGGCCAACTCGAAGGGTTTTCGCGGTTGAGGAGGACCCCGAGGATAACAAATTTTTGGAATGCGCCTGCGAGGGGAATGCCGATTACTTGATCACGTCTGACAGGCATCTGTTGCAGCTGGGGGTGTTTGAGCGAACAAGGATTTGTAAACCGACCCAGTTTCTCAAGCTACGGGACATCGAACTTAGTAAACGAGCATGTCGCCGTCGGCCGTCAACCCAATCTCAAAGGGTTTGAGGACCGTGCGTCCCCGAAGCTTGGCGCCAACTTCCCCCTGAATTTTCGCCACGATCTCCGGGGTGCTGAACTCGACTTCTATTTTTGCGGAATCAGCAGCTTTAAGGAGGCGTCTCGGCACCGTCAATATGTCCTCGCCGGGCTTCACCTCGAGCACGACCGGGGCGCGGAGCTTTGCCGCCAGCTTAAGTGTTTGTTTTGCACGAGCGATGTTCTCCCTCGCCCGGCGCTCGAGGATGCAGATGTTAGCGCGTGAGGTCTTTAGTTTTCGGGCTATCTCGGCCTGGGTTAACCCCTTGGCCCTCAGCTCCAGCACCCGAGCCTGCGCCTCAGTTAGAAAGGTTTCCCTCATATCCTCAACTTTAATTTGGATGCAGCATTAAACAATTTTCGTTCGTGATGGGGATGTTGACCGATGAGGAACTCCAAGCCTACAGAAAGGCGGGCAAGCTCTTGGCTGAGGTGCGCGAGCAAGTGCGACCTCTCGTGAAGCCGGGGGCAAGGCTGCTCGATATAGCTGATGCGGTCGAGGGGTCGATCGCGCAGAGGGGGGGCAAACCAGCCTTTCCGTGCAACGTCTCTGTCAATGAAATTGCGGCCCACTACAGCCCTCCCGTGAATGACGATGCCACGATCAAAGAGGGGGACATAGTAAAAGTCGACCTAGGCGCTCACCTCGAGGGATACATCGCAGACACCGCGTTCACAGTCTCTACAGGCGAAAATCAGGAGCTGGTCCAAACGGTCGAGCAGGCTCTTGAGGCCGCGATCGAGGTTGTCAAGCCTGAGATCGACGTGGGTGAGATAGGCAGGGTCGTTGAGGAAACTGTAACTGCGGCTGGCTTCAAGCCTATACGCAACCTCACTGGCCACGGCCTCGCGAGGTGGAGCTTACACTCGGGCTTGACGATCCCTAACGTGCAAGAAGAAACGGGGCAGAAGCTGAAGGTTGGGGATGTCCTTGCGATTGAGCCCTTCATAACCGATGGCGCTGGATTTGCGGAGGATAAGGAGAAAGTTTACATCTTTCGCTACCTGCGCGATCGTCCGACGAGGCTTCGGATGGCCCGGCAGCTGTTGAACGAGATCAAGCGCGACTACCATGGCCTACCGTTCGCCGAGCGATGGCTGGCCAAGCGGATGTCCAAGTTAAGGCTCGAGTTAACCCTGAGGGAGCTTGTCGGCGCTGGTGCTCTCTGGCCCTACCACGTGCTGGCGGAGCGGGCCAAGGGCAAGGTGGCGCAGGCCGAGCATACGGTAATAGTGACCGAAGAAGGGTGTGAGGTAACCACGTGTTAATCTCCAATTTAAACATATCCTCGGAAGACAGTAAAATTCATCAGAAAGAAGTTTGAGGTCGATTCAAATGAGCGTCGTCAAGAAAATCACCAATGAGTATGCAAAGCTTAGTGAAAAAGTGTGTAACCCAAGCAGGTAGAATAGGCAATTTGGGAAAACGGCGAAAAGGGAAAAATATGGCAAAAAAGAAAAGTGGGAAACTAATGAGAGACCCCAAATCCTGCTGGTGGGGCCAGAAACTCTATGCCGTGATTTCCAGCGTAAGGATCGTTATAGACTTGAAGAACTCTCACGAAACTTCCCCAGATTAGCTTGCCAAGTAGATTGCCTTCAGAATCGTAAACCAACACGTAGTCGGTTTCACCATCACCGTCTTCATCAATATCCTCAGAAGGAGCATACAGCTCATCTAGTGCGACAATCTTAACAAAATATTCCCATCGATGCTCTTTTCCGTCATCTCCGACATAAGTTCCCCATTGATGATTCGTTTCCCATGCCCCAGAGCCGATATATGAGTCGGGCCCATAGTGCCTGTCAAGCAGGCCGTCACCATCACAGTCCTTGTTGCTCAGCCAAGCATCGTTCCACTTCATCACCAATTTAAAAATTTAACCCTAGAAAAATTTGTCAAAAAAATGAATAAAATTTTAGCCATCGATGGTTTTTGAGTAATCTCATTTCCGCAGCACAAGCATGGCATGATCCTTCTCGTAGGGCTCGAGGATTTTTGCATCGACAATTTCCATTTCTTTTTCAAGTTTTTCCGTCTCGTCCCTGAAGATTTCGCGCGGCTCCTTGGTAACGTCGATACTCCGGGCCTTGAGCGCCAGCATCGCATGACCCCCCTCGCGTAGGAACGCCTTCACGTTCGCCAGCAGGATGTCCGTCTGGTCCGGTTGAGCGACATCTTGATAGATCACATCAACCTCCTCGATGAGCGCACAATAGCTCCTAGGCTGTCGGGCGTCGGCCAAGAGGGGCATCATGTTTTGCCTGCGATTGCATACCACGAGTAGGTCGCGGAGCGGGCGGGAGGAAATTTCGACGCAATACACCAAGCCAGCCAGCCCGATGATGTCACTCACGAAGCTGGCCGTTGTGCCGCTCGCCGCGCCCAAGTAAAGCACTTTAGATCCTTCTTGAAGCGGCACGCGTTTTATTCCTTTCAGAATTGCGGCGGCGAGTTTGCTTCTGTAGGGGTCCCATAGACGATACTCATGCGGGCCCTCCTCGAACGATTTTTCAGCATCATACACTTTACTGCCCGGCGCCAGGCTTCGCGTGGCCAATTTTCTAGTTTTGTCCTCAAATTCAGCCCAAAAAACATTTTCAACGTTTTCGTGTTGGATGATTTTTGGCATTCGCTTCACCCCAATTCGCAGTTTTTCATCTTCTTCCCAAGGCCTTTGTATCTTGATTTTATCTCCTCGATGCGCGCCTTCAAGTCCGCGGCGAGCTTGTCCCCCACGAATTCGCCAGACATGGAATCGACGCGGGCGGCTATTGTCACCTTTCCGGCCAGCGCTCGAGCTATCCTGCCCCGCTGCCACCTCGGTGCTCCCCGAACTTCTGGGTACTGATAGATCACGCCATGTTTTGGCGGCCTAGCGTGGGTTCTCAACGCTCGGAAAAGGGCTTTTTCCGCGCCCAAGAGTTGTACCGTGCTCGCTGGCAGACGGGAGAGTTCCCTAAGCCCTCCGGCAATCGAGATCAGGCGGGCCCCGATCGCTCCACCGACAACCGCGCGCAGGTTCGGCGCCACTTGGGCCATCAGCCCATTGATGTACTCTGCAATCCGCTCCCGAAGTTCATAGAGGGCCAGAACCTCTCGAGCGCAATCCCGCAGCACCTTGATATCAAGTTCATCGAAGGTGGCGCCGAGCGAACTTTTCGTGGACTCGGCTATGCGCGCAGAGTCTTCATCTGATAATTTAGCCGCGGCCTTCACCGAGGCCTGAGTGAACCGTCCCCGCGTCCCGAGCGTTAATATCAGCTTAAGGTAAGCTTGGTGTTCGGGGACGAGCCGGCTGAGCTCCGGGAAGTGGATTGAGTACCACTCGCGGATCAGCCCTGAGAGGATATTTGCGAATTTATCGATCTCGTTGAGCAAGCCTATGGACTGGATGATGAGCTTATCGCGCTCGGCCGCCTCCGCCCGAAGCTTCTGCCGCGTTAGAATCAAGTTTACCTCGCGGACTAGCTCATTTACTCCCTTGAAGCCGACTTGCTCAGCGATCTTCTGAAGTCCGCCGCGGATAATCTCGCCTGCCCTATTTGGCATGCTGACCTCGAACTCGGCCTCCCTGAACTCTTTCCTCAGCTTGGCGACGAGTGGTTCGGACTCGAGCGTGAGTTCTCGATGCTTTTTACCGATCAGCTCGCCGATAAGCTCGCGATGTTCGTTTGTGGGGGTGCCCATCTGGATGCTCGCGAGCCTGCCTGCGACCTCCACGAGATCGCGTGGGAACTGCTTTGAGGCGAGCATCTTCCCCTCATCATCGAACGCGAACACCCCCAGCACACACTCGGCGATATGTACGACCATGCGAGGCACCGAATAGACTTTCGTTGAGCTTCTATAAGTTATTAACAGGGTGATCGGGTTGATATGGAATATAGCTGAATTTAGAAAACATGAATCTTTAAAATTTGTGCCCCCCAATAGAAAACTTCATAAAAATCCAAGGCATTTGAAATGTGCTCCGCGTCGATGTCGCAATCCTTTTCCATTCACCAACTTCGCTCAATGAAAAATCAAGTAGAATAAAAAGCTAGCACAGCAGCCAAGGATTTCCTATCCTGACCTTTTGAAGTCCTTCCCCCTCGCAAATTTGCAGGTATCTTTCGGCATCCTTCCGCTTGGTGTAGGGCAGGTCATCCATGTAATAGAGGGGATGGAATGCAAGCAGGGAGTAAGGGATCGTTGGGTCGAGGTCCGTGATGAAGGATGCGATCGCCCGGATCTCCTCGTCATCGATGTAGCCGGGCACCAACAGCGTGCTCGCTCTGGCGAATGGAACTTCTGGGCGTCCGTGATGACGTTTTCCCAGCCATTTGAAGTTATCATAGGCGGTGCGATGTTCGATGCCGGATAGGGCGTACAAAATTTCAGATGACCAACATTTAAGGTCGGCCTTTATCCCCCCACCGCTTTTCATCGAGAGCTCGCCGAATAGCTTTAGGCTCGACAGGTTCATGCTCAGGTTTGTTTCGAGGCAGACGCGAAGGATTCGGTTTTCCCGTCCTGCGACTTCACGCATCAGCCTCGCCGACTCGATCACAAACGGCATCTGACTTGAAGGATCGCCCCCGAAGTAGCAGGCGCAGCCGACCCTCTCATTGGCTTTCGCTGCGAGTTCCTTGGCCGACATCATTGGCTTGCCCCTGGCGGTGAGCTCGCGGAAGCTGTAATTTTGGCAGAACAGGCAGCTGTAGGTGCAGCTCCCTAAGAAAATGGAGAGGTTGTTCCAGCCGATGTCCCCTTGGGGGGTTCGGCACCATTTTGGGTAGCCCGCGCCGCTCGAGCCAGCACAGAACTCTGCTGGAACGCAGTTGGTCGGCAGCGGGTCGTAGTACCACGTCAGCAGCCCACGCTCTGGGGTTCCGAACCTGCGGACGAGCTTCCCCCCAACATTCTCGACCGCGCCACAAAATCCCTTTCCGCCTTCGGGGATCCGACATTTGTTTCCGCATGCTCCGCAGCGGACCCCGTTTGGATCTTTTGGAGCTCGAGCTGGCAGGCCGTAGCGACCCCTGACCTCGGCGTGGGCGGCCTCGATATAGGGGCGCGCCTCTTCAAAGCGTTCCCGCACGCATCGGGCGCAGACCTTGAGCGTGGCCGAGATATCCGCTGCTTCCTTACCGCAGACCTCGCATCTCGCCCGCCAGCCTTTCGCGTCTCTTGCAAACACTATGCCACCATTTTCTTTTTTAAGCAATGGCAGTTATAGATGATAAGTTGGTGGGAGTTTGCAACGTAGAACCGAGGAGAAAATCATCGCGTTTGGCACCGAACGGTTGAAGCGCGGGTTTGCTCGGATGCAGAAGGGGGGCGTTATCATGGATGTGACGAACCCCGAGCAGGCGATAATCGCGGAGGAAGCTGGGGCGGTGGCGGTGATGGCCCTCCAAGCGGTTCCGGCGGATATCCGAAAAGCGGGCGGCGTTGCCCGCATGGCGGACCCCACAATCATCCAGCAAATCATGGATGCGGTAACGATTCCCGTCATGGCTAAATGTAGGATAGGTCACTTCGCAGAAGCTCAAGTGCTTGAGGCTTTGGGGGCGGACATGATAGACGAATCAGAAGTTTTGACCCCCGCAGATGAGGAATTCCATGTCGACAAGCACAAGTTCAAGGTTCCATTCGTCTGCGGTGCCTACGATTTGGGCCAAGCGCTGCGGAGGATAGACGAAGGGGCTGCAATGATTCGAACGAAAGGCGAAGCTGGTACCGGTAATGTAGTCGAGGCCGTCCGCCACATCCGGCTCACCAAGCGCCAGATATCGGAGCTAGCCGAACTCGGGCATGATGGATTTGAAGCGAAGGCACGGGAGTACCGGGTGCCCGTCGAACTCGTGAAGGAAGTAGCAAAGTTTCAACGCTTGCATGTAGTCTGGTTCGCGGCTGGAGGTATCGCGACCCCCTGCGACAGTGCGATGGTGATGCAATTAGGTGTGGATGGCGTGTTTGTGGGGTCGGGAATATTCAAATCAGCTGATCCAGCCCGCATGGCTAGAGCAATTGTCGAGGCGACAAGGCACTACGACGACCCACGGGCCCTTCTGGAGGCGAGCAAGGGATTGCCTGCAGCGATGAAAGGAATCGATATCAAAACGCTTAAAGCTGAAGAAAGGCTGCAGGCTAGGGGAATTTGATCTGAACGCGGATGCTCGGTGGTCCAAAGGCTTGCCGAGTTATTTTTAATTTCCTTAAGTTTGAAAACAGCTCGTGGTTGGCATGAAAATAGGCATCATAGGCCTTCAGGGTGCGGTCAGTGAGCACCTCGAGGCCACGAGGCGGGCTATGCGAAAGCTCGACATTGAGGGCGAGGCAGCTTGGGTGGGCAGGCCCGAGCAGCTTGAGGGCGTGGATGGCATCATAATCCCGGGCGGCGAATCGACCACGATAGGCAAGCTCATGGTCATGACTGGGCTTTTCGAGCGGGTCAAGCGGCTTGCAGCAGACGGCATGCCGATCTTTGGCACATGCGCGGGGCTGATTGTATTAGCAAAGCGGGGCGACGAGCAGATCGTTCGAACGAGGCAGCCGCTACTTGGACTCATGAACACGGATGTCGTGCGGAATGCCTTCGGCAAGCAGCGCGAATCCTTTGAAGTCGACCTTGAAATTCCGGTGCTGGGCAAGAAGCAGTTCAGGTGCGTGTTCATCCGTGCCCCGGCCGTGCGGGAGGCTTGGGGCCGGGCGCAAGTTCTAGCGAAGTTTCAAGAAAAAATAGTGGCCGTGCGGCAGGACAACCTGATCGCGGTGGCATTTCATCCCGAGCTGACGTCGGATACCAGACTGCATGAATATTTTTTACAAACGTGCAGACGAGCAGGTGGCTGAAGGAAAACTTTTAAAGTTTTTTCCATCCAAGTGATTTTTTGGCGATCGATTGGAAGAGATTCGCGAGGCCCCTAGGGCGTTAAGGGAATGGGAGCGGGTATCGGCCCATTCACACATAAAAGGGCTCGGCCTTGAGGGACTGAAGGCGAAGCCAGTTGCAGCCGGCATGGTCGGGCAAACTGAGGCCAGGGAGGTAGCCGGCGTCGTCGTAGATATGGTACGCAAGGGGAAGTTCGCTGGACGTGCGATCCTGCTGGCCGGACCGCCGGGCACGGGAAAAACAGCCCTCGCGATCGCGGTAGCAAAGGAGCTTGGACGCGATGTACCATTCGTGCCGATTGCGGCATCCGAGATTTATTCGACTGAGATAAAGAAGACAGAGTTCCTGACTCAAGCTCTTCGAAAGGCGATAGGCACGAGGATTCACGAAATGCGCAGGATTTATGAGGGAAAGGTGGACGAGCTCTCGATTCAGCAGGAGCCACACCCCTATAATCCTTACACGAAGGTGCCAGTGGGTGGCACGATCAAACTTTCTACCACTGACGCATCGCAGAAGTTGAAGATGGATCAGTCGTTTGCGATCTCTTTGATGAAACAGGGCGTTGAGACCGGCGACATCGTACAGATCGACGTCGATAGCGGCAGGGTGGCAAAGGCTGGCAAGTCGCGCGAGGCTGCAGAGAAGGAAAAGGTTGACCTGACAACTGTACAGATAGCCGAAGTTCCAAACGACCCGGTGCTCAAGCACAAGGAGTTCGTCTACACGTTGACCCTAAATGATCTCGATGTCGCCCAATCTAGGGCGGGGGTGAGCATGTTCGGCCTTCTCTTCGGTGGAAGTGAGCGGAAGGAGATATCGAGCGAGACTCGTGCGGGCGTCGACGGGACAATTCGCGAATGGGTTGAAAGAGGCAAGGCGGAGATATTGCCCGGGGTTGTTTTCATCGATGAGTGCTCGATGCTCGATATCGAAACCTTTTCATTCCTCGGCAGGGCGATGGAGCAGGAGTTGGCACCGATTATCATCTTCGCGACTAACAGGGGGGTGACGATGGTCCGCGGCACAGATTTAAAGGAGCCCCACGGCATGCCCCTAGACCTGCTTGATCGATTGCTCATCATCCGCACAAGCCCTTACGCACGCAACGAGATCCTCGAAATATTGAAGATAAGGGCGAAGGCCGAAAAAATATCTTTGACCGACGATGCACTGGATTACCTTGCGGACATCGGCGCGCAAACGTCGCTTAGATATGCAGTACAGCTGCTCGCACCCGCATCGGAAATTGCGGGCGCCAAGAAGTCCAAATGCGTTACGAAGGGGCATATCGAACGAGCAAGGAGGTTGTTTGTCGATGTCAGTAGGTCGGTCAAACATCTCAAGGAGTTCGAGGAAAAGATGTTAAAGTAATGCCCGAGAATATATTAATGAGCAGATGAAACTGTCTTACCCGAGAAAGGTCCGTTTTGAATGCCAGCGATGCGCAAAGTGCTGCGGTGACAGCTCGCACCGCGGACGGAACATTCTGCTGCTTGATAAGGAGGTCGGGCAGATATCGGAGGCAACTGGCGTGAGGCCACTTTCATTTGTTTCCCATTCGTCGGGGACTTCCCCCTATCATTACCGAATGAAAAAGCGAAACGGGAAATGTGTTTTCTTGGATGGGAAGGCATGCAGGATTTACAGGATCCGACCGCTGATTTGCCGCTTTTATCCATTCTCTCTAAGAAAAAAGAACGGTGGATATACATTTGAGGTGTCGGACGATTGCCCGGGGATAGGCCTCGGAAAAGTCCTTGATCGAAAGTATTTCGAAAGGATGTTTAAGATGGCATCCCACGCGTTTGCGTCAAAAGCTTTAAGCAGGAGCACCAAATTTTGAGCATCTAAAGATAGGGTGAGTGAATGCGGGAATTTCCGGAGTTTCTCGAGGAAGAAGAGGGAGAAGAGGAAAAGGATTGGCCAGCAGCGATTAGAGAGGAGATAATCGAGTACATCCTTCGTCGCTACGGAGTGCTTCGCGCGCTAGATATAGCCCGTGTCCTCAACTGGAAAGTCAGGGAGGTTAACAGCGTGTTACGGCAGCTCGAACACTCGGGCCGCGCCAAGCGCGTGAAGCTGGGTAGAAACTATGTTTGGTCGCCCATTGAGGAGCTGCACTTGACCCCGATGTACTACTGAAGGATCTCGTGCCTCTGCATGTTTCAAGACAAGGGGAGACAATTTTTATTGTTGTCGGGGAATGATTCTAG
>DAOUSU010000042.1 GCA_030627035.1 Hadesarchaea archaeon
GGCCGAGAAGCCAAGCTCGCCGCAACGCATGCCGTTAGACAAGATCGTCCACGAAAACGGGTTTTAGCAAAGCCTAGCGCCAGCTCGGTCGATATCAGCAACCATAACTTCGTTCGGCTTGAGGAGTTCAAGAAAGGCCCTTCTAACGCCCTCGGCTTCCGCTGCTCGTGCAAATGCAAATACCGCCCGCCCAATCATCACTTGGCTCGCCCCAATCGCTCCCGCGGCCAAAGCTGCCTCGATCAATGCGCAGAGCTCATCATCGAGCAGACCAAGCCTCTCCGCGAACTTCCGCGAAACTCGCATGAACTCCTGAGGAGTGGGATTTTTCACCAGCGCCTTCAGGGCCGAACCACCAAACTTCTCCGACCGCTCCAGCAATCCCCGGTCCTTGAGCACTCCCCTCGTCGGAAGCGGACCAAGCGTGCCGCACACCACTCTCACTTCGTCCGGAACTCGAATCTGGCTCCAATCCCCATAGGCTGGCGCTCCAGGTTCCCTGCTGATCACTAGCCCACCCAATGTTTGAGGCACGACATCGCCGCGACCGGTATCGCACATCACCTCCGCGACGTGAGCGAGAGTCGTGATCTGGTTGTACTCAAGATTCAAATTCAGCGCCTCGTTCAGGGCTAGTGCCGTGCCCAACGCGCCCGCCCCACTCGCACCATAGCCCGCTCCAATCGGCACTTGCGAGATGTGCTTGATGACAATCCACATTGGCTCTGGCACCATGCGCATGATTTGGGTAATAACCGCCTTGGTCGTTTGAGCCTCGGGCGCTGCCCTGCCGTTTATGGTTATCTCGATACCGGGGCTATCGGATGGCTCAACGGCAACTTCGGTCCGAACGCCGAGGTTGAGGTTTGGCCCAGCTCCACGCGACCCCTTGCGCTCGGGTTCGGGTGGCTCGTCGCAAATTTGAAAAAACCCAGATATATGCCCGGGCACAAACGCCGATGCTTTTTGCATCAATTTTTCCCTCTGAGATTCGCAACCGCTGCATCTAGAATTACTTTTGCTATATCTGCCTTGGGCGCCTTCATCAACTTGGAACCCGAAGCCGTGACGATGATGACTTCGTTCGTTTCGGTCCCAAATCCGGCCCCGGGCCTAGCCACGTCGTTCGCGACGACCATGTCGAGCCCCTCGCCGAGCTTAGCCTCCGCCGCCTTTAGGAGTTCCTCGTCGCTCACCCTGAACTCCGCCTTGAACCCAACGATAAACGCTTTCGGGGCCAGCTTTCGCGCGCTGTCGAGCACCCTCGGCGCCGGAATCAGATTCAGCTCAACCGCTTCGGAATGTCTCAGCTTTCGTTCAGCCGGGCGTTCGACCACAAAATCCTGAGCTGCGGCCGTTGACACGATCACGTCGAACGGTTTTTGAAGCTCTCGTTCGACGGCATCGCACATCTCCTGCGTGGTCTGGACTCGAATGGTTTTAACGCCGCTTGGCTGGGGCTCGATGCCCGGGCCGTAAACGAGCACGACCTCCGCGCCGCGGGCCGCCGCAGCTCGAGCGACGGCGACGCCCATCTTTCCCGAGCTTCGGTTTGTTATGATCTTGATCGGGTCGATGTGCTCTATCGTGGGTCCAGCGGTAACCAGTACGCGCATCCCCGCCATGTCCCTTGGGCCTAGAATCTCGACCACGAATTTGACCATTTCCTCAACGCTTGGCAACTTTGCCTTCCCCTCCTCAAGGCGTGGCTCTAGGATGTGAACTCCTGCCGAGCGAAGACGTGCTAGATTTTCCTGAAGTAGCTTGTGATCGTACATCGACCCGTGCATCGCTGGGATCATCGCGATCGGCTTTTTCAGACCCAGGCCAACCGAGAGAACAGAAGTTACCGGGGTATCATCGATCGCGCACGCCGCCTTGCTGAGCGTGTTCGCAGTTGCCGGGGCGACGAGGATGAGATCAGACCACTGCGCGAGCTTGACATGTTCGATTTTTCCAGTCAGCTCGGTAACGACCGGGTTTCCCGTGGCCCAGTGCATGAGCTTGGGGGTTATCAATTCGGTGGCGTCCCGGCTCATGATCGCTCGAACATCGGCCCCGTGGCGCATGAGATCCCTCGCAAGCTCGGGGCACTTCATGGCCGCAACGCTTCCCGTTACGCATAGCACGATCTTTCGACCTGCCAGCTCGGTGCCTTTGGTGCCGCGAATGTCATACGATGGGTGCATGTCCATCCTTACTTAAACGAGATTTGCACGATTTAAACGATTATCTTCACGCCACCTGAGGAGGTTTCAACACTCTACCGCGGGCGTCCATCTCACCGTAGCGAATCCTTATCGATGATATTGGCGTTCCGTCCTCGGCGAGCACGAACGGGATCTCAACGACCTCTAGGGTAGAAAGTCCTCGTGATGCCCTTAATCGGTTGAGCTCTTCAGCCCTGGGGCGAGTTTCCGGACTGACCATGATGGCTTGGAGTTCGGCATCGCTCGCCGCGGGGCCGAACGGATCGGAAATGACCTGAATCTCGGCGCGCTCTAGCCACCCGCGAGAGTGCAGGACTTCCTCCAGCGATCGCCTCCGAACATCGAGTGGTTGAATCCCTGCCGAGTCTTTCACGAGTTCCATCTCGTCCGAACAGATGCCAATGAGCACGCGTTCCCCCAGCTCGAATGCCTTGGTCAAAATAACCTTATGACCCTTATGCAAGTAATCAAAAGTTCCCCCGACCACTATTTTTTTGTATTTCATCCGCCCCCCTGAGTCAGAAGTTGTAGTCATAGCACTTAAAAACTCAACTATCTCCTTGCAATGCAACAGACATCCTCGCCCTCCTCGACCACCTCGAGCGGCTCAAGTCCTGCCCCTCGGACCCACTCCTCGAGTTCCTCGGGTGAATGCTTGCGCTTGAGAACGGTCAGGGCCATAATGCCACCGAGTTTCATTACCCTCGCGGCCTCCCGCACCGTGATTTCCGGATTCGGCATGTTCTGCAGCAGGGTCACCGACACGATGACATCGAAGGATTGGTCGGCAAACGGTAGGTGATCGGCATCGGCGAGCAAGAGCGCGGCTCGCGTTGGGCGGCGCTTGGCAATCTCCAACATCTCGGGCGAAGAATCGGCGCCGACAATTAACCTTCCCCGTTTCGCCAACGCTCCCAAAAACAATCCGCTGCCGCAACCCAGATCGAGGATCCTGTCAACGTGGGGGAGGATAGGAAAGATCAACGAATATTTTCCCCGCTGAATCTCCTCGTATCGTTGGTCGTAAATCCACGCGGTCTCGCCATAACACCTTCTCAACTCGAGCTTGCGCGCGACCATCGAACAACCTTTTTACTCTAGACCCTAAAATTGAGCGGGTCGTCTTGATTACAATCATTAACAGGTTGAGGCGGGAACTCTTTGCGCAAGGACTCGACGCGTACGTGGCAGTTCGAAATGCGCGATATCTCGCAGGCACCGATGCAGCATCAATCGTAATTGTATCAGAACAGAGGGCAACGATGCTCTGTTCGAGGCTTGAGCTGGATCGAGCAAGACGAGATAGCTCGATAAGGGATGTCCGGGCTTACTCTCCCTACCGAACACCCCTCCGCCGAGGAGAGCGAGTAAAATTTTGCAAACCATGGCAGCTCATTGCCGATTGCCTGCGGGAGCTCGATGCCCGCGCCATTGGTTTTGACTGCGTGAAGTCCGCATCTTTGCGAAAACTGCGAGCCGCTCATAAGGCAAGCTACCGCGAGCTGCCGGGGGTGATCCTAAAAATGCGCGAGATCAAATCGCGACAAGAAATCGCTAAGCTTCGAATGGCAGCAAGGATTGCCGTAAAAGGAATGCGCTGCGCCGCCGAGCTTATCGAGGTCGGGCGGAGCGAGCTGGAGATCGCGGCCGAGGCCGAACACGCGATGCGCAGGGCAGGCTCTGAGGGCACATCATTTAGCACGATCGTCGCCTCCGGCAGAAATTCTTGGTTGCCCCACTCGACCGCGACACGAAGACGATTGCGGCGAGGGGATCTCATCATCATCGACCTCGGGGCGAAATACGAGGGGTACTGTTCAGATATGACTCGAACCTTTGCCATCTCACCAACGCGCAAGCAACTCAAGCTGGTTGAATTGGTTAAGCGTGCACAAAAGGCTGCGATCGCGCGGGTCCGAGATGGCGTTCGTGCAAGCGCAATCGACAAGGTCGCCAGGGATTTCATCTCTCGCGCTGGTTATGCTAGCTCTTACCTTCACAGCACCGGACATGGTGTGGGATTAGAGATTCATGAATCTCCAAGCCTCGCACCAGACTCTCGCGACGTGCTTCGCAAAGACATGGTGACAACGGTCGAACCGGGCATTTATTTGCCTGGCGTCGGTGGAGCACGTTGGGAGGACATGGTGCTCGTGACTACCGGAGGGCACGAGATACTTGCATGACAAACTTTGTTAGCCGAGGGCTTGCGGAAAAGCTCCCATAAAGTTTGCCAATAACATCATCCGATCTGCACGATGTTCGCTCGCAGACCCTTAAACTCGCGCTTCGCTCTTGCGCAATAAATATAACCCACCGTGCCCTATCGCAAAACGTCCAAGATATCCGGTGGAAACCATGAGCGAAGAACTGGGCGTCACAGTCAAGAAATCCGAAAATTTCTCGGAGTGGTACACCCAAGTCGTGAAAAAAGCCGAACTGGCAGATATTCGTTTCAACGTCAAGGGATTTCTCGTCCACATGCCTTGGTCGGTGAGGGCGATGAAGCTGATGTATCGGGCGTTCGAGGAAGAGCTCGAGAAAAGAGGCCACCAACCTTTGATGTTGCCTTCGGTAATCCCCGAGTCGAACTTCGAGAAAGAGAAAGAACACGCGGAGTTCAAAGCCGAAGTCTTCTGGATAACCGAAGTCGGGAGCGAGAGGAGGAAACTGGAGGAGAGGTTGGCGCTCAGGCCGACCTCAGAGACCGCCTTCTACCAGATGTACTCCCTGTGGGTGAGGAGCTGGCGTGACTTGCCCATGAAGAGGTACCAGAGCTGCCAAGTATGGCGCCACGAGACGAAGGCGACGAGACCATTCATCAGGGGAAGAGAATTCTGGTGGATCGAAGCACACGATGCATTCGCGACACGGGAAGAGGCCGAAGCGCAGGTGAAGGAGGATGCGGAGATCACGGAGAGGGTAATGCACAAGCTGTTTGGGATCCCATTCTTATTCTTTCAAAGGCCGGAGCACGACAAGTTCCAAGGCGCCGTGCACACGTATGCCGCGGACACCGTGATGCCCGATGGAAAAGTGCTCCAACTCCCTTCGACGCACTTCCTTGGTCAAAATTTTGCAAGGGCGTTCAACATAAAATTCGTGGACAAAGAGGGAGAGGAGAGGCACGTCTGGCAGACCTGTTACGGGCCGGCGATTTGGAGGATATTCGGCGCCATCGTGGCCATTCACGGAGACGACAAGGGGTTGATCCTTCCCCCAGAGGTGGCGCCGATTCAAGCGATAGTGGTCCCGATATTTTTCAAGGGAACGGAGCGAGAAGTGTTAAAGAAGGCGAGAGCCATCGAGCGAGCGATCGTGGGCGGTGGAGTGCGTGCAAAAGTGGACGTGCGAGAGGAATACACGCCCGGTTGGAAGTACAACTATTGGGAGTTGAAGGGCACACCACTGAGGATAGAAATCGGCCCCAGAGATGTCGAGAAAGGACAGGTTGTCTTGGTTAGGAGGGATACTGGGGATAAAATAAACGTGGAAGACGAGGAATTGCTCAAAAAAATCGGCAAAGTTTTGGGCGACATCCAGAGCAACCTCATACGGAGGGCGGACGAATTCTTCGAGATGAAGAGATCCAAAGCGAAAAACATGAAAGAGTTGAAGACCTGTCTGAAGAAAAAGGGAGGCTTGGTCAGGGTGAACTGGTGCGGTGAGGAGGGATGCGCGGATCTGATCAAGTCGGAAACAGGGGGGGGAGAGATCAAGGGGACTCTATTCGGAAAAGACGAAAAACCCTCTGGAAAATGCGTAAGGTGTGGAAAGAGGGCCAAACAAGTCGTTTATGTCGGAAAAATGTATTGATCCTCTTTCGAAAATTTATTCCGCTGACTTGATCGCGTCCAAAATTTCGCTCTCGGATGGGAACCCGGTAGGTCCTTTGTACCTTATCTTCAGGCCGGCCGCCGCCGACGCGAAATGAGCGGACTCAATCACGTTATTGGTATCCAAGTATCTCGCCAAAAAAGCCCCGCCAAATACCTCTCCCGCACCAGTCGGATCTCTAACTTCCACCTTCAAGCCCTTGACCTCGTGAAATTTCCCATCGCTCAACACAAGCGACGGTTTGCTTCCTTGGGTGAGGATTGCAACTTTTGGCCCAAATCCACAGAGCTCCTCCAGAAGTTTCTTTGGCTCTTTCTTGATGGCGCTCGCCTCATCCCTCCCGAGCTTCACCACATCGACGTGTTTCAAAAATCTTTCGAGATCCACCTCAGGGTTGACGGTTACCTTTCCCGTCTCGTCCACCTGTCTGAAGAGGCCTTGTGGATCCATCATCACGAGGTTGTTTTTTCCCTTGATCTTCTCAATCGTTTCCGGAGGCACTTCATCGACGAGTGGAGAAATATAGAATCCACCAGCCCCCAAGTAAAGAGGGGGAATATCCTCTGGGTTTATCTTCGGGGCGACGTGTTTGCACAACTGTGTGCGGTTCTCCTCCTCATCGTAGACGTTCTCGAATGTCGTGGTGTGTTCTCCACTGACCAAAATGCCCTCGGTGTCCAGCCCGAGCTTGCTATAAATGGGTGGGAATTGCTCGGTGAAATTGGTCCCGATCTTCGATATCACGCCGGCTCTTTTCTTCAGGGCCGCGAGGGCCAGCCCCGCATAGGTTGGCGTTCCCCCGATTGTGCTCTCTATCCTTCCCCAGGGAAATTTATTGGTGTCTATGGCTATGTGCCCGATTACCACTATGTCCGGTGTGCTATTTCCTTCCATTACCTTTCCCCTTTTCCCGCGATAAAATCCTCGACGGCTTGCTTCGCATCCGAGTCGAACATCTGAGCTGGCGGGTGTTTGAAGAAATAAGCAGAGGGACCGATCAACGGTCCAGCGATTCCTCGATCGAGGGCTAGTTTGACCGCCCGGATGGCATCGATGACGACCCCCGCGCTGTTGGGGGAGTCCTCCACCGAGAGCTTCACGTCGATCGAAAGCGGGATGTCGCCGAATTTTTTGCCCCGCATGAAAATGTAGCAAATTTTGTTGTCATCGAGGAAGGGAACGTAGTCGCTGGGACCTATCCGAAGCGGCACTTCATAGGGGACTTGACTTGAGACGGCCTGAGTTTTGCTCACGCGCTTAGATGTCAGGCGCTCCTCCTCTACCATATTCAGAAAATCCGTGTTTCCACCGATGTTGAGCTGATAGCTTTCCTCGAGCTTCACGCCGCGATCGATCAACAACCTCGCGAGGGTGCGGTGCAGGATTGTTGCCCCAACTTGGGATTTGATGTCGTCGCCAGCGCACGGCAGGCCGGCGTCCTCAAACCGTTTCCCCCACTCCTTGCTCGAAACGATGAACTCCGGAATACAGTTGATGAATCCACACCCCGCCTCGATCGCCTGCTGGGCGTAGTAGCGCGAGGCCTCGTAGCTCCCGACCGGCAGGTAGCTTATCAGGATATCCGCCTCCGCATCCTTGAGCACTTGGGCGACGTTTACGGGTTTCTGCGTGGGGTCCACCGGGATCACTGGCTTGAGGTATTTGCCGAGGCCATCCAAGACGGGCCCCCGCATCACCTCGGCGCCGAGCTTTGGAACATCGCTGAATTTTATCGTGCAGTTGGGGGGCGAGAAGATAGCCTCTCCTAGGTCCTTTCCGACCTTATTTGCGTTCACATCGAATGCAGCAACGAATTTCACGTCGCGGACGTGGTACCCACCAAAATTCACGTGCATCAGGCCCGGGACAAAGAGGTCTTCTCTCGCATCTTTGTAGTACTCAATGCCCTGCACCAAGGAGGACGCGCAGTTTCCAACTCCAACTATCGCTACATTTATTTTTGCCATTCAGTACCCCCCAATTTAACAAGTCGGGGTATTCCTTTAATTATATATCCAAATCTGAAATAACTCCTAAATTGAGATATTTAAGGCTTGTGGTTGATTAAGTAATGGGGTTTCCTTGGCGATGAGACGGCTCAGGAAGAAGACAACCGCAGAGCTGCTTTGGCCCTATTTCCTAAAGCTTCTCAAGAAACGCCCAATGTATGGGTACGAGCTGCAGCAAGAGATGGTAAAAAAATTTGGATGGAAACCCGCGACCGTCACCTGTTACCTCGTGCTTTACAGACTCTTGAGGGAAGGATACGTTACGATGGAGTGGCATGAACAGCGGGGGAAGCCAGCGCGTAAGTATTACAAAATAACGAAGAAGGGCGAGGAGTTGCTGAGCGAGGGAATGAAGTACCTGAAGGAGCTTTATTCTAAGCTTTCGAGCGGTTAGCGCATGCGACGCCTCGTGACGATCAAGCGATGCCCAACGGTGATATGCGTGAGAACCGCGATCAGAACCACGGCATATTTCGTATA
>DAOUSU010000010.1 GCA_030627035.1 Hadesarchaea archaeon
CAATGGCCGTTTTGCCAGTCCCCGGAGGTCCGGCAAAGATCACCGTCTTCCCGCTCAGCTTCCCCTGTTTTATCATCTCAACCACTAAACCAGCTGCCTCGCGGGCCTTCTCTTGCCCCACCATGCCGTCCTTGACCCTCACGGCCTTCATGTTCTCGAGGCCCAACCCTTTGACGTGGGTATGGGCACCGATCCTCTCAAAAGGACGAGCTTTAGGAACTTCCCTTATCACGGCCATGGTCTCATCTTCAATCTTTTTGGGCTCTTCCTTAATATTCCGGCATCTCCCCCTCTTCGGGGAGAGGTGGGGTGGGCGGACCCTTCCCAACCCCCTTTGCCGAGATAACGTCGTCTATCCTCAGGATCATCCCGGCTGTCTCGGCCGCCGACTTGATCACCTGCCCCTTAACCCTCAACGGTTCAATCACTCCGGCCTTCATCATGTCATTGAGCTCGCCGGATGCCACATCCAACCCGATGTGTGTTCCATCTCCTTCGTGCCTCGCCTTGAGATTGACGAGGATATCTATTTGATCGAGCCCCGCGTTTTCGGCGAGCGTCCTTGGGATCGCCTCTAAGGCATCCGCGAACGCGTTTACGGCCAAGGCCTCCCTCCCACCGATGCTGCTCGAATAGCTCCTGAGCCCCTTAACGATCTCTATTTCCGGGCTTCCGCCACCGGCGACCGCCTTCCCATCCTCAACCACCTCTGAAACCACCGATAATGCATCGTGCACCGCCCTCTCCGCCTCATCCACGATGTGCTCGGTCCCACCCCTCAGGAGGATGCCGACCGCCTTCGGGTCCTTGCACTCCCTGATAAACAGCATTTTTTTATCGGCGATTTTCTGCTCCTCGACCAAGCCGGCATCGCCCAGATCGTCCGCAGAGAGGTCCTCAATGTTTGTGATGACTTTCCCGCCCGTGGCCCTGGCCAGTTTCTCCATGTCCGACTCTTTGACCCTGCGGGCGGCCAAAATGCCAGCCTTTGCGAGGTAGTGCTGGACGAGGTCATCCACGCCCTTTTGGCATAACACTACGTTTGCCCCCGCTTCAACTATCTTATCGACCTTTCGCTTGAGCATCCTCTCCTCCTCGTCGAGAAACGCCTTCATCTGCTCCGGATTTGTTATCTGGATTTTTGCATCGGTTTCCGTCTTCTTCGTTTCGAGCGCACAGTCCAAGAGGGCGATCTTGGTATCCTTAACGCGCTTGGGCATGCCGGGGTGAACGACCTCCTTATCGATTATCATGCCTTCCACTAGCTCAGAATCACCCAGTCCCCCGCCATCCTGCTTTTGAACCGTTACGTAATCGATATCGGCGGTTACACCCCCATCCGTCTTTTCTGCGATTTGTTTGACCGCACGCACGACGAGATCGGCCAGCTTTTCCCTATCGCTCCCGGCTATCCTTCCGGCCATCGCGGTTAAGGCTACATCCTTCAGGGCTTTTTCGTCCTCAACTGCAATTGGAACCGAAATTCTTTCGAGGATCTCCATCGCCCTTTCCGCCGCCAGCCGGTAGCCCGAAGCGATTCCGGTGGCGTGAATGTCCTGGTCGAGCAATTTTTCGGCCTGCTTCAGCAATTCACCGGCAAACATGACGGAACTCGTCGTGCCATCGCCGACCTCGTTATCAACGGCCTTCGCGACCTCGACCATCATCTTCGCCGCTGGATGTTCGACCTCTATCTCATCCAGGATGGTTTTTCCATCGTTTGTGATCGTCACATCGCCCAGCGAATCTACCAGCATTTTGTCCATTCCCTTCGGACCCAGGGTCGATCTCACAGCTTCCGAAATCACGCGCGCCGCAATAATGTTGTTTCGCCTCGCATCCCTTCCGACGGTACGCTGGGCTCCCTCTTTGAGGATTAAAACAGGGATACCCCCTGCCAGTGCGCCTCCCGTTGGAACTGCCATCTTTATCCTCCTCTATCTGTTTCCTTTTTCAAACTCTTCCAATAAGTGTTTTTGCCTTTTACTTATCTTTGAGGGTACGTTTACCCTCACCCTGACATATTGATCGCCAGAGCCCCAACGATTGAGATGGGGGATTCCTTTGCCCTTTAAACGAAATGCTGTCCCGCTCTGGGTTCCGGGCGGTATCTTCAACTTGGCCTTTCCGCTCAGAGTCGGTACCTCAATCTTGTCCCCTAACGTGGCTTGAACAAAGCTAATCGGGATCTCACAAGTAATATCATCTCCGCTCCTTTCAAAGATCTCGTGCTTTTTCAATTGAATTGCCACGTACAAATCACCCCGAGGGCCCCCGTTTATTCCCACTTCGCCTTTTTCACCGATTCTCAACATGGTCCCATCGTCCACACCAGGAGGGACATCTATCAAAATTCTACTAATTTTATCGATTTTCCCGCTTCCATGACATGCTGGACATGGAGTCTCGATGATCTCCCCTCTCCCGTGGCATCTCTCGCATGTGCTTCTGACGCTTGCAAATCCTCCAAATCCCATTCGTTGGGTGTACTCCCTCCATCCAGATCCTCTACAAACTGGGCATGTTTTCAGGCCGCCGGGCCTGGCCCCAATGCCGTTGCACATATCGCAAGTTTCCATGTGCGAAATATTGACCTCTTTTTTTGAACCCGATGCAGCCTCTTCTAAGCTGATTTCGAGGTCATAACGAATATCCGCCCCACGCTGCGGCTCATAGGGTGATACTCGCCCTCGAACGGCTGATTCATATCTGGGTCGATCCCGCCCAAAGAATATATCAAAAATTCTGTCCAAGCCACCGAAGCCGAAATCCCTGAAGATATCGAAATCGAAATCCCTGAAGATATCGGATGCGGTGTATCTCCCGGAAATCCCGGCATGTCCAAATTGATCGTACTGGGCTCTCTTCTCATCATCTGACAACACGGCGTAGGCTTCTGAGATCTCTTTGAATGTTTCTTCCGCACCGAGTGTTTTGTTGCGATCCGGGTGAAATTTCATCGCAAGTTTGCGATAGGCGTTTTTAATTTCCCCCTTGGAGGCATCCCTGCCAACTCCGAGTACTTCGTAGTAATCCCTTTTCACGTGGTTCCCCTCACAAAGGCCGATTGTCAGTTAGACAATTCGGCAAGCAATTATCGGTCGAGAAACTTTATTCTTTTCCTTCATCCACGACTTTATATTTTGCGTCTACCACTTCTTCATCTTTCTTCTCTTTTGGCGGTTCCCCGTATTGTTTGCGTCCTCCGGCTCGCTTTTGCGCGGCCTGTTGGTAAATGACGGTGCTGACCTCCTGTAGGGCTTTCTTCAAATTTTCCATTCTGTCCTTGATCTTCTCGATCTCTCTTCCGCCCAGCGCTCCCCTCAAGTCCTTAACCGCACTCTCAATTTTTTCCCTCTGCTCTTTGGTGATCTTTTCGCCCAGATCTTTAACGGTTTTTTCTGCCGTATACGCAAGGGAATCTGCCTGATTGCGTAGCTCGGCCTCTTCTTTCCTCTTTTTATCCTGTTCCGCAAATTTCTCCGCCTCTTTGATCATCCTGTCAATTTGTTCCTTGGAGAGCTTTGTCGGCGCGGTGATCCTCATGGCCTGCTCCTTCCCGGTGGCGAGGTCCTTAGCGGAGACATTCAAAATACCGTTGGCATCGATGTCAAATGCCACCTCGATCTGTGGGATGCCCCTGGGGGCCGGTGGGATCCCAACCAGGTTAAACTGCCCCAAAGAGGTATTGCCAGCTGCCATTGGTCGCTCTCCCTGCAACACGTGTATGGTTACCGTTGTCTGAAAATCTGCAGCCGTGGAAAAGATTTGGCTCTTCTTCGTTGGTATGGTTGTATTTCTTGGGATAAGGGGGGTAAAAATTCCACCGAGGGTCTCAACCCCCAGCGTTAGTGGGGTGACGTCCAAAAGCAATAGCTCCTTAACTTCCCCAGTTATCACACCAGCTTGGATCGCTGCCCCCATGGCAACACATTCCATCGGATCGACACCTCGCCCCACTTTCTTTCCCATAATCTCCTCGATAAATCTCCGAACCAATGGCATTCTGGTCGGACCCCCCACGAGGATGATTTTATCTATGTCACCTAGGGCAAGCTTGGCGTCCTCCAGGGCCCTTTCGACGGATGGCCTACACCTCTCGACGATAGGGGACACCAATTCCTCTAGCTTCGCCCTCGTCAATGTTTGAACCAGGTGTTTCGGCCCTGTGGAGTCTGCCGATATGAACGGCAAATTTATTTCCGTGGTCAGAGTCGTGGAGAGTTCAATTTTGGCTTTTTCGGCGGCTTCTCGTAATCTGACTAGGGCCATCTTATCTGATTTCAACTCGATGCCGGTATCCTTTTTGAACTCGTCGTTGAGATAATCGACTATCACATCATCCATGTCGGTGCCACCCAACTGAGTATCTCCGCTCGTAGATTTGACCTCAAAAACCCCTTTCCCAAACTCCAGGATGGTTACGTCCAAGGTCCCAGCACCGAAATCGAAAACCATGATCTTTAGTTCTTTCTCAAGCTTGTCTATGCCGTATGCCAGGGAAGCGGCCGTAGGCTCGTTGATAATCCTCACAACCTCCAGACCTGCAATCGCCCCTGCGTCTTTCGTAGCTTGTCTTTGATTATCGTTAAAATATGCAGGACAGGTGATAACTGCCCTAGTCACCTCATCCCCTAAGAAAGCTTCCGCGTCACGTTTTATCTTCTGGAGCAGATAAGCGGAGAGCTCTTGGGGAGTGTATTCTTTGCCGTAAATTTTGTACTTGTGCTCCGTACCCATTTTTCTCTTAAACGCCGTTGCAGTTCCTTCTGGGTTGGCTACGGCCTGCCTCCGGGCTGGCTCTCCCACCAGCCTCTGTCCATCCTTGGTAAACGCCACATACGATGGGAACATTTTACCCGCCGGGGTTGCGCCCTCAGCGCTGGGTATTATAACCGGCCGCCCAGCCTGCATCACCGCGGCAGCCGAATTGGATGTCCCCAAATCAATTCCAATTATCTTGGCCATTTTATAACCTCGGATCAATTAAGGATTCTTGACCACTTTCACTCTCGACGGTCTAATAACTTTCGATTTAAAAAAATAACCCTTTTGGATCTCTTCAACTATCGTCCCGTCTTTATGATCGTTGGATGAAACCCGCATAACAGCCTCGTGCTTGAAAGGATCAAAAGGTTCGCCGACAGCTTTTATCTGTACCAAACCCTCTTTTTTTAGGATGTTCTGAAGTTGAGTATAGACCATCTCCAGTCCTTGGATTATGGATCTGTTACCCTCCTCCCTTTTGGCGATCCCGATCGCCCGCTCAAAATTGTCCGAGACGTCCAGTAGCTGGGTAACTAGCCCCTCGTTGGCATACGCGGTCAATTCTTCCCTCTCCTTCGTGACCCTCTTTTTGTAATTCTCAAACTCAGCCTGCAACCACCGCAGGCGCGAAAGATATTCTCTTACCAGCCCATCCCTTTCCTTCAACTGGAGCCGAAGATCTCTCGCGGACGGTTCGCTCGATTCAGCTGATTTCTTCCCAGAACTCTCCAATTCAATCCTTCTCCTTTTTGTAATAAACAAACTCTAACTTCTTTTTAGATCTCAATAAATCAAGCATATTTAACTTTCGCACTAAAAATTACCATCAACTCGATGCTCTTCGTCACATCCGCCTCTGTCCCTCCAGGCAATCCATTTATCATGGTTGTGCAGACGATCCAACCACAATCGTTGAGCACCCCCATAGGTTCCTCCACAATTCTGAGCCATTCTTCTATTTTGAACTGTTTCGCTTTGCCGGTGCTATTTTCTCCAGCAACCTCGGACTTCACGTTTCGACCCTTCAGGGACGGATCTGGCTGAGGAGGTCATCAATCCCATCCACAGGCTCTGGGCCGAGCCTCCCGGCTTCGATCCCGTCCCGAACCTCCCCAATTTCATGGTCGATAGGGTCGCTTTTTGTGACGGCGGGTTGAGGGTCCCCATGGTGATAAATGAACGCCTCCACGTCAAACGCGAGCTCGGAAGGCTTCTGGCCAACTTGTTCGAGAAAGCCTCTGAAATACGCTCGATAAACAGCGCGGAAGGGCTAAACCAAATCGTTGGGGAATGTTACGACGACGCGGTGGAATCGGCATACAGGAGGGTGGCCAAAAAGCACGACGCCGTCATCATCGAGGGGTACAGCGATGCGGTCACGCCCTTGAAATGGGTTGAAAAGCTCGACTCGGTGCTTGGGGTCGAACTAAGCAACGTGGTCTCATATGACCCCGATAAATACATGACGGCGGTTAGGGTATCGTCTCACATGCGGAGAGAGGTCAGGGCATCTGAAATACATCGACTGTTAACTCCCATCAGGCAAATCAGGGTTCAGCCTTTTAGGTCTCAAGAGGTCATCCATGGTTTGAAGGAGAGAATTCCAGCCCTTCTCCTTCAGGCTTTCGGCCTCGAGTAGACGGCCCACCCCAACTCGGTCTTGACAACCCGCACCGAGTTTCCCCTTCCCTCCAGCTCGTCCCTGACGAAATTGGCTCGATCCTCCAGCAAGCACTCCTCGACGAATTCGTATTCAAGATCGCCAAAGAGCCTGGTCCTGCGCTGGGGCCTTCTTAGCCGCACCGAATTTCCTCCTCCTATCGCTTCGCATAACGTGCGATGAGCGGACGAAGTTCGGACTGTTTATCCGAAGTTGCTAGGAGCGGCAACTTTACCAGCACGCTCCTTCGGCCACATCTGGGGCAAATCTTCGTTTTCTGACCGCGTTCGACTATAAAAATCTGACCACACCTGCACCGAACAGGGCCAAACTTTCGAGGAATTCGAATGCCTTTTTTCTGCGTGGTGATGCCGGCCATCTATTCTCACCAATAATGGTATGATCTTCGCCTCAAGCTTTGGTCATGGAAAGGAAAATCCGAAAATGAAGAAAATTGCTAAGCGAAGCCCTCGTATGAGACTATTTCATCTAGGCTCTTTCTGTTCTTCTCCTTTTTTCTTAAGGGCTCCTTCGGATAGCCAATCGGCATCAGCGCAACGATTTCACATCTCTTTGGGACCCCCAACGCTCTTTTGGCACTTTCTTGATCGAATGCGCCTATCCAGCACGTCCCCAGCCCCTCCTCCGCGGCTTTCAACGTCATGTGATCCATCGCTATGGAAAGGTCCATGATCCCGCTCGACACCCCGGAAGGGAGCCTGTCTTCCGGATCAGTAGTGATGCCCGCTACGACCACGGGAGCATCCCTAACCTGGGCCTGCCCGCCTGCAGCCCTACAAAGCTCCTTCCTCTTTTCTTCATCCCTCACGACGATAAACTTCCAGTCCTGTTTGTTGTGTGCGGAAGGGGCCATCCTCGCTGCATCCAAGACCTTCTTCAATACCTCTTCGGGTACTCCTCTGCCCTCATACGATCTGACGGATCTTCTAACCCTAATCGCTTCTTCGACATCCATCGCCATCACCTCCTCTAATAGCGATCCACCGAGAATTAAAATTTTCCTCCAGCCCTGAGCTGGGCATGTAATACTCGGCATTTGAGACGCAACAGTTTATCTCATGAAATGTAGGAGGACTGAGTTAACCAGTGGTACCGATGAGAATAGGCAAACTCTTGATTGTCGCGTTCGCTGTTTTCACGGTGCTGATGTGTGCAGCATCCGTAATTTTTAGGCCCTCGCGGCTCTACGAAGGTGAGAGTGGTGCTCCAGAAGAAACTGAAGGAGGGCGAATCCTCGACGTCCCTTTCGTTCACCAGAAGGGGTGGTACTGTTCTGAGGCGTCAGCTAGCATGGTATTGAGCTACTATAGATATGATGTCTCCCAAGACGAAGTCCACGATAACGGCTATGATAGTTTCGAAACTATGCTCCCCTTCCTCTCTCGGTTTGTGAGCTGTGAATACGCATCGCTTAGCATGTCTGATCTTAAAGACGAGATAGACGAGGGAGACCCAGTGATAATCAGGGTTTGCCAGGAAAATACCGCCACACGATAGTGGTGGTGGGCTATGATAGGAATTACCTTTACGTGCACGACCCTGCTTATGGTAATTTCCTAAAAGCAAATCCAGATGTTTTGCTGGATTATTGGAAGCCCACTAATTTTGCGTCAATAATCTTCACGGGATAATACCTATGAAATAAAAGCTCATGCATTAGGTTCCAAGTTGCCACGCCCAGCTCCTTAACTAGGGCTTAAGCATTCGCAGATGTCTAGAGTTGCGAAGTTGGTTCCCGACCAGGACTTGCTTGAGTTTGCCCTGGATCCTCACCGATTCGCCGATCAATTTCTTCATCCGCTCGGCTTTCCCGAATCCTATTTATTCCTCTTTGGCGACCTTTAGGGTTCGGATCTAAAATGAAGGGTGTGCTGGGTCGTTCAGCTTGGGTTGTAGCGAAAAGGACAGTCGATGTTAGTTCGCCTTTGTTTTCAAGGTATTCTGAAATCGGCATAGGAACGGTGTTATCAGAAGCCCAACTTTCCTACGGATAACAAAGAAAAAATAATAAACGCAACCGCAATAATAATTGCCACGGCCGTCATGATTTTTGCTATCGTCTTGCTTGTTCCGAAAGCTATCGGAAAAGGTCCGATGACCACGGCTCCTCCACCCTCCGCTTTGCCTTCTTTCATCCCCTTGACCATGCCGAATGCCATCACGAACACTCCTATCACGATGATCAAGAAACCCAGCGTCAGAAGGTTCTCAAATTCCATCCATACCCTCCATCTATTTTCGCCCGAACTTTCTTTTCAGCTTCCAGAGGAGCCCGGCCCTCTTTCCCAGATATTTGTATACGGTCGACACTCCTATGTTCAGTCTTTCGGCTATTATCCTGGCTGGCACCCCCATCTTGTAGAGGTTCCTTATCTTCTCCACAAGTTCAGGATCGAGCCCTTTCCTTCCTTTTTTCGCCACGGAATTCACCATCATTCAAATCTGGAGGTTGCATATTAAATGTCATTTCGTCGGGATTTACATCGTGCGCCGATTCATTTTAACGATAACCACAGAGTCGTGTCCGTCACCATGACGAAGCTCGTCCTGCAGAGATTTGGTGAAATCCCGGAGGAATGCGTGAAAGAAATCGTGGCGGTAATTGAGGGGGATGTTTGGTTGAGCCTCTACAACTCCATATTTTCTCCCAGATTGTTCACGGGTATCGAAGAGGCGAAAGGAATCGAATACACAGCAAGACTTCTGTCGGAGGGGATAGGAAAAGTTTGCATCGTCGAGGTCGCGGTCATGCCCGCGCGCCCGGAGGACCTGTTTCTCGCCCTCCCTTAAAAACATGCCCCTTTTTGACAAGGTGCTCGAGCAACATCCCCTCCACCCTTATCGGTGACCGACGTTTAGCAATGGCCAGCGCTTTATCCAACTTTGCCTCGTGCTCGGCATAAATTTCGAGAAGCGGTTCATCCTTGTCTACCTTACGCCCCTCCTTCAAGATGACCCTAATCCCGGCACCCTTGTCGCGGGGAGCACCTGCGGTGTGGGCTATCAGATTGATGCGCTGGTTGTCGATGTGCGTCACATATCCCCCATAAGGTGCAAGCAAGATTTCCTTCTTGTCGCCAATCGGGAGGTCATCCGGCTTCACGTCCGGATTTCCCCCTTGCGCACCGATGATCTCGCGCATCTTTTGATATGCCCTTCCCGATTTTAGGATATCACTCGCCATTTGCCTGCCCATCCCCCTGCTGGCCACCCCGCCGAGTTCCAGCATGATTCCAGCTAGGCTCGTCGCCTTCTCGATCAAGCTCCTCGGCCCGTCGCCTCGCAAGGTTTCGAGCGCCTCCTTAGCCTCAAGGGCAGGACCGACCGCATGACCGACCGGTTGACCGCCGTAAGTTATGGCCACCTCAACTTGAACATTGAGCATATATCCCAACTCCATGAACTCGTGCGATAGGCTGTGTGCCTGATCGAGGTCTTCGACTTTTGCCCCCGATCCGGTGGGGATATCGATCAATATGTGACTGGCGCCAACTGCCAGCTTCTTCGACATCACGCTCGCGAGCAGTTGACAGCGCGGGTCTATTCCAAGCATGCGTTCAGCACCTATGATGATGTCATCGGCGGGGGCGAGCCTAACCGCGCCGCCCCAAGCTAAGACCGCACCAACTTTCCCAACGATTCGCTTGATCTCCTCGAGTCCAAGCGTCACGTTTGCAAGAACTTCCATGACATCCGCGGTTCCCGCCGCGCTCGTTATCGCACGGCTGCTCGTTTTTGGCACCACCAGGCCAGCGGCGGCGACAATCGGAACTGTGACCAATGCGTATTTGTTGCCCGGGACGCCTCCTATGGAATGAACGTCCAGCACCGGGCTGATGTCGAGCTCAAGTTTATCGCCAGAGCTGACCATTCGCTGCGTCAGGGCAACGATCTCGCTTAAGTTCATCCCGCGGATGTACTCGGAAACGACGAAAGCCGCAAGCTCGGTTGAACTCAGGTTGCCCGCCACGATGTCATCAACTATCGAATTGATTTCCTCGTCTGCCAACTGTCGCCCATCCATCTTTTTCTTGATAAAATCCACCGATCGGGGGCGAGGGGCAAACGTGATGGAAACGGCATCCCCGGGCTTGAGGCTCAGGGCCTCGGTGACCTCGATAAAGGTGCCTATCTCCCCACGCCCCACCATCCTCCTCGTCGTGTTAGCAATCGCGACAAGTTCAGCCTTGGGCGTCGCTAGCTTCACGCGGTCGCCGGCGAAGTGCCCAAGTTCCCCCACGTCATCCTCGTGAAGCACGACGATGTTTCGCCCCGTCTCCATGTCGAGTGGCTTCACTTTCAAATTCATGGAATTCATGTTATCAGGGGACTCTATTTACCGCTCGTTGGATAAAAAAGTTCTCAAATTGGATGATGAGAAGTGATTGGCATGTTGACCTGACACTTGTCTAACGACCTCGATGAACTTGCGCATCAGCTTTGCGTCCTTCCTGCCCGGGCTGGACTCGACTCCGGTGGCAACATCCACCCCATAGGGCTGCACCAACCTGATCGCCTCCCCGACGTTGGATGGGTTAAGGCCTCCCGCCAAAAATACAGGCTTACCAGCAACCTCACGGATTTCGCGGCTTAGCGTCCAGTCATGGGTGATGCCAGTACCACCCCCGCTTGGCCCCTTTGTATCGAGCAGGAGGTAATCTGCCCCCTCAGATACCCTAAGAGCTTGGTTGACGACCTTCCTCCGATTCTCGATTTTTTGAGGTATTGTAACGGCGACGATCAATCCCGCTGCAACGAGGTCCCTAAGCTTGCTAAGCCTGTTCTCCAGAAAATTGAGGTGAACCTGAATGTAATCGGGATTCAGCTCCCGGGTAACCCGCTCGATGTCACCCAAGCTCCTCGGCATAATCACGGCAACTTTAGCAACGCCATCGGAGACGACGTCAAAGATCTCTCTTGCCTGCTTGAGGGTAACGCTTCGAGATGACCCATCGATTTCGATAATCGCCCCAACCATGTCGACGCCCAGCGCACGCGCCGCCTTTACATCCTCAGCGTTCATGAAGCCGCACATTTTGACCTTAACCATCGGCTCGCCTCACGTTTACAAGTGACCCTAACTTTGTTCAACGTTATTTAGTATCCTCCCTCGTGGGGCCATCTAACTAGGAATAAAGTAAATGTAAAGTGAACTGACTCCGTAAACGTTCGTGCTTCACGAATATAAAAATGGTAATATTCCGTCATTTCCGCCCAGCAAAGTAGCGGTTTATCCCGTTGATCATTGCGTCTACACTGGCTATGACAACGTCTTCCCGAACGCCCTTCGATATGTAAAGATTGCCACGCTCATCCTCGAGTTTCACCGTTACCTCGGCCAGGGCATCGCTTCCTCCCGTGATCGCGTCGAGGTGATACTCCTTGAGCCTGAGCGCCGAAATTTCTTCCATGACGTTTCGAATCGCGGCAATCGCGGCATCAACTGGGCCAACCCCGGTTGCCGATCCAATGCGTTCCCCTCCTCGCACGACCACCCTCACCGAAGCCGTTGGTGTTATCGTGCTCCCAGTTGTCACCGTGACCTCCTTGAGTTCGACGACTTTCTCCTCTGGAGGTAGCCCCCCAATCACGCTCTCGGCTATCGCCCGCAGATCAACGTCTGTCACGCGCTTCCCCTTATCGCCGAGCGCCTTCACCCTTTTTGTCACCTCGACCAGCTGTTGATCTGTCGCCTTCACCCCCAGCTCCCCGAGCTTGCTTTTAACCGAACGAGCGCCGGTGTGTTTGCCCAGCACCAATCTTCGATGGCGCCCCACAAGCTCGGGCGAGAGGGCCTCATAGGTCCCAGGAAACTCGAGCACGCCATGCACGTGTATCCCCGCCTCGTGCGCAAACGCATTTTCCCCAACGATCGCCTTATTTGGCGACACTGCTATCCCCGTCGAGCGCTCAAGCAAGTCGGAGGTTTCGACAAGCAGTTTGGTCTTGATGCTAGGTCTGATTCCGTAAAATGCACGCAGCCCTATGACCACTTCCTCAAGCGATGCGTTGCCGGCGCGCTCCCCGAGCCCGTTTATCGTGGCGTGGATTTGCTCGGCCCCGGCCTCTACGCCAGCCAGCGAGTTTGCAACGGCGAGTCCGAGGTCGTCATGACAGTGCACGCTTATCGGGACCTTGATGATGGGCTTCAATTGGCTGATGAGGTAGTACATGCCGCGGGGGGTGATGCAGCCCACCGTGTCGGGCACGTTTATTCGGTCGGCTCCCGCATCCACGGCCTCCCTGTAAACCCGCTTCAGGTACTCCAGCTCGGTCCGCGTAGCGTCCTCAGCTGAAAATTCAACCACGACGCCATGTTTCTTTGCATACTCAACGTGTTTGACGGCTCGTTCGAGGACCTGTTCGCGTGTGAGCTTGAGCTTGCGCTTGAGGTGGATATCCGAGGTGGCGATGAACACGTGGACGCAGCCAACATCACATGCAAGGGCGGCATCGATGTCCTCCTTGACGCACCTCGCGAGCGCACACACCTCCGCGTTGAGCCCGGCCCTGGCTATGGCTGCGACCGCATTCCGCTCCCCCCCGGAGACGATTGGAAATCCCGCCTCGATCGTGTCCACTCCAAGCCTATCGAGCTGGCGGGCTATCAGCAGCTTTTGGTCCGGGGTGAAGGAAACCCCGGGAGTCTGCTCGCCGTCCCGAAGCGTGGTGTCAAATATCCCAACCTGCTTGGGCAGCTCGATCTCCCTGCTCGCCTGCCGGATGAAGTCGCTGATCAAGGCTTTTTTCCGCATCGATTTCCCACCAACCACTAGTATAGGGACATTAAATAATAACATTGCTAATAGTAACAGCGGGACGAGGCCATGAAAAAACGTGCCGTGAAGGTGCTCGACACTACCCTGCGCGATGGGGAGCAAACTCCAGGAGTTGCCCTGGCTCCCGAGCAGAAACTAGAGGTAGCCCGGGCACTCGATGACCTCGGAGTCGATATAATCGAAGCGGGGGCGGCGATAACCTCAGAGGGCGAGCGCAGGGCGATAAGGCTCATCTCCGATGCTGGACTGAAAGCTGAAGTATGCAGCTTTGCCCGGGCCCTTCGAAGCGATGTCGATGCCGCGCTTGGCTGCGGCGTTGATGGTGTTCACCTAGTCGTTCCTACCTCCGACATCCACCTGAAGTACAAGTTAAAGAAGAATAGGGAAGAGGTCAAGCGAATGGCGCTCGATGCCGCACGCTACGCTCTCGACCAGGGTTTGAAGGTGGAGTTCTCCGCCGAGGACGCCACGCGCACCGACCCGGCTTTTCTCCGTGAACTTTTCTCGGCAGCGGTTGAGCTTGGGGTGCAACGCGTTTGCGTCTGCGACACGGTTGGGGTGCTCACCCCGGAGCGGGCACGTGAACTTTTCTCTGATCTGGCGAAGGCGATCAAGGTCCCGATAGCCGCCCACTGCCACGACGACTTCGGCATGGCCACGGCGAACACCCTCGCAGCGGTTCAGGCGGGTGCCCTAGAGGTGCACGTGGCGGTCAACGGCTTGGGCGAGCGGGGGGGAAATGCTGCGCTCGAGGAGGTCGCACTTGCACTCACCCAACTTTACGGCGTCGAAACGAGAATTAAGCTCAATAAACTTTATCCGATCTCCAAGCTCGTTGAACGCCTCACGAGAATGCCAGTCCCCCCAACGAAGTCCGTAGTCGGGGAAAATGCGTTCGCGCATGAAGCCGGTATCCACACCCACGGCGTGCTGGCCTATCCGCCGACATATGAACCGATCTCGCCCGAGCTCGTCGGACACCATCGCAAGTTGGTCTTCGGGAAACACGCTGGCTCGCATGCAGTCGAAAGCGAGCTCCATCGCATGGGGCTGCAACCTACGAGGGAGCAGGTCCGCGAGATCTTTGAGCAGGTCAAGAAGCTCGGCGACCGAGGCAAACTCGTCACGGACACGGAACTCCGCGCGATCGTCGATGCGATCATGGGGCGAACGCTCAAGGAGGTGCTAAAGCTAGAGGAGCTGACGGTGGTGAGCGGCAATAAGGCGACGCCGACCGCCTCGGCGCGGGTTAAATTTGGGGATAAAGAGGTGGTTGAGTCCGGGCTTGGCGTGGGGCCTGTCGATGCTGCGATGAACGCGATTTCCAAGGTGATCGGGGAGATGTCGAATATTCGTCTGCAGGGCTACCACGTGGACGCGATTTCGGGGGGCACCGACGCAGTTGTGGACGTGGTGGTAAATCTCACCGATGGCAAGCGAATAGTCACGGCGCGGGGGACGAGCGGCGATATAATAATGGCTAGCGTCCAGGCGATGATCAACGGCACAAATCGATTGCTCTGGGATCGCAAGCTCGGGGGCGCCTGATGCCGAAGAGAAGGAAGCTCACCCCTCAAGAGCAGATCGAGCGCATCCGCATGCCCCAAAGCGATGAGATTCTGGGGATGGTTGAACAGATGTTCGGGTTCGACCACCTCCGGGTGCGCTGCAAGGACGGGCACGTGCGCACATGCCGCATCCGGGGAAAGATCCGAAAGAGGCTTTGGGTTCGCGAGAACGATGTCGTCGTCGTTCGCCCATGGCCAGTGCAGGGCGAGGAGAAAGGGGACATCATCTATCGCTATACGCGCACACAGGTCGAGTGGCTGAGGAGAAAGGGCATCTGGGGGTAGTACATCTCTTGCCCGCCGATGTTGAAGCGCTCATGCGCAGGCTAGAGAGGCACAAGTTCGAACGGCTTGAGAAGGACTCGGAAACCTACAAGATCATGGCAGGGGTCTTCGACAGCTCGACCCTGCTTACCCTATATCACATGATCCATCAGGGGGTCTTCGATATCTTCTACGGCGTCGTCTCGGGGGGAAAGGAATCCAACATCTTTTGCGCGCGGGATAAACGTGGAAACTACGTGGCGGCAAAGATCTATCGGATCGCCACCTCCGACTTCAGGACGATGTATCGATACATAGTTGGAGACCCCCGCTTTAAGGGAATTACCAAGGAGAGGCGGCGGATTATCTACGCTTGGGCCTCGCGAGAATTCAAGAACCTGCAGCGGGCCTTTGACGCTGGTGTTGCGGTACCCAGGCCGATCCGCCACGAGCGAAACGTGCTTGCCATGGAGTTCCTTGGCGAGCAGGGCGTTCCATATCCCCGCATGAAGGACTCTCCGCCCGAGAAACCAAAGGAAACATTTGAAAAGTTGCTCAACGCGGTCGGGAGGCTTTACCGCGAAGCCAGACTCGTGCACTCGGACCTCAGCGAGTATAACGTGATGCTGACGCCAGAGCCAGTGCTCATCGATTTCTCAATGGGGACCGACATCGCAAACCCCATGGCCGATGAACTCTTGCTCCGCGATTTGAGCAACCTCGTAAGGTACTTCCGAAAGCTCGGCGTCAAGACCAAGGAGCCCGCAGAGCTTTTTTCGGCTATCAAAGAAGAGAGATGATGGCGGTCCACATGGGTAAAAATCCTCTCTACCTCCCGCTCGCCCTGCCCTTCTTCATTCTGCTCTTTCTATTTCTGATCCTCCTTTTCCCGCTCATCATCGGCGGAGCTTTCAGCAGATTCTTCTCGCCGCAGATGGCGATGTTGCTGCTCTTCCTATCGCTCTTCGGGAGCATGGTGAACGTCCCCCTGAGAACCGTCTACACGCGGGGTGAGGTGCTAACAACAAAAATCCATAGCTTCTACGGTTTTCTGTATCCGGATATAACGCGGGAGTTTAGAACGCGCAAAACTGTAATCGCGATAAATCTGGGTGGAGCCTTGGTACCGATTGCGATTTCCACCTACCTCATCATTTGCTTCTCCCCCGCCCTGAGTTGGAGGTTCGCCGTTGGCATTGCCCTAGTCTCAGCCGTCTGCTTCAAGCTCGCCCGTAGCGTGCCCAACGTCGGGATAGCCATGCCCGGGTTTATCCCGCCACTCCTCGCCGCCCTCATCGCCATCCTACTGACGAGGGGCATGGGCCCATCAATCCTGACGCCTGCATTGGCCTACGTTTCGGGGGTGCTGGGGGTACTCATCGGGGCAGATCTCCTTCACCTGGGCGAGATCACGAAATATGGCTCGAGGATGCTGAGCATAGGGGGCGCGGGTACTTTTGACGGGATATTTTTAACCGGTATAATCTCCGCGTTGCTAGTCTGAAAAACCGCAACATTTTTGCGCCATCTACATAACACTTTCAGGGATTCGCATGGTTGTCCTCTCGGGCGAGCAGATCCGCGAGTACGTGAAGCTCGGAAGGATAATCATCGACCCCTATGATGAGAAATTGGTCGGGCCGAGCCAGATCGACCTTCGCCTGGGGACAAAGTTCAGAGCATTTAGAGGGGACAAACTCGTTGACCCACGCGATAAAAAGTCGATCGAGCAAAACACGCGGCTCATCGACACAAAGGGAAAGCCGTTCGTCCTACGGCCCCGACAGCTCGTCTTGGGCATCACGCGGGAGCGGGTGGCGGTGCCCAATGACCTGGTGGCCTCCATCGAGGGGAGGTCCTCAATTGCCCGGATGGGTGTTTTCATCCACATCTCCTCGGGTCATGTCAACCCGGGCTCTGGGACGAAGGAGCCGATCCCTGTCACGCTCGAGATCCTGAACATGAATCCCTCCCCAGTGAAGCTTTACCCCGGGATGAGGATATGCCAGCTTCTTTTTTACACCATGGATCGCGCAGCGCGCAGGGGCTACGACGAGCTAAAAGGCAAGTACTCGGGAAAGCTGGAGCCCTCGGGAAGCATGGCATTTAAGGATAACCCAAACCCGCGTTAACTTGGTGCAGTCAAATGTATGCCCGGTTGCCGAAGGAGAGGATAGGCGTCGCGATAGGCCCAAGCGGCGAGGTCAAGCGGGAGATCGAGCGACGGACGGGAACGAGGCTCATCCTCGACAGCGAAACGGGTCAGGTGAAGATCGAGGTCGTGGGCGATGACCCGCTCGGGGGGCTAAACGCGAGGGAGGTGCTCCGCGCGATCGCGAGGGGGTTCAGCTCGGAGCGCGCCTTTCGATTATTTGAGGAGGACCAGCTCTTGGAGACAATCGACATCCGAGAGTTCGCTGGGCGCTCGGAGAAGGCGCTTGTCAGGCTGAAGGGGAGGGCGATAGGGGAGGGAGGAAAAACACGCCGCATCCTCGAGGAGACCACCGACGCCTACGTGTCCGTCTACGGCAAGACCATCTCCCTCATAGGAACGGCTGAACAGCTCGCCGTGGCGCGCGAGGCGGTCGAGATGTTGCTCGGGGGCGCAAAGCACTCAACCGTCTATCGTTTCCTCGAGCGAAAGAGAAGGGCGATGAAAAGGAGAGCAGTCTTAAGGTAATGAGAAAGCTGATGAAAAAGCGGGGATGCCATAAATGCCACCAAAAACAATATCTTTTTGCAGCAAAAGCGGGCGGGCGATTCTCCTTTATAAATTACTTTCGGTACCCTCTCTCCCCAAAAATCGTATAGGTTACCTGATGTAATTCATTCCGAGGCGAGGCGGTTGAGAGTATGAAAACAATGGCGGAAGAACTTTTCAAGGAGTTTAGGGAACACAGCGTGAGCGAGTTCTTTCGAAAAAATGCAGCCATGCTCGGCTATACCGGGAAAATTAGGTCACTGACTACGATCATTCATGAACTGGTAACAAATTCGCTTGATGCATGTGAGGATGCAAGAGTTCTACCCGAGATCCACGTGAGAATCAAGAAGGCGAACGACAACCCCGAACACCTCAAGGTAATCGTGGAGGATAACGGGCCTGGCATCCCGGAGCAGTTTATCCCAAATGTATTTGGCAAGATGCTGGCGGGAACCAAATTGCACCGATGCGTTCAACAGCGTGGGCAACAGGGGATAGGGTGCGTCGGAAGCGTAATGTACGGCCAGATCACGGCAGGGACCCCGACCTTTATCACGACTTCTACGGGTAATGGAGAAATTGTGCAGATAGGGTTAGCAATTGACGTCAACAAGAACGAGGGGAGAATTCAAGGACGAAAGGTTGAGAAGGGCAAATGGCGTGGGACAAGGGCCGAGATCACGGCGAAAGAGGTTACCTACATTCGCTCCAGGTATGGCCCGTTTAATTATCTGCGCATGACGGCCATTGCCAATCCTCACGCCCAAATAACCTTTGTTGAACCCGATGGAACACTCACCATCTTCGAGCGCGCCACCGATGAAGTGCCCAAACGACCAAAGCCAATGCCCCTCCACCCCTGGGGGGTAATGTCCGATGACCTGCTCGTGCTGGCCAAGCACACGAAAAGCAGGACCATGGCGAGTTTCTTGACAAGCGAGCTTTCGCGCGTCACCAAGCGCAAGGTCGAGGAGATCAAAAGGCTCTCCGGAGTCAACATGAGCAAGAAGCCATCCGAGCTGACGTGGGGGGAGGCGGAGCAAATCGTCTCGGCCTTCAAGCAAATCAAGTTCATGGCCCCACCGACCGCAGGCCTCCGACCGATAGGGTCCCAAGAGATAGAAAACGGCATGCGCCAAATCTTGAGGCCGGAATTCGTCCACGCTGTAACCCGCCCGCCGAAGGTGTACCGCGGTGGCCTGCCTTTCGTGATAGAATGTTGTACTGGAGAAACAAAACTCGTGCTGGAAGATGGGGAAATTGTTTCGATAAAGGAATTCGTTGAAAACGACATCAATAAAAAAGTCTATTGTATGGATGGAAACCTGAAAATAAGGCCCATGAAGGTTCTAAAAAAGCACAAAATCCCCATTAACCACGAGCTTTTTCATATCAGGACGAGAACCGGAAGAGAAATAACGCTGACCGGAAATAATGAGATCCCCGTCCTGAGAAACGGTTCCCTAGTGTGGGTAATGGTAGACAATGTTACCGGCGATGACTTCATAGCTACTCCGAGGAAGTTAACAATTCGAGCCAGAAATCCTCACTTACTCGACCTTTTGGATGAGAAATCTATTCGCGTACACAATAGGGAACTCGTGCTAATGAGTTTGAAACAGCTAAAGGAGAAATATGGCTCATACGCAAAAGCGGCAAGAAAAATTGGGATGAAATACGACCGCCTCAAGGGATTTAAAGGAACCCATAGACCGTCGTTGTTTGAATTGAAAAAAATAATCACAGAACTGGGGAAGAATTGGGAAAATCTCAAAAAAGAGATAAACAGAATCACGATAGTCGATAACAAATTCCCCAATCCGATTCCAGTCAACATTCCGCCCCGCTGCACTGAGAACCTTCTTCATGTTTTAGGACTGATTCAGTCTGATGGATATCTCACGAGAGGCTGGAAAATCGGTTTGGTGAACACGGATCAAAAGTTGCATAGGCTCTTTAAACAAAAAATAAGAGATGCCTTTGGATTGGAGTGCCGTAAATCCAGATATGAGTCCTACGTAAACAATAAAACAGCGTTCAAAATCCTGCAAAAAATTGCTGACACTTTACCAATGCTTGATGATTTCTTGGTAATAGCTTGGCTGAAAGGCTTTGTTGACGGGGATGGGTGGGTTAGCATACGCAAAGATAAGAGTTCCCACTCCGAGATAGGGATCGCCACTGCGACAAAAGAAAAAGCTTGCCTAGTTCAACACCTGCTTCTCAGGCTCGGTATAATTTCCACAATTAGGCGAATGAAACAAGGATCGGTAGGCTACATCGACGGAAGAAAAATCGAGACAAAAAAGCCGGAATATAATATCTTGATAAGCAACAGAGAAAACATCGAAAAGTTCGCGAACCTCATATCCTTCAGGCAAACGGATAGAAAAGCTAAGCTGCAGCGTTTGCTTTCAACTAAAGTTAAGGAGCGAAGTTCTCGGGACGTGATTCCCGTTGGCTTGTTGTTGCGCGAGGTAAGAGTCGAAAATAACCTTTACCAGCACGATTTGGGCCTTTCGGATCAAAGCATAAGGATGATCGAAAAGGGCAAGCAAAATATTACCCACAATAATCTTCGGACAATTGTGGATAGCTTGGAGGCAGATGGGGGAAGCACGAAAAAAATCAAAAAATTAGCATCCGCCGATATCTTATGGGATAAAATCGTGGGGAAAAGAAAAGTTACGCGTTCAGACGAATCCGTTTACGATTTGACTACGGAGGCAGGAAATTTCGTGGCCAATGATGTTGTAATTCATAACTGCAGCATAGCTTACGGCGGGGGGGCAGGCAAGGCGGGAGAAAACAAGGGAAGCGAGGGGGTGGAAGCGGAGGCCGGGATGGATCTCATCAGATTCGCTAATCGCGCGCCCCTAATCTTCGACCAAGGGGGCTGTGCGATAACCTCCGCCGCGCGAAGCATCAACTGGCGTCGCTACGGCGTTGACATCTCGACCGCACCACTAACGCTCTTCGTCAACGTCTCTTCGGCCTACGTGCCTTACACCTCGGCTGGCAAGCAGTCGATTGCCGAGGAGACCGAGATATTCGGGGAGATACGCATTGCAATTATGGACATCGCACGGGAGCTGAGGAGGTTCCTCTACCGGAAGATAAAGGTTAAAGAGCGACGAGAGCGGGCGGGCATATTCGAGCGGTACCTGCCGGTGATCGCCCGCAAGGCTGCAAAATTGGCGGGCATGCGAGAGCCAAATATTAAGCCACTGCTAAGGGAAGTAACTGGTGTTGAAAATGCCGAGGAAAAGGAAAGTTAAAGCGCGAGAGGGCGTACACAGGCAAAAGGTGGAGGAGAGCCTTGCGAATCTGGGAAAGGAAGTCGTCGATGACATCACCAAAGCTCGTCCCCCACGGCTAAAGATACCGTCCAGAAGCACCTCGAACATCATTTACGACGAGACCAACCGCTACTTCGTGCTCGGGCCGCATTACGGGGTGCGCTCGGCGGGAAGCCTAAAGCAGGTGAAAAAATTCGCCCAGCTCATGTGCACCGCCGACTTCTGCAGGGATTTGATCAGGAGCGGAAAATTCGCCACGCTTCGAGAGATGTACTACACGGCGGAGGGCTGGGATGCCGGGCCATTCCGCGATCAGGGCGAGTCCAACGTCATTCTGGAGGACCTCGAGGCGGCATTTGGGCTGAAGCGAGAGAGCCTGGGTTTGACGCCCGAGGAGGATGGCGCGTCCGTCTACGGTAAACTGGTCGTCAACGAGGGCGGGGTGACCATCGACGCGACGAAGGCGGGGCGTGCTGGGTATACAATCCCCCCGACGATCGATGATGTCGACTTCATCCGATGCAGGGCGAAGCGCGTGATAGCCATCGAGACCATGGGGATGTACCATCGCCTCGTACAGGAAAAGGCCTGGAAAAAGTTCGATGCCCTGATCGTCGGGCTCAAGGGGCAGGCCGCTAGGGCCACCCGACGGTTTCTGAAGCGGGCACACGAGGAGCTTGGGCTGCCAATCGCGATTTTTACCGATGGCGACCCTTTTGGCTTCCACATAGCCATGGTCATCATCTCGGGGAGCGCGAAGCTGGCGTACATCAACCACGAGCTGGCGGTTCCAGACGCGCGGTTCATCGGGGTCACCGCGAGCGACATCGTCAAGTACAACCTGCCCACGGACAAGCTGCGGGAGCTAGACATCGCCCGTCTCAAGCAGATTCAGAAGGACCCGCGTTACTCAAACGAGTTCTGGCAGGACGAGATAAAGCGCATGCTCGAGCTCAAGAAGAAGGCCGAGCAGCAGGCGTTCTCGAAGTACGGGTTGAGCTACGTGGTTAAAGAATATTTGCCTGAGAAACTCGGGCTGAAGGGCTAGCCCCAAAAATCCGAAGTATCGTAGGTTTGAATCCTTTTTCCTTTAGCATAACTTTTGAAAGATATTTGATTATCCTTTCCTTGTTTGCCGGTAATCCTCATCTATTTCTAGAATGTCCTCTTCACACATAATGCCTTCAATTGTTTTATAGATCAGAGCCGACCCAGCCTTCTGAAGTCCGTCTGAAGCTCTAGCCTCATCCGCCTGCCGTAGATGCTCCAGCAGGATGGTAGGTGAGGAAAAGTTTGAAGCTCACGTCGGCGTAGACACAGTCGGGCGTCCTCGTTAAGTGTGCGCAAGCTGCAAACGACTTCCCTATTTCGACTCAAAATCCACCTTGATGCCGTAAATAAATCGAAGGGTCGCATAGGGCTCTCCTAGCTCCAGCGAACGAACTCTGTCCAAAATAGCACCAGATCTGTAGCCGCGTGAGATTTCCTTCATGTCTACATATGCGCTAGTGCCATTTTTAGATGCACATCTTGGAATGATAACTTTTCCATCAGGGTAAAGAATAACTTTGGCAATACTATCCACCTCGTTTAACTTGTGACCTCCGCCATGAGGGATTATATCTGCCTTTCTCAACTCCTCATACGCCCATCCTTCAATCGCTCCCGGGCGTGGTACGATTTCTTTGATTTTTTCTGAAGAAATATTCATTTTACCTTTGATGAGATACGCTGACAAGCTATCGCCCAGTGTTATCACAAAAACTTCCCCCTCTTTTCTGATAATATTACATCCAATAATCGCTTCATTGGGCCCAGTTAATTCATAATGGTTATGATTCATTATTATCTCATTGCTTCCAAAAATTTCCTCGAAAAGAAGTTTTCGCTTCCTTTTAGAGAACTCACTTGCATATTTACAACGTTTCTCATACTCTCGTGTATCATCACCTTGTAAGATGTATGACTTGCCAAAGGGAGTTTGCATTTCTTTGGCTCTCTCATGAACAAAGTTGATTAGTGGATCACGCATTTCATCCGAAGATGTGTGTAAAACTGCGACCACCTTGGGTAAACCCAGAACTTCATGATTTTCAACCTCATATAAATTCAAAAAATGGCTACCCGTGCTGAAGTTTCTTAACCCTATTTTCCTGCCATCAATTTCAAGATTTTTTTCGTTCATCTCATGTATGATGTCTAATATTTCTTCAAGATCGGGTTTGTCTCTTACTGCACCAACTAACATGCCGCAAAAGTCAAATTCCATCTCCCCGAAGATGAGGTCATATGGGCCATCTCCCCATATGATTTTACCTCCCTCAGGAACTGACACATAAAATTTGTGGGGGGAGGTTTGAAACGTGAAGTCTGGTGCCCCGATGAACATGCCCCGTGGTTGATATCCCAACTTTTCCTGGATGTAATGTACCTTTGCGATATACAAGATCGCATTTATCCTGCCAACCTCTTCAGCGGGGTCGTCTACCCCCAAGCTAAAAAGATATTTTTCCGCATTTTTCATTCTTCTATCAAATTCTTCCCTTTTTAGGGGATAGTCTCCTCTCAGTTCGTATTCCATTAAAATCACTCCATAATTAATAATGATGACCTGTATGATAACTGTTGCGGATGCTGTTATCTTAAATGCCCATTTCAAATTTGGCACCGCAATACTTAGACCAATAGTGACCACTCCCACGCTTAAAAGCGTGGGCTTCCAGCCTCGCTGACCTCTTCGGCCAGTTCATCGCTGGTTGGGGCCGGGTCAACTTCGGCCCATCGGCTCCGAGGCCCTGCC
>DAOUSU010000003.1 GCA_030627035.1 Hadesarchaea archaeon
GATTAAAAGTGGCAAGAGAGGCAGGGTCGCTGGCTTCAAAAGATAGATGAATCCAAAAAGAGGAATAAAAATAAATTGTCGAAAAGACGATTAAAAAGTCCTGAAAAAGTCGAAGAAAAGCCCGAAAAAGTCAATAAAATCAATGAAACTACCGTGGACACACTGGGGCGGGTGATACGGGAGAACAGCTAATCTGGCTTGGCTTGCCTATTTTTGATCGAGGAAAATGGGCACTTTAATTGGTCAAAGGGAGTCATGAGCCTTATTATTATTGATGTGTCAAAAAAGGAGTACGCGCTGATGGCCAAAAATTGGCGGCATGAATTAAAGGGAAAAGAACGCGTGCTTTACGAGAAATTCCGTGAGGAGATGATGAAAGAGAAAGGCAACAAGTTCCCGGAGGAATGTCCCCCGCTGGAAGTGATCATTGTCGTGGCACTGGCGCTCGTGGTGGTCCTGGTCGCTGGTACAGACTAGCAACTGCATAAGGGTGACTTTGGCATCTTCTGAAATATTTATAGCCGACGAAGTAATACAGAATGTTGATTCTTATGATCGTCGGGCTTATACCGGATGGTAACCGTAGATACGCTGAAAAATACGGTATATCTAGGGCTGAGGTATTTAGAAAGGGCGTAGAAACACTAAGGACGTTCCTAGACTTCTGTTCTCAAAAGGATGTCTCGCATGTAATTGTTTATGCTTTGAGCGAAGATAATCTCAAAAGACCCAAAGAAAAGCTCGAAGAGGTATTCGCTCTTTATGAAAAAGAGTTTCGAAAATACTTGGACTCGAATTCAGAAGTTCATCGAAAACAGATTAATTTTCAGTTTTATTCCACACAACGAGAAATACTCCCAGTTTCTTTGAGGGAGGTAATGGATCAACTTACCGAAGCCACCAAAGCCTATACAAGACACCGTGTAGTGTTTCTAATGGCATGGAGTGCTCAACATGAATTTTTGAATGCTTGTTTGAAAGCATCTAGGGAACCGGAATCAGAGAAGTCTCTTTTGATGGTAGATGTTGAACCTGATCTAATAATAAGAACAGGCAATCTTCAAAGATTGTCCGATTTCTTAAGTATTCAAGCACGATATTCTGAGTTTTACTTTATCAAAAAACTATTTCCTGAATGCACAGAACAAGATTGGGCGGCGGCCTTCAGTTGGTACCATGCGCAGGAAAGGAAATTTGGGCGTTGATGATCACAAAACCAGCGTTGTTGGAGTTGCGTGTAGCCAAGAACTGAAGAAAGGGGGAGAACTTGAAAACAAGAATCTGCCCGGTCAGGCGGTCTTCCTCATCAAGAATGGTTGTGCTAACACGGAGTTTAACCTTAAAAGTCTTGAAGAAATTTTATGAAAAATGGGAGCTGAAATTCACCTCGAAGCATCGATTTTTATTTAAGGAAAGAATATATACAGTCAGATGCGTTTAGTGATATGGCGATAAAATAAAAGGTGGTGATATTGATGGAGAAAATAGAGAAAAAAGGAGGCTTTGCCGGAACTGTTGCACAAGTGTTGGAGAAGCTCGCTGGAAAAGAGTCTGATCTCGAATTAAAATTTAAAGACCTAATGATAGAAACTGCGGGATTAAAAACAACGCTGACAGGGTCTATTCTATTAAACATCGCGTACTACCATAGAGGAAAGACCCTAGAAGAAGGTAAGTAGCACCCATGCCATTTTCATTGGGCGAACTTATGGAAATGCTAATCGGCCCGATACATACTCTTAGATCGGGGGAAATCAGCGTTCTTCGAGGCGGAAGGGGAATTCTTCATTTAGACATAGAGGACAAAAGAATCGGCATTGACCTGCAAGACATACAACCAATCAGGGATTTATTAAATCTATTAAATTTAAAAAAACTTAAGCAATTGAAGGGAGTAGCCGAAAAATTAAGGAAAGATGGGCTTACGATAACTGTTTCCCACAAAGGTGACACCGCACTCAAGTTGGGCGCAGAAGCCAACCCTAGATTTGCACGATTGATAACGTTAAGCGGCGCAATAGAAATCGGCAGCATTGGCAAACTCATACAGATCATCAAAGAGGCGAAGTAATCAAAAAATAACGTTTATTGCTCGAAAATAATAGGAGATAATGAAAATTGGATTAAATATGGAATAGATTAAACCGAAAACAATAGCCCACAATCCAAATTTTTCGCATCAAAATACCTCTAAACAGGGCTCATGATCCTCTTTCTCATCCCTCAAATACTACGCCAGTTTTATCGGCTCCTCCCTGATTGCAGTTCTAACCTTTAAGTGCCCCCCATATTTGTTTACGCATGGGGGCGAGTTTAAGCCCCAAGAAAAACAAGATTTGATGTCATGAAGCGATTTTGCTACCGGTGCGGCGCGCTCGAGGCCGAGCGAGGGCCATTAATCCAGGGTTTATGCCAGCGGTGCTTCGTTGCCGAGAATCGCCTCCTTCATGCACCGACCGAAATCGAGATCGTAATTTGCAAACATTGTGGCTCGCGCTTGGTGGGCGGGCGATGGCAAAAGCCGGAAGGAAAAGGAGTGAGTGCGGATGCCGTTCGGGAATCCGTGCTTCGCGAGATCCGCATCCTTCAGCTTACCGACTCCAGCTTTAAGCTCGTGCGTCCCGAGCAGGTAAGCGGATTAGAGCTGGGCATCGAACCAAAACTCGGCAGGGAGCCACTCGTCGAGATCCGCGCGCGCGGGAAAATGAGCGAAATGCAGCTCGAGCCCAAGACGGAGGAGGCCAAGATAAAGATCGCTGTGAGGTGGACGACCTGCAAAGTCTGTGCTCTCAAGAGGGCCGGACATCACGAGGCGATCCTTCAGGTACGCGGGAGGATTCCACGGGAGGGGCTGGCCGGGCTAAGGCGGGAACTTGAGGCGCTTGCAAAAAAAGCTGGCGAGCAAAGCCCCACGATGTTCATCGCAAAGATCGAGGAGTGCCGAGGAGGGCTCGACTTTTACGTCAGCTCCATAAGCCTAGCTAGGCGAATGGCAGCATTGATGAAGGAAAAATTTGGGGCCAAGATCAGCGAATCGGCAAAGCTGATAGGCGTGGAGCGTGGGGGGCGCCGAAAGTTTAGGGTCTCCCTCTTGGCGCGAATTCCCTAGCGTTTTTTATGTCGTTGGTTGTAAGTATGTGAGGGGGAATACATGGTGGAGCTGACCGGTGCGAAGATACTCTTCGAGGCCTTAAAGGCAGAAGGGGTAAAGCATATCTTCGGCATCCCTGGCGGGGCCATAATTCCCGTCTACGATGTTCTCTACGATGAGAAGGAGATTCACCATATCTTGGTCCGTCACGAACAGGCCGCGGCCCACGCAGCGGATGGGTATGCGCGCGCGTTGGGCAAAGCGGGTGTATGTATGACGACATCCGGCCCCGGCGCCACCAACCTGACGACTGGAATGCTCAACGCATATATGGACAGCTCACCCGTCGTGGCGATAAGCGGGCAGGTCCCGACTTTGGCCTTGGGCACGGACGCATTCCAGGAGGCCGACATGTTGAGCATCATGCTTCCAATTACCAAGCACAATTTTATCGTTCATCGCGTTGAGGAGCTGCCCAGCACGGTGAGGCGGGCATTTCATGTTGCAACCACAGGTAGGCCGGGCCCGGTGCACATCGACCTCCCGAAGGATGTGCAGGCAGGCAAGGCAGATGTTAAGATTCCTGCCAAGGTCAAGTACGGGAAGTCCCCAAGGCTCGAGCCGGAGCTGGAACCGCTGAGAAAAGCGGTAAACTTGCTGGCCAATGCAAAGCAACCGCTGATATTCGCCGGTGGAGGGATTGTCTGGTCCGGCGCGTCCGCAGAACTCGTGCAGCTGGCCGAACTCTTGATGGCACCGGTTGTGACTTCACTGCTGGGGAAGGGGGTAATCCCGGAGGACCACCCTTTGGCCCTCGGGATGCTCGGGATGCATGGGAGGATGGCGGCAAACATGGCGGTTACTGAATGCGATGTTTTGCTTGGAGTTGGGGCACGATTCGATGACCGCGCCACCGGAGATGTGCGCTACTTTGCACCAAATGCGAAAATCATTCACATCGACATCGATCCAGTTGAGGTCGGCAAAACCGTGCATGTGGATGTGCCCGTCACCGGCGACGCGAAACCTGTGCTTGCCGCGATCATCAAGGGGCTGCGCGAGCGGGCCAAACGTGGAAAAACGAGTGAGTGGCTGGAGCGCGTCAAGCGAATGAAACATGAGTTCGCCCCCAGAATGGATTACGATGAAGTCCCAATCAAACCACAGCGCGCGATCAAAGAGATTCAGAGCGTGTTGGACGATGAGGCGATAATCGTGACCGAGGTCGGGCAGTGCCAGATGTGGGCGGCCCATTACTACGCCGTGAAAAAACCGAGACACTTCATCTCCTCCGGCGGCCTAGGGACCATGGGATTTGGATTCCCCGCAGCGATGGGGGCAAAAGTCGCTTGCCCCAAGTGCGATGTTGTAAATATAGCGGGCGATGGAAGTTTCCTGATGAACTCTCAGGAGCTGGCCACAGTCGTTGAAAGCAAGATAAATGTCGTCTCATGCATTTTCGACAACCGCTACCTCGGAATGGTCAAGCAATGGCAGGATCTATTCTTCCAGAAGCGCCGGTCCGCCACCTATCTGGGCACGACGCCCGATTTCGTGAAGTTGGCTGAGGCTTATGGGGCGTGGGGGGATTGTGCCGCAAAGCCCAGCGAGATCGCGCCGAAGTTAAGGGAAGCGCTGCGATGCGGCAAACCAGCTGTTCTTGACATCCCGATCGACCCAGACGAGCACGTGCTGCCGATGGTTCCGGCTGGAGGGCGGCTCGATCAAATGTTAACTTAGGTGAAAAAATGAAAACCAGAATCTTCTCCGTGCTTTGCGAAAATGTCCCGGGAGTCCTGATGCGAATCTCCCGCGACTTTACCCGACGCCAGATAAACCTCGATTCGGTCACAGTTGGCATCGAACCTTCTGGGATGGCGCGAATCATCCTAATGTTCAAGGCAGATGATCACATGGCCGAGTTAATGCGGAGGGTTATCACCCGCTTGGAGCCCATCATGGAGGTTGAGGTGATCGACCCGGAGCGGAGCATCGTCCGCGAGGTTGCGCTGCTGAAAACGAGAAAGCTTGACGAGAGGGAGATGTTGCAGATCTTGCAGCGGGTTGAGCAAAGCGGGGGAAGAGTTCTCGAGTCTAAGGGAAACGTCCTCGTAGCCGAGCTGAGCGGGAAACATGAGGAAGTAGAAAGCACGATCAAATCCATCGGGCCAGATGTGCTGAAGGAGGTCGCTCGCTCGGGACAGGTGTTTATCTCTCGTGAGGCAAGCTAGCCAAGAAGGAAATAATTTAAGTAGCCTTTGACAAGTATTTTGGAGGTGTGGGATTGGCAAAAATCTACTACGACCGAGATGCCGACCTGAATGTGCTGAAGGACAAAACGATAGCGATCATTGGCTACGGGAATCAGGGACAGGCGCAGGCGAACAACCTGCGGGATTCGGGCTGCAAGGTCATAGTCGGGAACGTGAAGGACGCGAGCTATGAAAAGGCGGTCAAGGACGGGTTTGAAGTCTATAACATCGCCGAGGCCGCCCGCCGAGGAGACATAGTCCACATGCTCATCCCGGACGAATATCACGGGCGAGTCTACCGTGAGCAAGTTGCACAGGCGATGAAAAAGGGGAAGACTCTTTGCTTCAGTCACGCCTTCAGCATATACTCCAAGTGGATCGTGCCCCCGCCTGATGTCGATGTAATCATGATCGCCCCAAAGGGGCCCGGAGCAATCTTGCGGCGCATGTATGAACAGGGATCTGGGATCCCGGGCATCCTAGCCGTTGCACAGGATGCGAGTGGACGGGCGAAGCAGGTTGCGCTCGCGCTCGCGAAGGGGGTGGGGCTGACCCGAATAGGTCTGATTGAGACGACTTTCAAGGAGGAGGTGGAAACCGATCTCTTCGGCGAGCAGGCCGTTCTCGTCGGTGGCGTTCCGGAGCTCATCAAGGCGGGATTTGAGATCCTCGTCGAAGCAGGATACCAGCCCCAAGTCGCATACTTCGAGTGCTGCAATGAGCTCAAGCTAATCGTCGACCTGATCTACGAGCACGGGATCGAGGGAATGATGAAGGCTGTCAGCAACACGGCTGAGTATGGCGGGCGGACCAGAGGCCCGAGGATAATCGATGCCCACGTAAGGGAGACCATGAAAAAGATTTTGGCCGATATCCAAAGCGGGGCGTTCGCGAAGGAGTGGGGCGCAGAGGGCGATAAGGGATCCCCGGAGCTGAAGCGAATGCGCGAGGTGGCAAAGGAGCACCTCATCGAGCGCGTCGGCCGGGAGCTTCGAAAGTGGGCGGGCATGGAAAAGTGAGTTCAGCCTTCACGTACGTACAAAATCTGTTCCTTTCCAACTGTCGCAAATGAAACATTTCGTCGAACCTGCAGAAAGTTAAATATATCTCGACGATGAAACCCCTTCGGAGGCTGGCCGGTGAAGCTACGAAGCAGAGAGGTCGTTTCAGGTCTCGAGGGTTTGCCTCGCCGAGCTCTTCTGAAAGCCGATGGCCTGACCGATGCCGACCTCGAGCGCCCCATGATAGCGATCGCCAACTCTTGGAACCAAGTTGTTCCTGGGCATCTCCACCTGCGGGAGCTTGCGGAGGCTGTGGCGGCCGGCGTTCGAGCTGCAGGAGGCACGCCGCTGGAGTTCAACACGATCGGCGTGTGCGATGGGATAGCTATGGGGCATGTGGGGATGAGATACTCGCTTCCCTCGCGCGAGGTCATAGCCGACAGCCTAGAGCTAATGCTGGAGGCCCATCGCTTTGACGCGGTCGTGGCAATAGCCAGCTGCGATAAAATAGTACCGGGAATGCTGATGGCGGTGGGGCGGGTGAATATTCCGGCGATCATGCTCACTGGGGGCCCCATGATGCCAGGTGAGTGGAGGGGGAGGAAACTAGACCTGATAAGCTCCTTCGAAGCTGTTGGTGAGGTAAAAGCGGGCAAACTCAGCGAGCGTGAGGCAAAGGAGATAGAAGATCGCTGCTGCCCGGGATGTGGTTCGTGTGCCGGCCTTTTCACGGCGAACACGATGGCATGTTTAACGGAGGCACTTGGGATGTCCCTGCCAGGGGTTGCCTGCGTTCACGCGATCGACGCAAAGAAACGGAGATTTGCAAAACAGAGCGGCATGCAGGTGGTCAAGCTGTTGAGGCAGGGGATAACGCCGAGAAAAATAATGACGCGTGCGGCATTTGAAAATGCGATCATGGTCGACATGGCACTAGGGGGATCGACAAACACGGTGCTTCACCTGCCGGCAATCGCTCACGAGGTGGGAGTATCCCTTTGTCTGGACACATTCGACCGACTGGGCAGGCGCACGCCCTGTATCTGCAGCTTGCGTCCCGGGGGCGAACACATGATGCTCGATCTCGAGCGAGCTGGAGGGGTGCCGGCGGTGATGAAGCAGTTGGGAAAGCTGATCCGTGGCAGCCCGCTTACGGTTACCGGACGTAGGGTTCGGAATAACTTGAAATTTGTAAAGCTTCAAGACTCCGCAATCATCAGGCCTCTAACCAAACCGTATCACCGCGAGGGGGGCATAGCAATTCTGTACGGCAATCTGGCCCCCAAGGGCGCCGTGGTCAAATATGCGGGGGTTAGCAAGAACATGCTGCATCATCGGGGCCCTGCCCGCGTGTTCGATTGCGAGGGGGATGCTGTTAAGGCGATTTTGGGCGGGAGGATCAAGCGCGGCGATGTCGTGGTGATCAGATACGAAGGGCCGAAGGGTGGGCCTGGCATGCGTGAGATGCTCGCCCCGACTTCCGCGATAGTTGGCATGGGTTTGGGTGATTCGGTGGCACTCATCACGGATGGTAGGTTCTCCGGCGGCACGCGCGGAGCCTGCGTTGGTCACGTTTCGCCAGAGGCAGCAGAAGGGGGACCGATAGCCATCGTGCGAAACGACGACGAGATATTGCTCGATATCAAACATCGCAGGATAGACCTGTTAGTGCCGGATGCTGAGATAAAGGAGAGGCTCGCTAAGTTCAAACCACCGAAACCCCATGTTAAAATAGGATACCTAGCGCTTTATTCGCGCACCGTTAGCTCAGCTGCCGAAGGTGCGATTCGTCGGTGATTACATGGGGATGACCATAGCTGAAAAAATTTTAGCCAAGGCGTCAGGAAAAAAACAAGTCGCCCCTGGGGAGATCGTCGAGGCGAAGATAGACGCGGCGATGATACACGACCTCACCGGTCCCCTAACCGTCAACACCTTTCACAGGATGGGGGCCTCCAAGGTTTGGGACCCCGGCAAAATTGTGATAATATTTGACCATCAGGTCCCCGCCAACTCAATCGACGCAGCGCAGAATCACATGGTGCTGCGCGAATTCGCGGCAAAACAGCGAATTCCCAACTTCTACGATGTCTTCGAGGGCATCTGTCATCAGGTTCTGCCTGAGAAAGGTTTTGCGCTACCGGGACGCCTGATCGTCGGGGCCGACTCGCACACCTGTACCTACGGGGCATTCGGATGTTTTGCGACGGGAATAGGGGCAACCGACATGGCCGCCGTATTCGCCACGGGCAAGCTGTGGTTCCGCGTTCCGGAGAGCATGAAGCTGATAATCAGGGGAAAGTTGCATATGCGCGTGATGAGCAAGGACCTGATTCTTCAGATAATTGGCGATATCGGTGCGGATGGCGCCACCTACCGTTCGGTGGAATTCATCGGTCCCGGCATCCAAAATCTCAGCATGGATGGACGCATGACCTTGTGTAATATGGCGGTCGAGATGGGGGCGAAAAGCGGAATTGTGCCCGCGGATAGGGTGACCAAGAGGTACTTGGCAAAGCGAACTAAACGACCGATCAAGCCGGTGAAGGGCGACCCCGATGCCACCTACGTTGAATCGCGCACCTATGAACTCTCGAGGCTTGAGCCCCAAGTGGCGTGCCCCCACCGCGTCGATAATGTTAAGTCGGTTAGGGAGGTTGAAGGCGTCGAGATCGACCAAGCCTTTCTGGGCAGTTGCACGAACGGCAGGATGGGAGACCTCAAGGCTGCGGCAAGGATCCTCAAGGGCAAACACATCAGTAAGCGCGTGAGGATGATTGTGGCCCCTGCATCGAGGGAAATCTACATGAACGCGCTTGAAAGTGGCCTAATCAAGATATTTGTGAAAGCGGGAGCGCTGGTGGAAGCCCCTTGCTGTGCGGCCTGTATGGGGGGGCATGTCGGGTTCCTCGGCCCGGGTGAGGTTTGCATCTCATCCTCTAACCGAAATTTCCGTGGGCGGCAGGGGAGCCCGAAATCAAGGGTCTACTTGGCCTCCTCCGCAACCGTGGCGGCATCGGCCGTGAAGGGGATCATAACGGACCCGAGGGATATGTGATGGCGCGCGTGTGGGTGTTCGGCGATGACATAAGCACGGACGGCATAATCGCCGGCCGCTATCTTGCCCTATTTGAAGTTGAACATGATCCCCGCGAACTTGCAAAACATGCCATGGAGTCAGTTGATCCAACATTTGCGGCGAAGGTGCGCAAAGGCGATGTCATCATCGCCGGGAAAAACTTCGGATGCGGTTCCAGCCGTGAAGAGGCACCGATCGCTTTGAAGGCTGCCTGCATTTCTGCGATCGTTGCTGAATCGTTTGCTAGAATTTTCTACCGCAACTCGGTCAACCAGGGTTTGCCCACGCTGACCTGCCCGGGCGTGCGTAGGGGTTTCAAATCGGGGGATAAAGCAAAAATCGATTTGGGGAAAGGCATCGTGCGAAACGCGACTACGGGTAAGATCTTCAAGGTCGATCCGTTGCCGGATTTTATCCTCGCGATCCTTCGTGCGGGTGGCCTGATTCCGTACTTGAAACGAATTGGCAAATCAAGTAAAACAATTTTCAGATGAGATAGGAAAGCCACAATTCAGCAAAAGCTATAAAACAGCAACATGTATCATAAATCCTGAGGCGAAAAGCCATGAAGTCCAATGATTTTGAGGCCATGGAGCGGACTAGGCGGGAGTACCTGGAGAAGATTAAAAGTCTCAGCTCCCTGGAGTTTGACCCTGAGAAGTGGGCCCAGCTGAAAAAATTGGTGTACAAACCCATCCCGCTCGACGTGGATGTCGTCATCGATGATACAACTCTGAGGGACGGGTTTCAAATGGCGGGTTTGACCAACCCTCGCCCCTCCGACGCATGTAAAATGGCTTGCTTGCTTCGGGACATCGGGGCGGAAAGGCTGGAGGTCCTGACGTATTCGAAATCCGATCAGGAAACCATCAAGATGATGCAGGATGAGGGGATGGGTGGGATGCTGGCCGCTTGGTCCAGGGCAGCCAAAGATGACATCGACCTCGCGCTTAAATTGGATTTCAAACAAATCGGCATCTCACACCCGGTCTCATACATCCACTTCGAAAAGTGGGCCGACAAACCATTGCAGCAGCTCATCGAAAGGATTGCGGAAGCGGTGGAGTATGCCAAAGACCACGGGTTAACTGTATTCGTGCACGGCGAGGACAGCACCCGGGCGGATTGGGAGTTCGAAAAAATATTCATAAACACCGCTGCCGAGGCCGGGGCGAGTGTATACAGGATCTGCGACACGATTGGGTGCGGACTATCGGACCCCCAAGCTCCCTTGCCGCAGGGAATTCCGGCAAAAATTAGACGGATAAAAAAGGAAACCAAAATCCCAGCTGTTGAGCTCCACTCACATGACGATTTGGGCAGCGCCGTTGAGAACACGATGGCTGCCATCAAGGCGGCATCTGGTCTCTACGATAAAGTATACGCGAGCACGACCTTCCTTGGGATCGGGGAGCGGGCGGGAAACGCCGAAACCGAGAAGATCATCATGATGTGTTACATGCAGCATGGAATTGATAAATGGAACTTGAAACCGATGCGGGAACTCGCCGAACTCATCTGCTCCTCTACAAACTATCGTTTACCTTCGAACAAGGCAATAGTCGGGACCGAGGCGTTTGCGCACGAGTCGGGAATACACGTGCATGGGGTGCAAGTTCTCCCCCTCTCCTACGAACCATTTCCCCCTGAGTTGGTGGGGCAGGTAAGAAAAATAATAGTCGGGAAAAGGTCGGGAAAGCACGGCATAAAACTGAAATTGGAAGAGGTCCTCGGGCGAAAAATCGACGAAGATGATCCAAGGTTCGTTCAACTCCTAGATGTTATTAAAAAGAAATTCGAAGGGCGGAGAAGACAGCCAATGAACGAAGAGGAGCTTAGGCAATGCGCTGAGAAGGTTGGCTTCGGGGTTGGCTAGAGACCAAAAATGCGGTTTGAGGGATCACGTGCATACGGTCACCTTAATACCAGGCGATGGTGTAGGCCCGGAGGTGATTGCGGCGGCGAAAAAGTGCATTGAAGCTACGGGCGCCGCAATCCGGTGGGAGGAGGTGGAAGCTGGGGCGAGGGTTATAAAAAAGTATGGCACGCCCCTCCCCGAGGAAGTTCTCAGATCCATCCGAAAAAACGGCATTGCCCTTAAAGGACCGATAACCACGCCCATTGGCTCCGGATTCCGAAGCGTCAATGTGGCTATGCGGAAGGCCCTCGACCTGTACGTGTGCTTGAGGCCATGCAAGTGGTATGAGGGAGTGCGCTCGAGATACACCAACATCGACCTCGTAGTGGTGAGGGAAAATACCGAAGACCTCTACGCGGGGATAGAATTTGCAAAAGGATCCCCAGAAACGGGGGAGCTCATCGAACTCGTGAAGGAAAAGAAAAAAGTGGAGATAAGGCGCGATGCGGGGATAAGTCTAAAGCCGATCTCCTCCTTTGCCTCCGAGCGAATCGTGCGCTACGCATTCAAATACGCGCGCGAAAATGGGCGCAAAAAAGTTACGGCCGTACACAAAGCAAACATAATGAAGTATTCGGATGGCCTCTTCTTGGAGGCCGCCCGCAAGGTGGCACAGGAGTTTCCAAAGATAGCATTCGAGGAGCGAATTGTGGACAACATGTGCATGCAACTCGTGCAGAAACCACATTTGTACGATGTGATAGTCACGCCGAATTTGTACGGGGACATCATCTCCGACCTCTGTGCGGGCTTGGTGGGCGGACTGGGTGTGGCACCAGGAGCAAATATAGGCGATGAGATCGCCGTTTTCGAACCGGCCCACGGTAGTGCCCCAAAATATGCCGGGCTAAACAAGGTCAACCCCACGGCGGCGATCCTCTCGGGCGTGATGATGCTACGCTATCTGGGCGAAAATGAGGCTGCAAAAAAATTGGAGGATGCCGTAACTAAAGTAATTGCTGAAGGCAGATATGTGACTTACGATTTTAAAGAAGACCCCCACGACCCCTCAGCCGTGGGAACCAAAGAAATGGCCGAGGCCGTAACGAAAGCGATGTGACTGATTATCCATCGATCTTCTGGGCCGAATTTGCTAAATGAATCCAAGCCCATCAATTTAATTTTTTCGCGAATTCATTTTCCCCCACCCTAGGCGTTCAACTTAAGAGGAAGGGGATAAAAAATAGACCAAAGAGGTAAGCACGTGAAACATCAAATTGCGGTTATCCCGGGCGATGGAATAGGGCCCGAGGTCATCCGCGAGGGGATAAAAGTTCTGGGAGCGGCTGCGGAGGCGACGCCCGGGCTCGAATTTAAATTTGTTGATTTTCCGTACGGCGCGAATCATTATTTGAAAACCGGCGAGATCATCCCCGATGAGGGGCTAAAGCAACTTTCCAAGATGGACGCAATTTACCTCGGAGCGGTCGGCGACCCGAGGGTAAAGACCGGCATCTTAGAGCAGGGGATCTTACTCAAGCTGCGATTTTACTTTGAGCAGTACGTTAACCTACGCCCGATTAAGCTCTATCCTGGTGTACCCTGCCCGCTCAGGGACAAGCGCCCGGAGGACATCGATTTCTACGTTGTGCGCGAGAACGCGGAGGATTTCTACGTTGGCTTGGGTGGCAGATGCAGGGGTCGCTCAAAAGAGGAACTCGAAGTAGTCCGCTCAATTTACCGCGTAAAATTCGGCTTGGATGTGGATGCCGAGGGCGACGAGGTGGCCTACCAGATCGGCGTCGTGAGCCGCAAGGGCGCTGAGCGTGCCATCCGATATGCGTTCGAATTGGCCAAGCGGAAGGGGAAAAAGCGCGTTACATCCGTCGACAAGGCAAACGTGCTGACCCACATCTACAGCTTATGGCGCGAGGTATTCGAGCGGGTCGCGAGGGATTATCCGGACATCGAGACGGAGTTTTCATTCGTGGATGCGATATGCATGTGGTTCGTTAAAAACCCGGAGTGGTACCAAGTCGTCGTGACGCCAAACATGTTCGGCGACATCATAACCGACCTCGGGGCGATGATCCAGGGGGGTATGGGGCTGGCAGCCGGGGGCAACATAAACCCCGAAGGGGTGAGCATGTTCGAGCCCATTCATGGCTCGGCACCTAAACACGCTGGAAAAAACGTTGCCAACCCACTTGCCACGATTTTGGCCGGGCAGATGATGCTCGAGCAGCTTGGCGAACAGGAGGCTGCAAACAAAATTGAGCAAGCGATCATCGAGGTCCTCAAGGAGGGCAAGGTTCGAACCTATGATCTGGGCGGGAAGTCGAGCACCTCTGAGGTCGGCGATGCCGTCGTAGAGAAGATAAGGGAGCTTTAGAGGCGCATGCACTTAATCATCGCGATCACGGGCTGCAGCGGCGTGGTTTATGGAGCAAGGCTGCTAGAGGTCTGTCGCCAGCAGAACATTGAGACCGACCTGATCATCTCTCGAGCGGCCGAGCAAATCTTGAAACTCGAACTTGGCAAAGGCGTCAATGACCTACAAAAGCTGGCGACGCGAAGCTACTCACCCGATGAGCTGGCAGCACCCTTGGCGAGCGGCTCCTTTCGCACGGACGGCATGGTCATCGCACCCTGCAGCATGAAGACGCTTGGGACGATTGCAAACGGCGTGACGGCCGACCTCATCTCCCGCACCGCAGATGTCACGCTCAAGGAGGGCCGCCCGTTGGTGGTGGTGCCTCGGGAAACCCCCCTTAACCTAATTCATCTAGAGAATATGGCGAAGTTAAAGCGTGCGGGGGCGACGATCCTGCCAGCAATGCCCGCACTTTACCACAAGCCCAAGCAGATTTCCGACTTGGTCGACTTCATCGTTGGACGGATTCTAGATGTGCTCGGAATCGAACACCAACTTTATCAAAGATGGCGGGGAGACAAGAGTAGATGGGAAGGGAGACTGCAAAGAGATCGATTGAGGAAATATCGTGGCAGGACGCAAAGATGAATGAACTCCCGGTCGCGAAGTTTGAGTGCGTCAGTTGCAAGTATTCGGACTACCGCATGTCGACGCGAGAGGTCGGTGAGCTTGCCCCGGGAGAATGTCCCCGCTGCCATGGAGACATGAAAGTTGTGGCGAGGGAGGTGCCGCAGGAGTTATCAGGACAACTCGCACTCGTCGCCAAACACTTTGACATCAAGGACTTCGTCGCTGCGAAGAATAGGGTAGAATTGGCAGTTGCCGCACCTAACGCGAAGAGATCCTTTCGCTCACTATTGGGCGCTGCGAAGAAAAAAGGGTACCTGCCCGTGATGCGCGAGCAGGAAGGCGAATTGAAACTGTTGATGGTAAAAAGCCCCCGGGTCAAAAAGGAAAACGTCCTCATAAACCTGCTTCTTTTCCTCGCGACCATCGGGACAACATTTTTTGTCGGTTTCTATTTCCTCTTCGGGAACACCCTGTATGCGGCCCTGTTCTCCGGCTCACTCTTGCTTATGCTGGGGTCGCACGAGCTTGGCCACAAGATCGCGGCATGGCGCAATGGTGTCGAGGCTACCTTGCCTTATTTCATCCCATTCCCTTACTTGTTGGGTACCTTTGGGGCAATAATCAAAATCAAGAGCCCGATCCCCACGAAAGAAGCGTTGGTAGAGATGGGCGCAAGCGGGCCGCTGTTTGGTTTTTTGGTGGCCCTCCCCCTAACCTTCGTCGGCCTCAAACTTTCAAACCCCGCCCTCGAGGGAACTTCACCTTTTATTATCATGCCAGTGATATTTGTCGTGCTGCAGTTACTTGCGTTCGGTCATATATCGGCTGCTTTTACGTCGCTAAATCCGCTTGCTTTCGCTGGTTGGGTGGTGCTGGTCATAACAATGTTCAACTTGCTCCCAGCAGGACAACTCGACGGTGGACACGTGACAAGGGGGCTGCTCAACCGAGAGAATCACTACAAGCTGACACGTATGCTTGGCCTTGCTCTGATTCTATTCGGCTGGTTCGTACCATTCCTACTGATTTGGGGCTTTTTCATTTTCTTTATATTTAGGAGTTATCACACGGGGGCGCTCGATGATGTCTCAACTCTCTCGAAGCGTCAGAAGTGGCTCGCTGCGGTCACCTTCGTAGTGTTCCTACTCTGCATACCCATACCGACCGGTTAGTATCTATAACATAACTTACAAAGATCTCCTGTTTTTAAAGAGCTTCTACCCAAAGCCTTGATGGGAAGTTGAGACATTTGAATTGGCGGGAGATTGGGGAAAACAATTTGTCCATCTCGTGCCTTCTTCGAGCAAAGATTGTAAACGATTTAGCGAGGAGCAGGTGCGGGCACAAGAGAAATATGTGAATGGGTAGATGTGAAAGTTGGTGAGACGATCGTGAATCGAAACCGTTCACCCGGTTATGGTTTATATGTATGCGGGGGCTCGAAGTTTCCGAAGTGTCGCAGAAGATGAGGGAGAGGCGGTTGCAATAATTAGAAAAACATTCGAAAAAATAGAAAGATGGAGAAAACGAAAAGGAGGGAAGAAGAAATGATAACTGTGGACGCCGTGAAAAAAGAGGAGGATACCGCGCTTTCGGTTGTCAAAAGGATGTGCGGGATGTCCGACGACCCAACATTGGCGCGTTCGTTGCCACTCGCCTCTTTAGGGATTTTAGCTAAGCGGTGTGTAGGGAAGGGGATTAGGCACTATTTTATCAAAGGTGATTTATCGGGAAGACCACCTCCTTTAAACACGATTAGGAGGAAGGTTGGATGGTGGTAGGCTTTTTCTTGTGTATAGAGGGGCTGGACGGATGCGGCAAAAGCACCCAAGTTAAGCTACTCGCAAGGTGGCTTCGCTCCCAAGGGTACAAAATCGTGGTTACGGATGAGCCGACGAACGGAGCAATAGGGAGGGGCATCAAACGTGTCCTGAGGGGGGAGCTTAAGCTCCCCATCGCCGCCGAGGCGTTGCTGTTCGCCGCCGATAGGATGCAGCATGTCGCGGATGTCATCAAGCCTGCCCTTAAGGCGGGGAAAGTGGTGCTGAACGAACGGTACGTTTGCTCATCGCTTGCTTACCAATCAGCGCGGGGGTTGCCGATGGGCTGGATAAGCTTGATAAACAGGCATGCCATCGAGCCGGATTTAACCATCTTGATCGACGTACCAGCCGATGCAGCGTTTGCTCGGATAAAGTCGTCGCGCAAGCTTGACGAGTTCGAGAGCGATCTGCGTCTCCAGCGGCGGGTGCGGGAAAATTATCTGCGGATCGCTAAGCAAAAGAAATTCAAAGTGGTGAATGGAGCACGGGAGGTTAGCGAAGTCCAAGCTGAGATAAGGAAACTAGTTTGGACGGCACTTTGATTTTCAAAAATCCTGTTAATCACACATTTGTTTACTTTCGGTGGTGAATACTCCACCCAGACAGAAAAATCAGACACTTGTCCCTCTGACTTTCTACATGCTGATTTGGGCCGTAAGGAGCATCTTGAAGCCATCTACAGCGGCAGCCTCAACCTCGACATGCGGACCTCGCATGTAAACATCACGCTGATAAGCCGTTTCGAGCAAATTGCGCAATCAATTCTCACTTCCTTTGCTCTTTTTTTGACAATCGAGCGCTTAGCGGCATCAAAATAAAAGATGGAGACAGGGCGAGATGGAATGCCAAACCCATTTTTACTTCAAATCTTTACAGAACCGGCGAATTTAAATATACAAATGAATATAAATATAAAGGAGGATATATGGATACTACAATATGGGTGAGTGATAGATATGGCCAGAGATATAGACGGAACGCAGTATGTCGACGTTGTGCACATCAAAGAAAGGGGTAGCATTCGGGCCACCGGCATGGGTAAGAAAGGCCCCTACGTGCATGCATGCCCCGACGACGTTTTACAATTCCTGGAGCGATACTTCGATAAGCGCGAACAGGCGACCATGCACGAGTTAAAGGCAACGTACAGCGGCCCGGCGATGAGGATCCCGATAGGTGTGGCGCTGCTGGTTAAGCATGGGAAGATAAAGCTCGTGGGGACAAAGCGAAGATCCCCGATATTTGCTAGAAAGCGTGGGCTGCTCCAGCGAATATTCGGGAGATAGACACGCGAAATGCGTCAGACAAATACAAACCGAGTAAATCACATGAAGACCGCCATCGGAAAACATGTTTCGGAAATGCTGTCCAGCGAGAAACAAGGTGGATTGTCTCGCGCGATGCTCGACGTGCTCAGGGTGCTCGTGGTCGACAAGGGGGTGAGCTGGAGGTCCGAGCTCATTCAAGATCTCGCGCTGTTAAATGCATTCAGGGGAGAACCCGAGGCAGTCGATGAAGGGAAGCTGGACGAGGCGCTCGGGGAGCTGGAGAAAAATGGACTGGTGAGGGCCGGGGAGAGGGTCAAGGGCACGATGGGCGCTCGAGGCGGCATCAAGGATAAGCTGATATCCCTCTCGGATTATGCGGTAACCCAAGCTGCCTTATCAAGGGACAGAACACTTACATCGTATATGCACCAAAGAGCGATGGCGGCTAGATAGGAGGGGGGCGAACGCGATTCTTTCGATTTTTAAGGAGGGAGAAAAAGGAGGCAGCGATGGCGGAGAAACCAGAAGCGAAAGTAGCAGAGCGAGAGTTTCCCGGGATAAGCGCAGCGGAACAAAGGAAGTACATTGGCAAGCACGTAGCCATCGTGGGGGGGAAAATAGTTGCATCCGCGGACACTGCGAAAAGGGCGCTCGCGATGGCGAAGCGAAAGCATTCCTGCAAAGATGTAGACCTCAGGTACATCGGGAGCGAGCGGTTACTGATCAAGTGCAAGTGCCTTGAAAAAGATTAGAACTTTGGAACGGATCCCAGCGCGGAGTCTAACTACCGTCTATGGTTTTTCGAGACATATCATTCGTAGTATGTAGATGAATCTAAAGGAGATAGATGAGAAATCGTGAAATGTCTTACAAGAAGCTAAGAAGCATTTCCTGAAGCTTGCGACCCCTCCCTTTAACGATGCCGACTCCTCTAACGTTTGAATTTGGTCAGGGTGAGGGATAGAAACCTTTATACGTATGAAGCAATGGAGCAGGTTGTTTGGTGTTTAGATGAACCCGAAGATTTCTGACTATGAAAAAGTGGTAGGCGCTAGGGCTATTGAAGAATTGAGAAGTTTGGCTGAGAAGGTCAAAGGAATCTCACTACTACATGTTAACTCCACTTTAACTGGTGGGGGAGTGGCCGAGATGTTGCGCTCTTTGGTGCCCCTGTTCAACGATCTGGGGGTAGATACCCGATGGGAAGTGTTCAAGGGAAGTTCACTCTTTTTCAGGTTCACCAAGAGTTTCCACAACGCTTTGCAAGGTGATAGGATTAGGATGGATGAGGAAGTGTTGGATAGGTATGAACGAATTACCGAGCGGAACGCCAAAACTATGGACTTAACCCCAGATATCGTTGTGATCCACGACCCACAGCCGCTGGCCCTGATCGACTACCGCCCTTCCGGCAAGAATAGGTGGATCTGGCGGTGCCACATCGACATCTCCCAGCCGGACGAGGATGCTTGGAAATTTCTCTCGCGATACATAGATAGGTACGATGTTGTGGTACTCTCCGCTCCGGAGTTTGCAAAATATCTACCGGTCCCTCAGGATATAATCACCCCATCAATCGATCCGCTAAGCGATAAGAATAGGGAATTGCCCGAAGAGACGATAAATAAGGTTTACGAGGATTATGGGATTCCAAGAGACAAGCCGGTCCTGCTTCAGGTCTCCCGCTTCGATAAGTTCAAAGATCCAATAGGGGTGATAGAGGCCTATAATCTCGTCAAAAAGGATATCGACTGCAGCCTGGTCTTTGCGGGAGGACCAGCACCCGACGATCCTGAAGGAGATGAGGTCCTGGCGCGGGTGAGGGAGAGGGCCAAGGACGATCCCGATATTCACGTCCTCGCGTTAGGGCCGCGTGAGGATATCGTGATCAACGCACTTCAAAGGGGGGCAGATATCGTAATACAGAAATCTTTGAGGGAGGGCTTTGCCTTGGTTGTTACCGAGGCCATGTGGAAAGGCAAACCCGTGGTGGGTAGCGCCGTTGGGGGAATCAAACTTCAAGTTAAAGATGGGATAACCGGCTTCTTAACTCGCTCGATCGAGGAAGTGGCCGAGCGGGTGAGATACCTCCTTCGTAATCCAGATCTCGCGCAGGAGATGGGCGAGTGCGGTCATGAATATGTGCGGAGGAACTTCCTCATCACGAGACATTTGAGGGATTATTTACGGCTCATGTCGATCATAACCCCGCGGTAGCCCGACGAGAAACCGAAGCTAACTCTAGTGCTTCTTCAAAATGGTTGACATCTACTTGGGCGTTAGTTCAAGGATAGACCCACTTTGTTTCACGCGGCCGATTTGTTTGACGAACAAACTTTTTATCGATCATCTGAAAGCGGAAGAAATTGGGATTTCATTTCAAACCCCTAGAGGTGGTGAATCGTCCAATGTAATTTCCAAAAGAGTAAAAGGCACTGCAGACAAACTAAACATGCATGAGAAAGATATCTCTATGCGTTGGCTCCCAAACTCCACCAGTCAGGTTCAAGCTTGACTCAGATGCGCTGTTTGAGAGATATGGCGATTTACCTCGCCCCGTGCCAATTAGCGCGCTCATTGAGGGCGAGGATTTCGATTACACGCCAGGGGGGGTCACCGAGATGATCGCCCCGCTGCTACATAGGGCGTATAGAGAGGGAAGGATCCGAAGCCCCCACTGGGTCACGATCAATCCCTTGGGGCCCGCAATGGCCTCGATGAGGGGGGTAGTGCTCCACCGGATCGAGATGGCCCCCGCCGAGCTCGCGGGTTATGGGCGCTTCAAAGAGACGATGTGGAGAAACATCCACGGCTTGGAACAAACGTGGATCCCGCACCGGCATTTCGCAGATTTCGCCCTGCTGAACTGGTTGTACGCAAAGAAGATAATGGACCTAGATTCGGAAATCGATTTCGATCTCTCCTACATCCACGACTTCCAATTGCTCTTAGTCGGCTCGATGCTCGGCCCAACTGTGTGCAACGTGTTTCAATGGCACATACCCCTGAATATGACAATTATACAACCGAGGTGGCGGGCCTTTTTGCTTAGATATCTTGAGGATTACGACGCAGTAATCGTCAGCTGCAAGCGGTACAAGAGAAGTTTGGTGAAAGCGGGATTCAGAGGCAGGGTGTATCAGATATACCCCTACATCAATGAAAGGGCCCACAAGGCGGCGACATCCCCTATGGTCGTGCAATTTTGCGAAAGATTCGGCATTCACAGCGAGGATCAGGTCATGTTGGTGGTTGCCCGACTCGACCCGATAAAGGGGCAAAATACAGCGATCAGGGCTTTGGCACACATTCACAGACGGTTCCCGAACGCAAAACTTGTGTTGGTCGGGGATGGTAGCTTTTCGAGCGCCCGCAGGGGGGGATTGGGCCTTCCCAAGGGCGCGAGGTGGTTGGATAGGCTGGTGAGGCTTGCAAACAGGCTTGGCGTCCGTGATAAGGTGATCTTCACGCGATATCTTAGTAAAGAGGAGTTGAAGGCAGCATATACAAGAGCGGATGTGGTGGTAGTGCCATCCGTGCTCGATGGCTTCAACTTGACCGTGCTCGAGGGATGGACCTACAAAAAACCTGTGATCGTCAGCTCGGGGGCTGGGGCTGCTGAATTGGTCGGGGATGGAGAAAACGGCTATACATTTCATCCAAATGACTATGGGGAGCTTGCAAACAAAATGACGGACCTGTTTTTAAACCCGGAGAGGGCCCAAAAAACCGGTGAACGGGGCCTTGAAACTGCTCGGGAACACTGCTTGGAAAAAGGCATCCAATCCATTTTGAATGTTTTTTCAGAAGCGCTGGGGAAGTAAATTTAGAAATGTTCCCTTAGCTTTCCGGCGAGATCCTCCGGCATGATCTCGATAACTGGCTCATAGTGGAACTTCTCCATGAAGCCATCGTCACCCGTGTACAAGGGCTCAAAATTCGGCCTGGAGATCAACTTGGCATTCAGGAGGTAATATTCGCTCAGGTCTTGGTCGTTCGGCCCCGAAAAAACGCTCATGTTGAAGCTCCCGACGCCGATCTCGTGATACCCGCCCAAAATCTTCGAAAGCCCGTCACAAAAGTCCTTCAAATCCGATTCATCCATCCGGATCGCCGTGGAAACTTTGCGGGAAGATACCGCCAGAACTTCCCTGTTTCCCTGGGGGGCGAAGCTCGCCAGCCATGCGACGGAGCCAGTTTCCCCTATCCACCTCACGCCATTTTCTCTTTCCACTGCCACCAAGTCCGACCAATAATTGCCCCCGGTCCTATCGTGATATTCTCTGCTGCGTTCAATCAATTTCTTAACTTGGAGGGTTGGTTTGTGATCCGCTAAGATTTGAACGTGCGGGTGAATTATGCTGGCGGCGGCTGGCGGCAGGTAGTTCCAGTTGATCATGCAATATTTGATGTCCGGGCGTTTGTTGTAGATGAACTTGAAATAATCGAGGCAGACCCTGAAGCAATCCTCGATCAGCTTGGGGGAGAATTGATCGAGGGAAAGATAATGCTCGCCGGAGAATATCCCTACGGCGTGAAACTCCCCGAATGGGAAGAGGTTCGGGAAAAGGCAGGCGGACCCTACCTTCATCCTTCCCGCGGGGAAATAGCTCGGAAATTTCGGGGTTGTCCTTTCGAGGTTTTCGGGGCAGAAAAAACACTTCCTCCTGGATTCCTCGACGATCTCCGTTAAATCCGCAGTCCCCCTTGCCTTGGCCTGTTTCACCCTCTTCGCCCGCTCGATGTTTATCCTGCACCATCTGTCGGTCAGCGGGTCCTTCCTGAACTCGATTGGGTGGACGGCTTGTTTAAATCCTAAGAGGGGACTAAGCAACCTTGCCTCTCTAACTGTCTTTTCAAATGCGATTTTACCCAAGATGATCCCAGAATAACCAATAATTTTTTGCCTTACCCCCTCTCGCCATATCGCTCAAACACTGATATGAAAGTGAGATCCTTTTCTGAAGTATTGTACACGCGATGGAACTCGTTGGGTATTATGGGCACAACATCCTTGCTTCTTACGGTCCTTCGCCGACCATCGAGTTCGATCTCCCCCTTCCCCTCGACGAAAAAGTAAACCTCGCCGACCGGGTGGGAGTGCCCAGTCGTATGTTTGCCCGGGTGGAGGATGGTGATGGAAACCACGAGATTCCCCAAGCCCCGATCGCACACGATGTACCGCTCATCGCTCTTCAGGAGCCTCCCCTCGCCGAAAATCCTGAGGTAGCTTTTGTGGGAGATATCGTACCACTCGCCACCAAACAGGTGGCCCCTGACCCTGATGCCACGATCCATCAAGTGCTCGATGAAATTTCCGGGGGCATCCCGCTTTTTCCCCTTGCAGTACTCGTCCAGAATTGGGAAGGTGGACTTGGGGAGGATGTAGATCCCGACCCCAACGTAATCGCTCAGAGGCGGCTTGAACTTCTCCTTGAACCCCGTGATGTAGAAACTCTGCGTCGGTGGAGGAAATCCCTCGCTGCCCTCGAACTTCGTCGTTCCCATCTCCTCCGGCTTCATGTCAGGCCTCTCGCCGACGTAGTAAACGCCCACGAGGGGTTCGCCCGTGTAGCTGGACACGAATCCGCTGAAATCGGAGGAGAAGTAATTGTCGGCGCATACCACCAAGATGTCCTCGTTGAGCTTCAGCCGCTTGATTGCATCATTCACCGCCGAGAGGGCCCCGGGTTTTTCTTCCTCGGCCCCCGCCCCCTCAACGATGACGTTTTTATACCCCTCAAAAAACCCTTGAAACTTCTTGTTCGTCAGGATGATCGATTCAATTTTCTCCTTGGAGAGCTTCTTGAGCAAGTGGTTTAAGACGGTATCCCCCTCGACGACGAACATTGCTTTAGGCATCTGCTCTCCCAAGGGCCCAAGCCTTGTCGCAAAGCCCCCCGCTAAAACCAACGCCTTCATTTTCTCCCCTTCCTATTTTGCCCGCAAACTTATTAGTTTTTCAAGAAACGCCTTGACTTCTCCCACGTCCCTCACAAAATATTTCGCGTTAGATTCTTTGACCTCACGGGAGACCAAAACCGTTACCCCCCTGTCCTTCAACGCAAAAAACGCATCCTCGTCCGTTCTGTCATCGCCGACGTAGACTGGCATCAGATCCCTCGATGGATTGACCGTGTCGATTATCCAAAGCACCGCCTTTCCTTTATCCCACCCGATGTTCGGCCTTATCTCGAAAACTTTCTTGCCCCTGGTGACCCTCAACGTTCCAGAATCCACATAGGGTGCGACTGCCTCCCCAAAAATGCCATTTAGATCCTCCAGCGCATTTGGGTCCGCCACCGACCGATAGTGGACGCTCGCAGTAGGCCCCTTGTCCTCGATGATCGTGCCCTTGATGTCGCTTAGTTTCCATCGCAGTTCCTCACAGAGCTTGGCCACAACGGGCCGCGCGCGTTCGGCCTCCGGCTTGATGAGTTTTACCCCTGGGCCGCTTATCTCGAACCCGTGGTTACCAACATAAAAAATGCCGCCCAGACCCACCAAGCGCTTGATGTCCGCGAGCGATCTGCCGCTGATTACCCCCAACTTGTAATGTTGGGATGCACGCCTAAGCAACTCCCTCATGTCGGGCGATAAAATCGCAAGCTCAGGTCTCTCCACAATCGGCGTGAGGGTGCCGTCGTAATCGAGCAGCAACAGGGCACCGGGGATCAAGTCCCTCCTCACCTCCTCCCAGCGGTCGAAGAGATATTCCATCCCAATCACGAGGTAAGCTTCGCGGCCTCGGAGATGAAATCAGCCAGCCACTTGAAAACGTTGTTCTTTCTTACTGCGGCCCGTAGATTTTTCATTCTTTTTTGCCTCTCCTTCAGCGGCATCTCCAAGGAGTCCATTATCGCGTCCGCAAACCCTTCAACATCGTATGGGTTGACGACGATTGCATCCTTTAGTTCCTCCGTGGCGCCTGCGAATTTGCTCACGATCAATACTCCGCTGCGGTCAACATTGGCGGAGATGAACTCCTTCGTGACCAAGTTCATCCCATCTTGAACGGGGCTTACTATGCATACGTTGGCAGTCCTGTATAATGCGAAGAGCTTATCTGAATCCAGTTTTTCCTTGATATAAATGATCGGCTTCCAGTATCCCCTCATGTATTTCCAATTGATCTCATCGACGAGTTCGGATATTTCCTCGTTCAGTTTCATATACGCGGGAATTCGTGTGCGGCTTGGAGCCCCCGCCTCAACGAAAACGAATTTGTTCTGGTACTTGGGATATTTCTCCAAAAATCTATCGATGGCGCGAAATCTCTGGATGATCCCTTTAGTGTAGTCGATGCGATCAACTCCCACCCCGATGTATTTATACGGGATGTACTGTGGGGCCCTGACCCTCTTCATCTCGCGCCTTACCTCCGGCCTCCGGGCCAGTTTATCGATCGTGGCGAAGTCCACGCTTATGGGGAAAGGCTTCACCTGGATGGTGCGCCCCCTATATCTCACGGTCAGCGCTTTATAATCGACCTTGGCGCCGAGAACATTCTCGACGCTCGCCAAGAAATTTATGCAATAAGGGTGAAGGTGAAAGCCAATCAGGTCATTTGCAAGCATCCCTTCAAGCACTTCCTCGGCCCACGGGAGGAGCATAAATGTATTCCAAGTGGGCCAGGGGATATGCCAAAAGTGAGCGAGCACAAGCTTCTGTTTATTCGGGGCCCCATTCCTGACCATCTTCGGCGCTAGGGCCAAGTGGTAGTCATGAAACCAGATAAACGCCTCTTTCACCCCTTTGAGCTCCTTTCCGACGGCCTCCGCATATAACGCGTTCGAGTGCTTGTAGCCGTCCCAAAATGACCTCTTGAAAATCGGTTCCTTGAACACGTTGTGGCATAGGGGCCACAGGGTCTGGTTTGAAAAGCCGAAGTAAAATTTGTCAACCTCCTCCTTGCTCATCCAAACCCTTTTCAGGATGTATCTAGGCTTTCCGGGCGGTACTCTGCATCTGTCCTTTTTATCCACATTTTCTCTATCGGCATCCCCGCTTCCGCCGGCCACCCAAGTGCCTCCACAGGCCTGCATCAAAGGATCCAAGGCAGCCGTCAAGCCGCCAGCGGGAGTTTTTACCCTAACCCCACTGGGCGTGTGCATGTGGATGTAGGGCTCCCGGTTGGAAACGATTATAAACTTATAGCCCCCGAGCTTCGATTTCACCAGCTTCTGCACTTCCTTTGCGGTGTACAGCATCCGACCACATTTAAGGGGATAAAGCACTGTTAATATAAGTTTGGGGGAACTAACCTTTGTGTGCATCAAATGGCGGTTGACCAAATCTTGGAATATCTGCTCCCAGTTATAATCCTGCTGGGATTCATCGCTGCTGGGTGCTTGATCAAAAAGATATTGGATGTTTACGTTGCCAGACTCGCCAAGCGCACGAAGACCAAAATAGGCAACATCCTCCTTGCTGCCATCAAGACCCCTCTCCTCGTGATATTCGCCTTGATCGGTGCAAACTTTGCGCTTCAATACGTCCCGGTCCCTCCCCGTATCTCCCCATTGATCCCGCCCGTTTTCAAGATCGCAATAGCGATTGTCGCAACCTACTGTGTGGTAAAGATCGCATCTGGGTTGATCAACTACTGGGGGGGCACCCGGCCCAGCATGAAAACTATCACGCCGTTGATCGATAATGTCCTCAAGATACTAATTGCCTTCATCGGACTAATGGTCGTACTAAATATTTTGGGGATCTCCGTTACGGCGCCCCTTGCCGCCATGGGCCTGGGTGGATTGATCATAGGTCTCGCGCTCCAGAACACGCTTTCGGAGTTCCTCGCTGGCATCTACATCATGACCGACAGGCCCGTGCGGGTCGGCGACTACGTGAAGCTCGAGACAGGGCAGGAGGGGTATGTGGTCAACATCGGTTGGAGAAGCACGAGGGTCAGGGAACTTCCGAACAACATAATAGTGATCCCGAACTCCAAGCTCGCCGGCTGCATAGTCACGAATTATTATCTGCCCGAACAGGAGTTGTCGGTGCTCGTTCAGGTTGGGGTTCACTACGACAGCAACCTCGAGAAGGTGGAGCGGGTGACATGCGAGGTCGCGAAGGAAGTGCTGAACCGAGTGCCTGGCTGCGTCAAGGAGTTCGAGCCCTTCATCAGATATCACACGTTTGACAGCTCCAGCATCAATTTTTCGGTCATCCTCAGGGCCAAGGAATATGTGGATCGGTATCTGCTCACCCACGAGTTCGTCAAGGCCCTCCATAAGAGGTACAAGAAAGAGGGGATTACCATCCCATTCCCGATCCGCACGGTTTACCTCACCGAGGGCAAGGCAATGAAAGGGACGGCAGCCCGACCCGCCAAGCCAAAAAAGCGCTGAATCAGGACTGTTTTATCAACCGAGGCGATAAAGGTTACGTGGTGTTGAAATGGTGCTCGAGAAGCTCGGCAGGGGACTGCATGATGCCCTCCGAAAGCTGGCACGCTCCACGCACGTCGATGAGCGGGCGATCAAGGAACTCGTCCGGAATATCCAGCGCGCGCTCCTCCAAGCGGACGTCAATGTTGGGTTCGTGCTTGAGCTTACGAAGCGAATCGAGAGACGGGCGCTGAAGGAAAAGCTTCCCCCGGGCATGGCGCGCAGGGAGCACGTGATCAAGATAGTCTACGAAGAACTATCCGCGCTGATGGGTCGCCCGGCTCAACTTCAGCTCATGTCAGGGAAGCCAACAGTTCTGCTCATGGTGGGACTTCAGGGAAGCGGAAAGACGACCTCGGTGGCGAAGCTTGCGGCCCACTTTAAAAAGCGCGGTTTCAAGGTCGGGATCGTCTGCGCCGATACCTTCCGGCCGGGCGCATATGAACAGCTGAGCCAATTGGGCCAACAGGTTGGGATAGAGGTATTCGGCGACCCAAAGGCCAAGAACTCGATTGAACTTGCCAAGGAGGGGGTCAAGCGGTTCAAGCGGGAACGCCTCGAGTTGATAATCGTCGACTCGGCCGGTAGGCATCGCAGGGAGGAGGCGTTAATGGAGGAGATGCACCAGATAGCCGAAGCCATCGAACCCGATGAGATAGTGCTTACCGTAGACGGAACCATTGGTCAACAGGCGAAAGAACAAGCAGCTGCATTTAAGGCTGCCACGGATATCGGTTCCATCTTGGTCACCAAGCTCGATGGCACCGCGAAGGGAGGAGGTGCCCTATCTGCGGTTGCCGCCACTAGGGCACCGATCAAATTCATCGGGGTGGGGGAGCACCTCGATGACCTCGAGCCATTCGTGCCCGAGCGTTTCGTCGCTCGCCTGCTCGGGATGGGCGACATCGAAACCCTGCTCAAGCGAATCGAGGAGGTGACGAGGGAGGAGGAGATAAAACCCGCGGAGGCCAAAGCGATCCTGGCCGGCAAGCTGACCCTAAGAGACGTTTACAACCAGCTGGAGGCGGTGAGCAAGATGGGGCCCCTCAAGAAGCTGGTGCAGATGATCCCCGGAGTTGGGATGTCGGTGCCAGAGGAGCAGATGCGCGTCGGGGAGGAGAAGTTGAAGCGTTTTAAGGTGATAATGCAATCCATGACCTCTGAGGAGCTTGAGAACCCGAAGGTGCTGAACGCTTCGCGCATCCGCCGCGTGGCCCGTGGCTCGGGAACGCGCGAGGCCGATGTCAGGGAATTGATTAAACAATACGAGTTGATGCGCAAACTAATCAAAACCGTGATGAAAGGACGCGGGGCGAAGTTCGGACCCATCGCGAAGCTCATGAAACAGCTCCCCAAGGGGTCGCTGCCCGGCTTCGATGTCGGAAAAGCAGGATAAGGAGAAAACTCTTAAACATCGAAGATAAGTTTTAAATCGAATGGGTTGGCTAGTTCTTGGTGTTTTGTATGGCTAAGAGATCGAAGGGGTATCGGAGCAAAAGCAGGGGAAAACTCACCAAACATGTGCGTGAACACGGACTCTCCCCCGTGAGCCGGGTGATCCAGAATTTTGAGCCCGGCGCAAAAATTATCATCATTCTTGACCCAAGCGTCGTAAAAGGGCAGCCCCACTCTAGGTATCACGGCAGGGTTGGGATCGTGCAGAGGAGGCAAGGTCGGGCCTACGTGGTGGATATCAAGGACGGAGGCTCAACCAAAAGGATTATTTCTCGTCCAGAACATCTCAGGGTGGCGGGAGAATGATAGGCAAGAAGGTCGCGAGCGAAAAACCGGTGCCATTGGCCAAGGTGCTTGAGATACTAGAAGATCGAAAAAAACAGGGCGAACTAGAATACGAGCAACGGTTGGCCTACGACTACGCCCAGAAATTTGCGAGGCTGGGCCCTGAGAAAGCGGAAAAACTGATAAGCGAGCTGCTGGCGCTTGGAAAGATCAGGGAGCGCCAAGCGGTCATCCTCGTCGACCTGATGCCTGAAACCAAAGAGGATATAGAGCTGATTTTCGCGAAGGAGAGGACGAGGCTAGACGAAGAGGACATCAAGAAAGTGCTAGAGTTATTGGGCAAATATCGAGAGTAATCTTCATCTGGCGAGGCGCGTACTCTTGGTGGACAAAAAGTATGAGGATCGGGGCATAGTCTTGGATTTCTTGCCCCAAGGGCACCCGAACGACCCAAGGCCAATCCACCTACGAGAGCCGATAGCACAGATCCTCGGCGACACCTTCTTCACCCTGCTCGAGGTGGTGCCCTTGAGAGGTGTTGTCTTTACCCCTCACGAGCGCGTCTTCATCGGAAAGGGAGAGAGGGACAAGGTCGAGCGGATAAAACGCCGGATCGGTTACGAGGAGCTCACGGCAGCCGCAAAGTCCGAACTGCCCGTCGCCATAGAGCGGCTCATCGACGAGTCCTCCGAGCGGTTCATCGAATTCTTCAACCGCGCCGCTCCGCTGACCGTGCGCTTCCATCAGCTCGAACTCATCCCGGGCATAGGTAAGAAGCTCATGTGGGCCATTCTGGAAGAGCGAAAGAAAGGACCGTTTGTGGACTTTGAGGACATAAAGAGGAGGGTAAGGGGACTGACGAACCCAAAAAGTCTAATCGCGAAGCGGGTGGTAAAGGAACTCGAGGGCGCCGACAGATATCGCATCTTCGTGCGCCCGCCCGCTAAAAGGGCTTCCGCCGAGGGCGAGGAACCTTAGAAACGAGGAAGGTCAGCAGGGCTATCACCGGGATTATCTCTAGACGGCCGACCAACATCTGAATAATCATGGTTATCTTTCCGGCCAAAGGCATCGCGGCTGAGGTTATCCCCACGGACAGGCCGACATTTCCTTGGGTGGACGCCGACTCAAATATCGAATTCATCGCCCCGTTGCCTAACTGCATCAGCACAACCGCGCCGCCTATAAAAACAAGTATGTAAATCAACACATAGATCGCGGTTTCCATCATCTCCCCCTCCGTGTAAACTTTGCCGGAAATCTTCATGGGGACAACCGCGCGCCCAGGTAAGAAACTGCGCTTGATCATCCAGTGGATTGACTTGAAGATTATCACGGCGCGGATGAGCTTGATCGCGCTCGAGGTTGAACCATACCCGCCGCCCATGATCATGAGGAGTGCAAGCAATCCCTTTTGAGGTCCCCCCCATCCAGCAAGAGTAGCGGTGGAAAAGCCCGTCCCCGTAAGGGCGGAAGTTGATTGAAATAGGGCTCCTTTAAACCCAACGCTCCACACGAGCAGGATGGTCGCCAACGCTATTAGCACGAGCATCAGCCGCACCTCGACGTTCTTAAACAGCTCCCGCCAACTCCCATCGATTACCTTTCGGTGAACCACGAAGCTTGTCGCCCCAGCCAACATGATCAAAATAGTAACTGCCAGAACTGGGGCACCATATCCGGCGAAGCTCGTATTGCGCACCGAGAAGCCGCCAGTTGCGATCCCGGTCATGGAATGGTTCACCGCCTCAAACATCGACATGTTCGGCGTCCCTGCAAAGTAGAGTGCCACGATGCCAGCGAGCGTGAGAAGCGCGTATATCCTCCACATCGAGCGGGCCGTCTCTCGGATGTTGGGCTCGATGTGGTCGGTCCTTGCCTCGGCGACGTACATCTTGCGAGCTGCCTTACCCGCTCCGATGAGGGCCGTTAGGAAGAGGATGATAACACCCATGCCGCCGATCCACTCGGTCAGGCTGCGCCAGAAGAGGATGGCGTGTGGGCATGCCTCGACATCAGAAATCATCGTCAGCCCCGTGGCCGTGAAACCAGACATGCTTTCGAAGCAAGCATCCTCGGCCGACATGTTGTTTCCGAACACATACGGCATCGAACCGAAGAGGGCGAAGAGAATCCAAGCAAGGGCAACGACGGCCATGGCATTGCCCATGCTGAGCTCGGTTGGCTTAAGGTGCCTTCTCAGGAGGAGGCCGATTACAATCGCAACCACCGCTGGGACGACAAAACAGGGAATGAGGAAGAACTCGCTGAATACGCACGCGACTGGGACGGGCACCAGCATCACCACGCCCAATACGAGTAAGAGGAGGCCCAAGAAATGTCGCAAGTTTTCAACCCCAGCGGTATACCCTCGCCGAAAGCGTATAAATGATTTGCTCGAAAAAAGGTGGGGCATATGATTTAAACTTCGCGGCATATGCTTAATCGTGGTGGGATGAAGGAGACCCAGCGCGCGATGAAGGAGATTTTGGACCACCTGAATGGCGTTCCCGAGAAGCTGAACGATAAACAGGTCGACGATCTCATAAATATCCTGCTGAGCGCCAAGCGGGTCTTCGTTGTCGGCGCCGGACGATCAGGCCTAGTCGCCAAGGCCTTCGCCATGCGCCTGATGCACCTTAATATGGATGTCTACGTCATCGGAGAGACCATCACGCCATCCCTACAGGAGGGGGACGTGCTCGTAGCCGTCTCCGGCTCGGGGGAAACGGATCTGATAGTTGAATCGGCGAGGATTGCTAAAAAAGTTGGGACGAAAATAGTGGCGATAACCTCCTATCCTAAATCGAGCCTAGCGAAGCTCGCCCGTCATGCCATCCTCTTGCCCGGGCGCAGGGAGGTCGCCTTCACGTCGGCATTCATGAAACGAGAGCTCATAGGGGAATATGCATCGCTCGCTCCCCTCGGGACCCTTTTCGAGGCCACCGCCCTACTCTTTCTGGACAGCGTGGTTGCAAGCCTTATGGTCAAGCTCGGTAGGAAGGAGGAGGAGCTGCGGGCACGCCACGCCACCATCGAGTGATCAGGTTTTTTCCTTCAGGTTCTGCGCCGGGTTTAAGGCAATGTGTTTTGAAAA
>DAOUSU010000089.1 GCA_030627035.1 Hadesarchaea archaeon
GCCGATGGGCCGAAGTTGACCCGGCCCCAACCAGCGATGAACTGGCCGAAGAGGTCAGCGAGGCTGGAAGCCCACGCCTTTAGGCTTGGGAGCGGTCACGTGCGAGGGTTAAATATGCCCGCGACTCATTGAAATCTGGAAATCTGATCCGGAAAAAATGAGTAGGAGAACGATGGGATGCCGAGATTTGTCGTTACGCCTTGGGAAGTTAAGGGAAAAGTTGATTACGATAAACTCATTCAGCGATTCGGAACTCAGCCGATAGATGGGAAACTGCTCAAAAGGATAGAAAAACATGCAAAACAGCTTCACGTATTTTTGAGGCGAGGGATATTTTTTTCCCACAGGGACCTCAACTGGATCCTGGACATGTATGAAAATGGGAAGAAGTTCTATCTTTACACTGGACGAGGCCCATCCGGCCACACCCACCTAGGACACTTGATCCCTTGGGTCTTTACCAAACACCTGCAGGATGTATTCGGCGCCGAGCTCTATTTCCAGCTAACCGATGATGAAAAATTTCTTTTCAAACGCGAACTGGCGCTGCAGGACGCGATCGGCTTCACCTACGACAACGCCTTGGACGTGATAGCCTGCGGTTTTGACCCTAAAAAGACGTTCATCTTTTCGGATCTGGAGTACGCGAAAACCCTGTACAAAATGGCGATTCAAATAGCAAAACACATAACTTTTTCAACCGCGAGGGCGGTGTTCGGATTCACGAGCCAGAGCAATATTGGCATCATCTTCTTTCCAGCGATCCAAGCGGCCCCCTGCTTCTTTCCCTCCATGCTGAAGGGGGAAAACATTCCTTGCCTCATCCCGGCTGCTATAGACCAAGACCCTTATTGGCGGCCGAGCAGGGACGTCGCGCCAAAACTCGGATTTTTCAAACCAGCACAAATCCACTGCAAATTTATCCCGGGCTTAGGAAAGGGAGGAAAAATGAGCGCGAGCCAACCGGAAACCTGCATTTTCACGACCGATCTCCCAGAATTGGCTGCAAAAAAAATTATGAATGCCTTCACCGGCGGAATGGGAACCGTAAGGGAGCAGAGGGAAAAGGGAGGAAATCCCAACATCTGCTCAGTTTATCAATACTTCTATTTCCTATTCGAGGATGATGATGAAAAGCTCAGAAAAATCTATGATGAATGTAAGGGCGGCGAGAGGATCTGCGGCGACTGCAAAGAAGCGCTCGCCAAAAGAGTCAAGAAATTCCTAACCAAACATCAAGAGAAAAGGGAGAGGGCAAAGAACATCATCCAAAAATTCATGCTCAGAGATTAGCTTACGGTCTCTCACGAGTCAGCGCGTAGTATGTGACATCTCCTTCGTCATCCACGACCGCCCATAAAATGGTTTTCCTCACCGAGTGCGCAAGCCTCACCGCACGGGCAAATTCGGTCGGGGTCAGCTTACAGCCTTCCGGCAGGGTGTGCACGATGTATTTTGAATGCGTCTCCCCCGGTTTCTCTCCCCGGTCATAAACGCGAAAGTGGGCGCCAAACTTCAGGCCGGTCTTCACGATATAGCCGCGCGAGCGGAGGTCGGAGTACACCAGATATTTGAGCATGAGATCGGGGTCGCGCTCGGCGAACTTGGCTGAGAGCTTGCGAAAGTTGATGGCCTTTGTCGTCTCCCGATCCAACACCCGGATCTTCCCGCCGTCAAGTAGGTAAAGGGCCTCGACCGGCGCGAGCTGAAGCTTACCCCCGCTTAGAGGCTTGCCATAAGCACCCCGCTGGTAGAGCTGGTTCGCCTGCGCCTCCTCCCAGACCATTACCTTGTCCCTGTAAAGGTACGCCTCGATGACAGGGATTTCGGTTTCCATTACCGTCCCCACCTAGAATTGCCCTGGCTCGTTTTAAGTTTATCTCGTCTTCCGAGCGTGCGGTTTCACCAAAATCAGAGCGAAAGTACAAGGCCTATTTTGAATCATTTTTGCGTGTTTCCAAAATGATGGATTTTTAGCTAAAACATTGGGATAATTGTATCCGCAGGATCGTGCTGTTCATCTGTTTTATCGAGCATAGTCGGTGGGGCCAGAGATTCATTAAACACGAAAAAATAATCTATAACGGTCGAGGTGCCTCTGTTATTAGTAAAAAACCCAAAAATCAGCTTAAAACTCAAAATGATGTTAATTTTTGCTCTTTTGCAAAAAAGGAGGACATATTTTCGAGATAGACTTTTAGTTAAACATGTACTAAATTAATTTTAAATATGTGGAACGCATAGTAATTTTGAAGTTGGTATCGTGATCGATATCAGCTCGCGCTAATACCGGGCGGCGCGGCCAAGACGATGACGAGAATTTAAAGGCTGAGGCAAATTCTTTTGGCCGAAGATGTGTCACCTCCAGCGTAACGTCTGTGGAGCTGCGCTGCCTGGTATTACTGGACTTGTGTTTTTACCTGTACCTTCGGCAGCTTTTGTCAGAAAGGATCTCAGAGACAGTTCATTTCGTGAAGTCTGGGTGGTGGGGCCGCCAGGATTTGAACCCGGATTCGCGGGTTTCCCCGCCGCTCCAGTGGGTCATCATCCTTTCGTCAGCAGACCCACCTAATCCACTGGAGCCCGCTGTGATAGCCAAGTTACACTACGGCCCCACCGAATGGACATCGCTGGGTAAAACATAAAAGCTTGCGCTACAGGCTCTGCCCGAAAATGAAAAGTAAAACTCCGAGTCGCCTAACGGCTGAATACGGAGCTTAATTAGGGCGGAAACCAAATCTCAAACGGTATAAACGTGCGTGTTAGCGTGAGGATAAGCTACATCTCGGGCGAGCGCTTCGGGGAACACGACAATCCAGCTCCCTCGGGCGTGCGCATCTCCACCAACGTCAACGTGGTCGGCGTCGAGCCCAAGGGCGAACGGCTGGCCGTTCCGTTCGTCGTTACGATTGGCTACACCCCATCCGTGGCCCAGATAAGTCTCAAGGGACAGGCAGTTTTATCCGGCGAAAAGGCCAAACTCGAACGGATCCGCGACGACTACAAAAAGCGGCGCGCGCCACCGCCCGTGCTTCTTCAAACTATAACAAATGCTTCGCTCATCGAGGCAACAATACTCTCGCGGACGCTCAACATTCCCCCACCGATTCCCCTGCCGAGTTTGTCAAGGCCTAGACCGAAGGAAGAGGAAAAGCCGAGCTATGTCGGGTAGGTTAAGAAACAAATAACATTACTCCCTTTTTTAATGCTCTTAAGCTGTAAACACACCATGCCATAGTGCATGAGGTAGTAAAGTGACCACTCCCACGCTTAAAAGCGTGGGCTTCCAGCCTCGCTGACCTCTTCGGCCAGTTCATCGCTGGTTGGGGCCGGGTCAACTTCGGCC
>DAOUSU010000093.1 GCA_030627035.1 Hadesarchaea archaeon
CTCCCGCATTTTTTTCCCGTTTATGTTTGGATTGAATTTAGATGGATCAACGCCGTTTGGGATCACCGATATTTTGGGGCTCGGTATGCCCAGCCCGATGCAGAACTGCCTACTGGCATCGCTGACGGCTATTATCCTTTTCGCATAGGATATCGGTTTAAGGATCGGCCTATGGATAAGGCGCAGAGCCCAAGTCGGTCGGTATATCGTATGGCATGTTATGAGCGAGGGGGCATTTCTCTTGTGGGCTGACCACAGGGAGATCCACGACATCGAGGAATACATGTCCTGCGCATGAACCACATCGAATCCCCCGTATTTTATTGTCCTATGCAGGTGGGAAGCTATCCTGATTGAGGCAGCACGGTTAAACCGGGGGACAACGAACCCCTTCAACCGTTTGATCTTAACCCCTCCGAGCCCCTCCTCCTCCTCCGCCTGCCCGGGGTGGAGGTGAGTTATTATTACTGGTTCAACTCCGAGGTTGGCCAACGCCGTGCTCAAACCTAGGGGGTAAAGGGATCCCCCCCCGATATCCGGAGCGAACTCATCCCCCACCATAGCTATTCGCATGTTCTCAACTCCAAACCACACCCAAAGAGAAATGCGGGCCATGAGAGTTTGGGTGAGCAGGTCAGGATTTCTCGAATTGGGTGTTTGATTTACCCCCCATGTAACTTTTCCCATAGCCGTGCTCATACATCTCTTTGCGGGCTTTCCTCACGCGCCAATAGTGCGTGATGTAGGTTTTTATCCCGTAATAAATCATGTCGAACCTCCTATTATCCAACACCTTGCGCGTGACACCCTTCCATCCCTCCCTCTTCATAAAGTCTGTGCAGCGATCACACATTTCTTGAAGTTCCTCTCGAGAGTAGGGGGTAAGTCCGAGTTCGGGGGCTGAAGCCAGATATCGGTCTGGACCAATTTTTCCAGTTCTCCTACCCCATCGCCAAATCGCCGAACCCACCAAGTACATCAGGATGTTTCCATTTATGAGATCCGCCCCATTTTTTTCGAGGAAGTCGATCGAATGCTCCATGTCCTCTTTTGTTTCCATTGGCGCCCCGAAGATGAGGCTTTCCAAGGCTACCAACCCATATCTATCGCACAACTTCAGCGTTTTCTTCACATATTCCGGCCATTTCTCCGGATATCGTGTCTTATTGTACCATCTCACAATTTTTGGGTTGAGGGATTCCACACCGTGGCTTAATCCAACGACTCCCATATCCCTCATGCTCTTGTAGAGGGCCTCGCTCGTGGCATCGACCCTCCCCTCGGCAATGAAATTAAACTTTAGCTTTTCCCGCTTCATCAACCTCGCGAGCTTTATCACATTTTTGGGGTTATTCGTGAAATTATCGTCAACTATTTCAACCGCTTTAAATCCCATTCGATCTATCTCCTTTAGCTCGAGCAAAATGTTTTTCGGGGATCTCGAGCGGAAACTTGCTTTTTTCGGGCGATTACAGAAAGCGCATGCGTATTTACAGCCCCTAGTCGTGAGGATCGAGGTTGCCTTGCCCCCCAGCATAGACAAACCGAAAGCTGTGCCGTAGTCGATGTGTTCAACCAAACTCCTATCGGGGAAAGGTATGCTGTCAAGGTCTTGGACCTCTGGCGCATGAATGATCCCTCGTGGCTTTTTGTCAACCAGTTCATTGATGATCGACTCCCCTTCACCAATGATGTACGCGTCCGCCCCGAGCTGCCCAAAAGAAGCTTCTGGGGCGGCTGACAGATGGGGGCCACCAACGGCGATATACGCGTCTGCAGTCTTTCTGATTTCACTTATCATAGCTTTACTGGCATCTAGATTGAAAGTAAGGCATGTAAGCCCGATGACGTCGGGATCGATCGATTCCACCCTTCTTTTTATTTGGGCCAGCGACAACTGTTCTGCATTTGCATCGATCACGTGGACCTCGTGCCCGTTATTCTTGAGAATAGTTCCCAGATATAGAGCGCCTAGGGGAGGAGTGAATCCAGACGATGGATTTTTCCCCTCTAAGCTTACTGGCGGATAGATGAAGAGCACGGACGCCATTTCTTTCCCCTTTTTACTGATTTGACTATTTGGCTTTAAAATTGTTGGATAAGATAAAAGTTAAGCGGCAAATTATACTTGACCCCTCTATCTAACCGTGATGACCATACGAATAATGAACGCCCAGTCCCCCCACGATATTACCTATCTCATCGGTCGCGCAGTCTAAATACCCACCATAGAGGGGGGCCATGGAGGCATCGTATATCTCCATCATCCCCCCGCCAATCACCGTCACGAGGAGGGCTAGACAGCCCACATATTTTTTCTTAAATTTTCCCGTTTGTGTTGCCGTCTCATCGAGAATTTCTTTTGAAAAGCAATAAAGGGCAGCGCCGCAAAAGGCATGGGCGATGATATCCAAGTCCCCTCCAGTAAAAATTCCCGTAAATTGGAGGTGAGACCCAATTGGGGACACCGTGCTAACGATTACATGAGAGGTTAGCCCCAATGCCAGAGCTCCCACCGCTTTTGGGGTAAAAATCGGTTTAAAGGCAATTTTCACTGATTTGTGGGTGGAATTGGAAAGTGGTCGGAGTATCTCAGGCAACCACAAAGCCAAGTAAGAGATTGCACAGCTTCTCGCATTTTTTAAATATCCGGTAAATAGGCTGAGTAAAAAGATCGAAAAAATCACCGGTCGACAAATGTGGAGCACGGTTTTCCAAGTTTTTGGCGCCACCACGCAATTCCTCTCCATTGATTGCCGAATAACCAAGCGCTTATAAGCTTAGCTTCAGCAGAAAAGCAACCACTTGGGAAGAGTCTGAGCAAAGATTCAGTTTAGTATTCCTGCTTTCAAGCCCCTGGATGAATCTCTGGGGAAGCCATCCGCTTTAAATCGACACGGGGGCGTATGACTTGTTGCCGCCACGCACTTGACACGAGGTGCATCACCTTGCCCACAACTGTCGATTCTCGTTAAAGACCCTTGTTTAAATGGCATGAAGTGTGGATCTCTCAGTGACCGAGCAACCAAGGCGTAAGCGCCGGTTTAAAATGTAGTCGTTTTTAAGCTTACCTTCCCGAAAGGGGGAACTTTCTGGACATCCTCATGACAAAGAGATAGGGAATTAACGAGTAGAAGCATCCTGCAACGGCATCCTGCCAGTAGTGTTCCCCGAGATAGATGGTTGAGAATATGAAGAGAA
>DAOUSU010000043.1 GCA_030627035.1 Hadesarchaea archaeon
GCAGCATAGAGCTCCATTCGCGGGCCACAGGCCGGGCAGCAAGTCGGCTCGGCATGATATCGCCTGTCCGCGGGGTTCTGGTACTCATGCAGGCAATTCACGCAAAACGGAAAAGATTTCATTGAAGTGCGGGGGCGGTCGTAGGGGAGCTCCTCGATGATGGTGAATCTAGGGCCGCAATTAACACAGGTGATGAACGGGTAATTATAGCGGCAATCGCTTGGGTCGAGCATTTCTCGCAGGCAATCGTCGCAGAGAGCAAGATCCGGGGGTACGACCGATGGTAGCCCCAAGCTGGCTTTTTCGCTCCGGATCACCCGAAAGATTGTGAATTCACCAGTAGGGGCCTTCCAACTCGTCTTGACCTCATCGATCCTCGCGAGGGATGGTTGTTCAGGGCGGAGCGAATTGATGAACTTCTCGATTGCTCCTCTATCGCCCTCGACCACGATCTCCACGCCCGCGTCGCCCATGTTTCGAACGAACCCAACGAGCCCGTAACGCGTGGCTAATCGATAAATGAATGGTCTGAACCCGACCCCCTGCACGATACCTGTAACCGCCACTTCAGCACGGGCGTGCATACTTTCAACCTCAGTTCTAAAGAAATCTGGGAATTGTTCTAAAATTATCTATTGATGGTTTTGAACCAGTTTTGAGGTTTTGACCGGTGGTTCTCCAATAGCACAAATTATTCAACGCCAAATCGCTTGCATTTCTCGTCTACCATTTTTTGTATTTTGTCTATTACATCCTGCCTTCTTTCGGGTTTGAAGAGATGAGTAAATCTTCCCTGCACCTTCAGATACTCTTCCACGGACTTTCTTTTCGCCGGCTTTACCGTGATTCTCAAATTCTCCACCTCTCCGTTCTCGACTTCCCACGGCAAAAATACTCCAGTTTGGACTGCCAACCTTGATATTTCCACCATTTTTTCTGGCGGGAATCTCCAGCCCGACGGACATGGAGTCAACACATGTATGAATGCTGGGCCGTCCACGCTCAACGCTTTTTTCACTTTTTTCTGGTAGTCGGCGAAATATGCGGGGGTGGCGGTGGCAACATACGGTATGCAATGGGCCGCCGCTATCATGGCGATCGGTTTCTTCGGCCTGCTCTCACCTATACTGTATTTCCCAAAGGGGGAAGTGGTGGTCCAAGCCCCATATGGCGTTGCAGAACATCTCTGAATCCCGGTATTCATGTAAGCTTCATTGTCATTGCAGACGAATGTGACCTTGTGACCACGCTCGAACATCCCGGATAAGGCCTGTAATCCGATATCAAACGTCCCCCCATCCCCTCCTATCGCCAAAACGTTGCATTTCTTCCCCAACTTCTTGAGCGCGGCCTCGATACCCGACGCCACAGAAGCCGCATTTTCGAAAGCACCGTGAATGTAGGGGACTCGCCAAGCGGTCTGAGGATACATGCTAGTCGTGACCTCCAAACAACCGGTCGACGCGGCCACTATCGTGTTTTTGCCAGCAGCGTTTATGCAAAGTCTTGTGGATAAAGCCACCCCGCACCCAGAACACATTTTATGTCCGGGGGCCAGCAGCTCAACCTCTTCTTCTTTCATGTTACATCCTCCTTCCGCACGTTTATCCACTCAACCGGCCTTTCAACCTTGCCCGTTTTCATGACCTCCTTTGATCTATCAACTATCTCACAGAAATTTTCAACAGTAGGGTCGCGTCCGCCCAACCCAAGTATGGTGTTTAGAATTAACGGCCGATCTGCAGCGTTGATGTACGCGGATGACACATCTGCGAAAGTGGCACCTCCCAATCCCAAGGAGATATTTCTATCAATCACTGCCAGCAGATTTGCCCCTTTTGTCACCGTTATAAGCTCTTTTTTTGGAAAAGGCCTGAACACAGTTATCTTCGCCAATCCAACTTTTGTTCCTCGTTCCCTTAATTTGTCGACAGCTTCCCTCGCCGTGCCAGTCATTGAGCCCATCGTCAATAGGATTATTTCAGCGTCATCGGTTCTGTAAGGCTCTATTTTTCGATATTTTCTGCCGAATTTATTTTCAAATTCCTCAAAGACATCGTCTACGACCTTTTCAGCAGTTTGCATGGCTTTTTGCTGGGCATACTTAAACTCCATATAATCCTCCGGCATGGCGCAGGCACCCTGCGTGATCGGATTTTCCGGGTCGAGGCATGCGTGCAGCGGTTTATATCCGGGCAGAAAGGCATCCACTTCTTCTTGAGATGGAACATCAACTATCTCATAGGTATGGGTGAGGCTATAGGCGTCTATCGTCACCATTGCAGGCAATAGGACCTCCTTATTCTCGGCTATTTTATAGGCTTGTATCACCAGATCCAGCGCATCCTGATTCCTCTCGGAATGAAATTGCAGCCATCCCGAATCCCTCTCCGCCATTGTATCACAATTGTCCCCCCAGATGTTCAGCGGGGCCGAAAGAGATCTATTCGCTACGCTGATTACTATCGGTAACCTCATTCCCGCAGCGACGTACAAAATCTCGTGCATCAACGCAAGCCCTTGGGACCCCGTGGCCGTGAAAGTTCTCACACCAGTTGCTTGAGCCCCTAGGCAGGCGCTTATCGCGCTGTGTTCTGATTCCACATTGATAAACTCGGCGTCCAACTCCCCATTAGCAACGAATTCGGAGATCAGCTCCGGTATATGCGTGGAAGGGGTTATCGGATAGGACGCGATCACCTTTGGCCTGCACAGCTTAGCCCCAATCGCCACGGCCTGATTGCCCTCTATGACTTGTTTCACCCGCTTATACCTCCGGTTTCATTATAATCGCGTGGGATGGACACTCGATAGCGCAGATGCCGCATCCTTTGCAATAGTCGTAATCGATCACGGGGATATCCTCGGTCCTTTTGATGGAAGCATCGGGGCAATAGGTTACACATATCCCGCATTTTTTGCATTTTTCTTTGTCTATGATCGGTTTGTACGATCTCCAACTACCCGTCTTGTATTCCATCGAATTTCCCGGTTGGGTGATTCTCGCCCCTACCGTTATTTTCCCCACGATTTTCACCTCATGCGAAAATGGATTTTTCATATGCTTCTTTAGCTACATCCGCATTTTCGTTTGGCTTTGAAGGCACACTTTCCATTATGGCTTTAACTATTGAATCTATTCCAATTTTTCCTACGCCAAATTCTTCTGCTGCTCTCGCATATGCGCCCAAAATCGCGGTGTTAACTATAGGTGCCGCTTTTGAACCCAATCCATGTTTTACGGCAATGCTGGTCGCGTCTACGGTTGCCATTTTGATATCTTTAAATCCAATTTCACTTGGTTTTCTTTTCGTGTTTATTACACCCATTCCTCCACTTTTTAGGCCCTCGCACACGTTCACGGCTTTAATCAATTTATCGTCCAGCACAACTATTGCATCCGGTTCATACACCTGCGATCTTATCCTGATTTGCTTGTCGTCCATCCGCAAGAAAGCCATCACCGGCGCGCCCCGCCTCTCGATGCCAAACATCGGGAACGATTGAACGTATTTGCCCTCCTTGAATGCCGCGACCGCCAATAACCTTGCCGCCGTGACCGCTCCCTGCCCGCCACGGCCGTGAAATCTCACCTCTATCATTTAATTCCCTGATGAACTCGTTTCAAGCTTTTAATGTTTTCTTTACCGCAGGTAATAAAAAACTATGCAGGCCACCTCAATCTTGATAGGTATTCATAAGCGCTTAGCGCAGCTTTGGCGCCTTCCCCTGCCGCCACGATAATTTGTTTATATGGGACATTGCTAACATCACCCGCTGCAAAAATTCCCGGTACATTTGTTTTGCAGTGTTCATCAACCACAACTTCGCCCCGCCTATTCAGTTCAACCAAGTTGGCAACTAAATCCGAATTCGCGACATAACCGATTTCAATGAAAACACCTCGCACATCCAAAATTTTTTGTTGTCCCTCTTTTTCTAATCTAATCCCTGTCACCATTTTGTCGCCGAGTATTTCAAGCGTTTTAGTGTTGTATAATGTCACCACCTTGTCGCTTTTTTCCACCTTTTCTATCATCACATCATCCCCACGGAAACTCGGATTTATGTTAATCAAGTAAATTTTATTCGCGATTTTAATCAGCTGTAAAGTCGCATCTAAAGCTGAATTTCCACCCCCGATAACCGCAACATCCATATTTGCAAACAGTGGGGCATCGCAAGTAGCACAATACGTGACGCCCCTATTCTTAAATTCCTTTTCACCAGGAACATCCAATGTTCGCGATCTTGCACCGGTGGCGATTATTAACGTCTTTGACTCATATGCTCCTCTGTCTGTTTTAACTTTAATCGTGCCGTCAATTTTTTCCACTCCGACCACCTCTTCGCCCTCCTTGACCTCCATCTTGAATTCTTTCATGTGTTCCTCGAACTTCTTAGCCAATTCAAGTCCGGTTATGTATTGGTAGCCGGTGTAGTTCTCGACATCGGCGCTGAGGGCGGCTTGGCCACCGATATTCTTAGCGATCACAAGAAAATTCAGCTTCTTCCTCGCCGCATATATCGTCGCGGTTATCCCTGCTGGCCCAGCTCCAATTATGATTAGATCGTACATCTTATCCCCCTAGATTCAGCGCTCTCTTAATTGCCCTTAAATCAGCCCCAACGATGATAGTTCCATCAATATCTAAAACCGGGACAGCCATCTGCCCCGATTTTGCCACCATCTCTTTCGCTGCTTCTACATCCGCCGCAACATCTATATCTTCGAATTCTATTTTATTTTGTTTTAGAAAATCCTTTACCATTCGACAATATGGGCATGTTGGTGTCGAGTACACTTTTATCGTCACCATATCAAGTCCCCCTTTGTTTATTTCTATCGTTGCCTATAAAAATTATTCCTCTAAAATTGCTACAAAAAGCATGCACAAATTCGGCTGCTGCTAATGCATTAATCTGCGCCGCAAGAGAAAGCAAAACAAAAATAGCTACCAAAACCGATAAATACGAAATAAAAAGAAGTTCTTGTTTTGGTCAAAAAAGCTAAATACGTACTAAGGCTGAAAATTAGAACTTACATAAATTTCTTTAACACGTCTCGAACCGAGGACAACGGTTTTTCATCCGCTAGTACTCGGCCGCCCATCAGCTGTTTCTCGTAAATCTCCTTCTCTACGCAATAAAAGAGCCCGATCGGAATCCGGTCGTTCCACTCCTTTGCCCGCTCCCAAGCAGCAGCAAAGTCTTGGACGTTGTGCCCTTCCTTGTTGATATCATAGACCTTGGGCTTGAACTTCTGTAAGGTGGGGTTGAAGCTCGGGCAGTGCTGGAGCACGTCGATGAAGGCAAAGCCCCGGTGTCGGGCCGCCTGTAAGATGAGCGCGCGCAGGTGCTGCATGTCACCGGTGAAGCCCCGGGCCACGAAGGTCGCGCCGCAGGCCAGCATCAGGTGCAGCGGGTTAAGCGGGGCCTCGAAGCTCCCCTTGGGGGCTGACTTGGTCTTGAACCCTATGGGGGTGGTGGGCGTGACCTGAGAAGTGGTCAGGGCGAAAACCTGGTTGTTGTGCACGATGATGGTGATGTCCAGATTTCTCCGGGCCGCGTGGATGAGATGGCTGATCCCCTCGTCGTAAGCATCGCCATCTCCCGCAAACCCGATAACTTTCAGGCGCTGGTTCGCAACCTTTATGCCCATGAGGGACGGTACTACCCTCCCATGCAGGCAGTAGAAGCTGTTGACCTTGATGTAGTCGGATATCTTGCCGTGGCAGCCGATCCCGGACGAGATGACAATCTGCTCTGGCTTCACATCCCCTGATTTCACGAGCTCGGCCATTACATGCTTGGCTGCCGTGAGGATGCTAAAGTTGCCGCATCCTGGGCACCAAGTGTTCTTGGTGGGGCTGTCAAATTCTCTCACGTCCATCCAAACACCCTTTTTAGTTTCCCCGCGAGCCCCACGGGATCGAAGGGTCTCGCGTCGTTCTTGAGTACGGCTTTCTGGATGTAGTGCCCCGTCTGCTCCTTGATGAGCGAGCGTAGCTGCCCGGTCATGTTTACCTCAACACAGACGATGTCCCTCGCTTGCTCTAGGAGCTTCGTCACCTCCCAATCCGGGAACGGGCTTAGATAAATAATCTGCAGAAATCTCAGCGGCTTGTCGATGAGTTGCATCGCCTCGAGCACTGCCCCCTTTGTGGACCCCCACGCAACCACTAGATTCTCCGCTTGGTGGTCGCCGTGGATTTTCACGGTCTCTCGCCCGTTGAGATCCTTAATTATCCCATCCATCTTACGCAAGCGCTTCTGCATCATCTTTGTCACGCCTTCCGGAGTTTCGATCGCATGCCCGTACTCGTCGTGCTCATAGCTCGAAACCTTGACCACTGCCCTAGACGTTCCGGGGAAGGTCATTGGGGAAACTCCACTGTCGGTAAATTTGTATCGTTTGTACTCGCCCTCCCAACTTTTGGCGACGCTGCTGGGCTCCACGGTCACCTTTCGCTCGTCAATCGTGATGCTCACGTAGCTCTCCAGCAGGTGCTTGTCCATGAGGATTATCGCCGGGACCTGATACTTCCAAGCTAGATTCATAGCCTCGCCAGCATTTACGAACGCTTCCTCAGGATCTCCTGGGGCCACCACGATTCGGGGGAACTCCCCATGTCCAGCGTGGAGCACAAACCTCAGGTCGGCCTGCGCCGTGTAAGTCGGTACTCCCACAGCAGGTGCCGGACGCTGACCCACCACAAAGACCACGGGTATCTCGGATTGACCCGCCATGCTGAAGGCCTCCTGCATCAGCGCGAACCCACCCCCAGCTGTGCCTACCATACACCTTACCCCACCGTAGGCGACGCCCAGCGCCATGTTCGCAACCCCTATCTCGTTCTCAGGGTGTATCGCTACTATTCCGAGCTGGTCTTGGTAGGTGCCCATGAAGGAGAGGATGCTGGTCGAGGGGGTCATGGGATAAGCGATGTAGACCTTCATCCCGGCCTTGACTGCCCCGAGCGAGACGGCCTCGGCCCCCGTGATGAAGGGCGTCGGGTTACGCTTGATGGGTTCGAGCTTGAGGATTGGATCGAAGTTCTGCTTGGCGTGGTCGTACCCTCTCTTCGCGAGCAAAATATTTTTCTCGACTTTTTTTCCATATGCTCGCGTCAAGATTTCGTTTACAGGTTCGAGCGGTATGCCGTATAAGTAGGCGATGGCTCCGATCATGGCCGAGTTCCTCATTATTGGAATGCCCTCGATCTCCTTGATCATACCTGAAAGTGGGATAGGGTGAGATTTGTACGGCCCTTCGTAACTCGCCTTGTCGCTGTCGAAGAGGACACGCCCGCCCTTCGTCAGCTCATTCTTATGGTGGGCTATGGTGTCTTGGTCAAGGGCAGCAATCAGCTCCACCGCTTCCAGATGGCTCCACACTTGTTGGTCAGAGGCCCTCACCTTGCAGAAGTTGTGGCCGCCGCGGATGAGGGATTGATAATCATTAATGACGAAAGCGTAGAGTCCGAGGCGGTTTAGGGTTTCGCCCAGGAGTTCGGCCGTCCGCATCACCCCGTCGCCCGCCTGTCCGCCCATCAGAAAGGAAATATCTTGCATAGCTCTCCCTTTGAAACCACTCAGTTATCTAACCATGGGCTTCTATTGAAATTCGCGGAATTTCTACTTTAATCTTTTGTTCTCCGGTATTTCAATGTGTAAGGTAATTTATGTGCAGGTTGTGCGCTAGTTTTAAGGCATAATCCTACCCAGTCGTTATTGCTTTTGGGGGCTGGCTGAGGCAGGTAGGGAGCCAAAACCCAATGAGGTGATACAGATGAACCCCAAATGCCCAACCTGCGGAGCAGGCTCTTGGAAAAACGGCTTCAGCCGAAACGGCCGCCGCGTGTATAAATGCAACTCTTGTGGGAAGAAGTTCAACGAGCGAGCTGGAACGCCGTTCTGGCACTTGAAAGCCGAAGAAAAAAAGGTTTCGACGGCCTCGCTGTTATACGTGAAGTACCCTCTCTCAACCTATCAAGTCGCGGACCTCCTCGAACTCTTTGGGGTCAAGGTCTCTGCTTCCTCAGTTGGGCGATGGCCCCGGCGGTTCGGCCATTCCGCGAAGAAAATCGCTAAGCACTACAAGGTCAAAATATCCAAGGTGTGGCACGTAGATGAAAAATTCGTCTTTTCTAAAGGCCGACA
>DAOUSU010000044.1 GCA_030627035.1 Hadesarchaea archaeon
GGGGAAGGCCCTTCATCATCGCGAGCGCACCCGACAGATTGCCCAGAACCCGCCCGGCCTTGGCGCGCGCGAGCTCTGCGACGACTGGATTTTTCTTCTGGGGCATGATGCTGCTCGTCGCCGCGAACTCCTCGGGCAGCTCGATCATATCGAACTCGGCCGAACCCCATAGCACGAGCTCCTCCGCAAGCCTGCTCAAATTTGTCATGGCTATCGCCAGGGCACCCATGGCCTGGAGGGCGAAATCGCGGGAGCTCACGGCATCCATCGTGTTCTCATCCACGCGCTTGAAGCCGAGCAAGTGAGCCACCCGTACCGGATCGATTGGGAAGCTCGTGCCGGCCAACGCGCACGCGCCCATCGGGCAGGAACTCGCACACTCATATACCCCCTCAAGCCTCCTGGCATCGCGGAGGAAGGCGAAGGCATAGGCGGCGAGGCAGTGGGCGAGGGTCGTTGGCTGCGCGACCTGAAGATGGGTATAGCCAGGCATTACCGTGTCAATATTTTTCTCCGCGAGCCCGGTCAGGGCGTCGACGAGCTTGAGCACTTCTTCTTCGACATCGAGCAAACCCTCGCGCAGGCTCATGCGGATTGCGGCGGCAACTTGGTCATTGCGGCTTTTCGCGGTGTTGAGCTTCCCTCCGATTTCCTCCCCTGTCGCCTTGACGACGAACTCCTCCACCGCCATGTGGATGTCCTCAAGTTCTGGGCGCAGCTCCAGGCTTTCGATCCCCCCCTCGTAGAGCTCATGGAGCGCCTTGAGGATGGCGGCCGCATCCGGTTTGGGAATAATCCTCCGCTCCTCAAGCATGATGACGTGAGCCATGTTGACCCGCACGACGGGACGGAAAATTCTGGCATCTGCCTCCATCGAGGAGATGAAGTCGCTAGCCAGGGGGTCCATGGCCCGCTCGAATCGTCCACGACGCAACATCTTATCCCCTCCTTCGCCTGCTCAGGATTCGGTCCTGAAGGGCGTGAAACTTGATGATGCTTGCGGCGTCGCGCTGGTCGAAGCCGAAGCGATCGAATGAGACGAGCTCCTTGTCGTAGAGCGAGTACGGCGAGCTTCTGGCGATGACGCGCGAACTTCCGCGATGGAGTTCGACCTTCACCTTGCCCGTCACGCGCCTTTGGGTGCGCTCGATGAACGCATCCAAGTCCTCGCGAAGGGGGTTGAACCAGAGCCCGCTGTACACGAGGTCCGCCCAAGTTTGATCGACCGTCCCCTTGAATATAAGCTCCTGTTTGGTCAGCACCAGCTGCTCGAGCGCTCGATGGGCCTGAATCAGAACCGTCGCGGCCGGGGCCTCGTAATTCTCGCGAGCCTTCAGCCCCATGATTCGATCCTCCATTAGCTCTATCCTCCCGACGCCGTGCTCGCCAGCAAGGCGGTTGAGCCTCGTGACGAGTTCGGGGCCGCTCATGCGTTTGCCATCGATGGAAACCGGTACGCCCTTTTCGAATACTATCTCAACGACGTGCGGTTTTGCCGGAGCCTTGGCTGGGGAACGGGTCCATGCGTAGATATCCTCGGGCGGTGCCTTGCTCGGGTCTTCGAGCACGCCCCCCTCGATCGAGCGCCCCCACAAGTTCTCGTCGATGCTGTAGGGCCTGCCAACGTTTACCGGGACGGGGATGCCCTGCTCACGCGCGTATTTGATCTCCCACTTCCGGTCTAGGTTGAGCTCCCGGATCGGCGCGATTATCTTGAGCTTTGGCGCCTTGATCGCGATCGTCGTGTCGAAGCGGAATTGGTCGTTCCCCTTCCCCGTGCAGCCGTGAGCCACGGCTTCGGCGCCCTCCCTGCGCGCGACCTCAACTAGTTTGCTCGCTATTGGATAACGTGCGAGCGCCGTCGAGAGGGGGTAACCCTCGTAGAGCCCATTTGCCTTGATGCTGCGGAAAACATATTCCTCGACGAACTCCCCGCGCGCGTCGATGTGGACGTGCTTGATGACGCCGAGCTTTTTCGCCTTTTCCCCGATTTTCTTTAATTCTTTTGGGTCCTGTCCGACGTCAACGGAAACCGTGATGACATCGGCATTATACTTCTCCTGGAGCAAACGGATAGCAACTGAAGTGTCCAATCCTCCTGAATAAGCAAGGGCAACTTTCAAGTTTAAACCCCTAATTTAGCTTGCACACAATATCTACACGGTCTTCTTTTTAATCTTTTCTAACTCTGTCAGACCCTTTCCAGCCTATGTGCTCGCCATCTGACAATTTGATGGCTTCGCTTTCTTGGGGAGGGCTTTCCGCCGATGGTTCTATAAAAAAGCTCGAGGTCGAACGCCACGCAAATGCCGGCGAGCTCTTTCCATTCAAAGGTGAAGTTCGACCACATCCTTGTCTTGAAGGACGTAATCGCGCGGAACTTGTTGCCCCGGAAAGCGTGACGAGCCCCATACCTTGGCGAATTTCAACCCCCGCGCAAAATCCTTGTGCACGACTTGAGCGGCGTCCGAAATCGTCGAGCCTTTCGGCAGGACCACCGGGCGCTTGGCCGGCTCCTCATCCGGCCTTTTGGTGTAGACGCGTATGATGTCGAGGCTGTCAAATATCGCCCGCTTCACCTCCTGCTCTCCCCCGGTCGACGCAACGGGAATTATCGAGAATCGATCACCATACTCACCCTTCAACTGCCCGAGTTTTTCTCCCTCGCCAGCCATGCACTTGGTCGCCAAGATGAACGCACGTCGGTACACACAGGACCCATCGAGCGCGTCCCCGAGATCTTTTGCTGTAATCGGCTCGTCTATGATTACGAGCGCATTGTGGATGTTGCGTTCTTGGAGGGCTCGCTTGAGTTCGGCCTCACCGTCCTCGAACATCCCAACGCCGCGAACTTCGATGCCGCCGGTGGCTCGGCGCTGGATGGCAAACTTCGGAGGCTTCCGATTCAGCTTGATGCCCGTTGCCTCAAGTTCTTGGGCGAGGATTTTGACTTGTTCGAGCGGGTCTTTCGAAACATCGATCACCAGAGCTATCGCATCCGCATTCCGCGCGACGCTCAGGGGCAGGACCCCTAATCCCTTTCCGAGGCTTGAACCCTCGATCACCGCGGGTATCTCGACGAGCTGGATTTGGATATCCTCGAACTGCATCATCCCCGGCACCGGACGCCTGGTCGTGAACGGGTAGCTCGCCACGCTGGGCCTGGCGCTCGTGAGCCATCGAAGCAGCGTCGACTTGCCCGAGTTTGGCATGCCTACCAAGGCGACTTGTGCCGCGCCCTCCCGCTTGACGTGATAGCTGGGCCCGCCGCTAACGTGACGCGCCCTTTGTTTCTGCAGCTCGGCTCGAAGCTTCGACAGGCGCCGCTTCAGCATCTTGAGCAATTTTTCCGTTCCCTTGTGTTTCGGTGCTGTGCGGATGAGCTCCTGCGTCGCTGATATTTTTTCCTCCAGCGTGCGCGCCCGCAGGTAGCGCTCCTCGGCCTTGAAATACTCCGGCGGCAAGTTGGCTGGCATCTCGTTCCCACTAGATTCTCGCCCGGGCGATTAAATCTGCGAGGGTCTCACCAAACGATGAGGATGCTCACTACGGTGTCATCGTAGGATGGCCTACGTGGCCAGTATGGCTTGCCGATCTCCACTTCCATTTCCTCGTCCTCTTGCGGCTCGATGAAAATCAGGCCCCTATCGGCCGTGTTGAAAGCAACTATGGCGTGTCCCCCTTCCGGAAAATGGATGATGACAAATGCGCAACGAATGTTCTCTTCCTCAGCGTGGTTGCAGACATCTGCGGCAAAATTTTCACAGATGTACACGCCTTCAATATACTCATTCTTGTCGGTTTGATCCCGCTGGATGAAGCTGCACATCTCAAGGTATGTCGGGTCCTTTATCGTGTACCCGTGTCCCCGCCCGAGCTCTACGCCATAAATGTATCCGTTGTCGTATCCACATTTGTAGCCGTTGCCATACCCCCATCTGTAGCCGATAGCGCGGCCATCCTCGTAGCCCGACTCGCGGCCAATGAGGTATCCGTTTTCATAACCCTTGCCATAACCCTCTGCATAACCGACCCTCTTGCCTTCGGTGAATCCAATGTCTTTGGCCTGCGTGTAAATGATGAACCCCGCCGCGCAAAGGATCAATGCGCCAACACCGATGGCGATAATCCTCTTCGATCGCTTTTTCCTCTTCCTTCTTCTTTTCATTCGCTTCCCACTCCTTTTTTGTGCCCTCCTATTAATCCCGTTTCAAGATGCGAGGTTCAATTAAATGAGGCTGGCTAAATCGTGCGCCAGATGCGGGAGGCTAACACGTACCAATCGTGGACGGACGCTACCCACGCACGAGATAAAACAAAAAAATGGTGGACCGCGAGTTTTCTATTCTTCTTCCTGTAACACGAAAACCGCTGCAGCGAAGACCGTCGACCATAGCCCCTCCTTCACGAGGGCCGTCTGAGTTATGTTCGTGGTTCGCACGATCTTCCCGGAAATTTTCCATATCTGCTTTCTCTCGTTCCAACTCTTGTCCGCGTCGAACGGCAAACCCAAGGTGCTCGCGAGCATGGAGGCCGCCAGATCCTCCGCGTAATCCCCGGCTTCCTTTGCCGTTTGCCCGTACGCATCGTGCTCGCTGATGTACCCATAACTCCTCTTGTCAGCTGGAAGGGCGCAACCGATGCTCGCGGAGATGAGCCTTCTCCTCTCGTTGCTGCTGCATTTCGCGAATACGCCGCAAACTATCTGCCCATCGCGCAGAAACTTCAACCCTTTTTCTCGCGTTATTAGTTTGCACTGAGGAGGGATTATGCTGGAGACCGAAACCAGATTAAACCTTGCAACCCCCGCATCTTCCAAAGCGTATTCGAATGACCTCAACTTTTCCCGGTCGTGCCCCACTCCATGGGTGAGAAACATATATCTTGGCACGAAATTCATTTTTTTCCTCTTATTTTCGGTTTCAACGGTTAAATTAAGTTCTTAATGTTTTCTCACTTTCACCATTTAAATTTTTTCGTTTGAAACAAGTTGTCCAATATTCTCTTCAAAGATGGAAACTCTCTTTAAAATATCTGGTTCGCACATCTTTTGACTTTTCTTTGGCCCATCGCTCAAGCCCCAACTTTTTGATAAGACACAGGTTATACACCTTAAAGTTATGGGGGAACTGTTTTGCTCTGTCTGCGTAAGGCTGCAAGAAATCACAGGGAAAGTCCTCGCACACATAACAGAACTCGTATCCTTTGTCGGTAGCGCATTTATAGACACGGCACATATCCTCAAAGTTTAGTACCCTTATTTTACCCCTCTCCATCCTGCAGCCATCACAGTAGCACTCTCCAAAGGGGATGTTCATGTTTTCGCTAACCCTTTTTCTCATCCTTTCATCATTTTTAGCGATGAAAAGGGGGCAATTAAAACAGTCGAGACCACATGGCGCGGTCATTTTTTTATAATCTATCACGTGAACATGCCCCTTTAATGCCAACTTTTTGTTAACGCAGTTGCGGTACATAACATTAACATAAATATTTTAGAGATTCCAGAAGGTTTTTAACTTCGTGATCTGGTTTCGAGCCTTCGGGAGCTTGCTCATTCCTCCTGTTGACCCAAATGGTTTTGATTCCCACAAGCTTTGCCGGCAGAACGTCGTGCGTTAAAGAATCCCCTATCGCCGCGGTTTCCTCCGGGGGCGAACTCGAAATTCTCAGCGCCTCTCGGTAGTACTCCGGTTCCGTTTTCATGGCCTTGATGATGTGATCCCCGAACACGTGGTCGAAGTACCTTCTGTTCCCGAATCTCTCCACGCACTCCGCCTTCTCCCTCGCGTGCTCGGCGGTCGCCAAACAGAGTTTGTTTCCATCCGCGGCTCGATCCAAAAATTCAAATGTGTCGCCGAAAAAAGACGGATTTGTCCAACATTCCTTCAGAGCAGTTTTATACCCGTTGATGATCTGCCCCGCTATCGCACCATCGTATGGCCTGTTGAGTTTTTTGAAAATCAGCTCGCAGTGAAATTCGTAATCGTCGTGCCTCTCCGGAAATCGTCTGTGAACTATCCCCCTGTGTACCTCGAAGAGATAGATCTCCCATAACCTTCTCCCGTCCAAGCCCAGCGCGCGCGCCGGCGGGCCGAACTTGGCGATGAACTTGGGATCGGAATCGTGGAGGGTGTTGTCGTAGTCTATCAGTATCGTTTTCAACTCGATCACCAACTTGCATCTCGTGAACTGGCGGCCTAATTAACCTTTAGTTATCATCCGGAGCGATAAAAGAGTTTTTCAAAGATGTCTGGAGAGAACAACGGAAGCGATCGTTAAAGCGAAAGCGAAATACATAACTTCTCTCAGGCCGAAAAATTGAGCGATCAAGCCCCCGAAGAGGGGACCAAATACCATGGATAGGCTCATGGTGGAGCCCAAGAGCCCAGTGGATGTCGCCCTTTCAACATTTTTCCTCAGAAGGTAGATCAGCGACCCGACGTAAAGAGACCCCCAGGCTATCCCAAGCAGAAATTGGACTGGGATGACTTGGTAAAATGAGGTGGCGAAGGAGTACAGGAGAAAGACGATGGCCGAGAGGGACAATCCAATCCTCACGAGGATCCGTTCATCGATTTTTTCGGCCAGCCCTCCTGCCCAGTTCATCACGAAGAACTGGGTGAGCCAATTCAAGGAGTAAATCACGGCGATCCAAAGCTTGCCCGCGCCGAGCTCCACAAGAAAAAGGGGAAAAATTATCCAGATGGAATGTGCCCCCAGCTGTCTCAAGAAATAAGACGAATAGAGGGATAGATTATTTCGAATCAATTTAAACGGCGCGAGGGGTACTTCAAGTCTTTTATTACGACCCGCAGGTAACCTCGTCGACACAAAAAATCCGGCCAAAAATAAAAAACTGGCCACCGCAAATATCCAGTTGTAGATGCCGATCATTCCCGCAAGCAGAGAGCCGGCGAACGAACCGAGGGCGCCAAATCCGACAAATCGCCCTATCCCCTTTTCGTATCTTGGAAACTCCGAGATGTACGCGACGAGCGGGAACCAAAAAATTCCCAGAGAGAATCCGGCCACCCCGCGAATCAGGGCCATCGAAGCGAAATCGCGCATCAAAATTTGCACGGCAAATGTCATGGCGCATGCCAGAAACCCGACCTCCACGAAGATCTTCCTCCTCCCGAGGAGATCGGAGAACCTGCCGAATATGTAGTAGGAGAGAAAACATGCCAGCCCATAGGATGTTCCGACCAAGCCGAGCTCTAGGTAGGAGAGGCCTAATTCCTTCGCCAGAAGCGGGATGAAGATGAGGGAGCCCCAAACGCTGGCGTTCGACAGGAGAGCCAAAAGAGATAACCTTTTCATGAAATCCCATCCGCAAAGGTTACTTGCTTCCTCTTTCCCCCTAAAACCTTCCGCTTGACGGTGGTGGCGACCGCTGAGGGCGCACCATGCTTGAAACTTGATTTCTCACCCTTGAAGGCCTTTAAGGCTTCATGCAAAATATTCTGGTGGTTTCAAACGCCAACCCCGAACGAATTTAACCTCGAACTATTATTGGATTGAGGGGCGTAAAACGTGGGGCAACCTGCCAGGATAAAGCAACTGATTCACAACGGGGTTCTCATCCCGGCCTATGAACCCAAGGGCTTCACCATCCGATACAGGGGGAAGGAACTTCGGCTGACACCGGATCAAGAAGAGATAGCCCTCTCGTGGGTCAAGAAACTTGGAACGGACTACGTGAAGGACCCTGTCTTCGTCAAAAACTTCGTGAGGGATTTCTCCAACGCCCTAGGGGTTGACGCCGCATCTAAAATAGAAGACTTCGACTTCTCCGAGATTCAACGCTGGGTCGAGCAGGAAAAAATCAAAAGGGAGAACATGTCGCGCGAGGAGCGAAAGGCGTTGGCCGA
>DAOUSU010000008.1 GCA_030627035.1 Hadesarchaea archaeon
ATCTCTGGATTACCAATTTCCGGCGGAGGTGTATTTCCGGGATTTAAAGGGTAAGTCTAGCAACTAAAAGATAGTACATGAAATTTTGCTCGTAAATTACTAAAAGCTGGAATCCAATTTTTCTATTGATGTCGAGGACCGACACAAGCAAGCACATCAACGAAAATAATTATGAAAAGGGGTGATAACGTGAATAAAAGTAAATTAGAAAAGAGATTTGGGGATATTGCAAATCTGCTCAGGGAGTGGCATACGGTCCCTGTGGCAACCGTTGGAAAGGATGGGAAACCGAACGTTGCAGGTAAATCTGTTATGGTTAGAGATGATGGGACAATAGTCTGGGGTGAACTGTATTTTATGCAAACCTATGAAAACCTTAAACAAAACCCAGTTGCATCAATCTGTGTTTGGGATAGAAAACCCCCGTTTAAAGCATACAAGATTAACGGGAGAGTTGAGATCCATGAAAATGATGAGTTGGCAGCCAAACTAGATGAGATTACCAGTAGAGGTCACGGAAAAGCAGGGGCCCCGATTTTTAAGCCTCGAAGGGAGAAGATGGCCGCAGTAATTTTTAAGATCGAAGAAATCTACGATCAAACTCCAGATCTGAAGGCTGGAGGAAAGAGGATTTCTTAACAGAGATGATAGCACGAATGGGAAAGAGAAAATTTCGGAGAAACCAAACCCTGCGGAAAATGAGATACTCGAGCTATTGAAAAAGAAAGTTACAAAGCGGATGCCAAGAGGCAAACTTGAGAGGCATATTGTTGAGTTTCTTAAATCGCACAGGATGTGTGTGCTGGCAACCTCAAAGGACGATGTGCCTAGGGCCACACCAATTGAATACCATTCAAAAGGAACCACTTTATACATGACTGGAGAGCCTGGGACTAAAATCAGAAATATTCGGGCCAATCCAAGGGTGAGCATTGGGATCCATAATCCATTCACCGGTAACTGTAGACGTAAAAGGAATCCAGATCACGGGGCATGCAACGCTGATAACCGCCGACGACCCCGAATACGATGAAGTGCTGAAGATTTGCAATTTACAGCGTATAAAAGATGAAATTGCAAGAAGGGGGTTAACGATAATCAAGGTTAAATCAAAGAAAATAGAACTGCTGGAAATCGGTCTGAAACGGAGGGGCCATGATGCGCACCAAGTTTGGGAAGCCTCAGGGTGACAATTCCTTGATGGAGTATAATAAAAAGAAAAACATGGTTTGCGATCGATGTGACCGTGATCATCTTCCCTGAGCGCTCGCTCGGCTCGGTTGTTTTCGGCGGTCCCCTCATCATCTCCGCGATTTGCTCGAAAAGCGCCAAAGAACCTGCCCCGGCGCCATCATGTTTCAAAGGAGGCTTGGATCCTTTACCATAAGATGCTGTGTCCTCTAGTGTCCTTGACTTAGAATGCGAGACAATGTTTCTTTGTGAATACCAAAATCCCTGTCGCTGTAAAGCACAAATCGAATCCTTTTGACGTGTTTTAGTTTCGGGATCATCTCTATAATCGTTCTGAATGCCACTTCTGCCGCCTCTTTGACGGGATAGCCGAATGCGCCAGTAGAAATGGCCGGGAAGGCGATCGAATCTATCCCGTACCGTTCGGCAAGCCGTAGTGCATTACGATAGCATTTTGCCAAAAGCTCATCCTCTGGCTTGTTCACACCATAAATGGGCCCCAGGCAGTGAATGACATAACGATTCGGGAGATTGTGCCCTCCGGTGATAACCGCTTCCCCAGGCTTAATGGGTGCTAATGGACGGCACTCTTCTTCAAGCCTTGGACCAGCGGCCCGATGAATCGCACCTGCCACTCCCCCACCCATCATGAGCTGGGCATTTGCTGCGTTCACGACGGCAGTAATATCCGCCTGTGAAGCGATATCTCCTTTAACACACTCAACTGTGATACCTGAGATTGTTTTCTTCATGATTGGTATATCCTCCTTTTTGGCGCAATTTTACTTTTTTCATTTTTCTGAAAACCAGCCTTCTCTTTTCATTACCTCCATTGAAACCCTGCTGCTCGGACCGTCTCCTCTGGCTACGGCAACAGCAACGTTCTCCCCAACCGCTCCCGCTATCTCCGCAACATCTCTGTGTGTAAATCCCGGGCAGAGGAGGATTGAGTGAATGCCCTCTTCTTTGACAAGCTTTTTGCAAACTTCAACTGCTTGATTTTGATCCTTGACCAGCACCACAAAGAGTTTGTACTTGGACGTTTCAATCACGCACCTGTGCTTCTCTGGCTCTGCATCAGGAACATGAGCAAGGAAGAGTGCTTTAAATGCCATGTTCATCACCTCCTGTTGTAATTTTTATGTGAACGGGCCTGTATCTCACACAACGTTTCGCGAATAAAAAAGTTTTTGTGAAGCAATAATTTGGGTGAGTGCCATAAGATATGAACCTTTTATGCCGTGTTGTACGAAGTCGCCTATTACTATTTCTCTTTTAAGAAACTATACGTTTTTTTGCCTTTTCTTGATAGCCTAAACAATCCTCTATTTGTTACCTTAGACAGTATTTCATTTTCTTTCATATGATGATCGCTCAAAGAGAGGATCCCATTTGGTTTCAATACTCGATGTAACTCCTCTAATATTCTATTTGGATCACTTAAATCATGAAGAATGTCATACAGTAGAACTACATCTACGCTATTATCTGGCAATCCAGTTTTACAATCGGAACAAATGGTTTTCACGTTCGTCAGTTGCTTTTTTGAAGCGATATTCTGAACCATCTGAATTGCAAGTGGATGGATATCTAAGGCGTAAATTTTCCCTAGTTTGCCCACCAATTCCGCTGTAGGTATTATGTAGCCCTCAGGACCACAACCATAATCGAGTACATGAAACCCCGGTTTTATTCCCACCTCTTTTAAGATATTCTTGCGAGGTAAGAAGAAATCGCGAAATTTGTAGCCGAGAGACATGAGTTTGAAATCAAGATTGGATTGTGGTTTATCCGTGTAGTTTCCTCCTATTTTTTCTTAAACGGCAATTTCATATAACGTTTCGGGCATATCTGAAGTCCAGTCGCAACGCTGCATTTGGACAGGGTGCCGGTGACGAAACCAGACACGCTCTGTTAAGTGACGTTGCCATCGCTAATAATTCTCGCCCAGCAATTCAAAATAAGCTCTCGGGTGTGCACAGGCAGGACACTTCTCTGGTGGTTCAGTGCCTTCATGGATATATCCGCAGTTTCTGCATCTCCATTTTACGACCTTCTCTCGCGTGAAAACTTTGTCCTTCTCAATGTTCTCGCGAAGAGCAAGGAATCTCTTTGCATGCTGTTTTTCGGCAACTGCTATTGCTCGGAATACCGCCGCTATATCTGGGAATCCCTCTTCTTCAGCTATGCGTGCGAATCCAGGATACATCTTTGTGTGCTCGTAGTTCTCACCGGCTGCAGCGGCTTTCAAATTCTCTTTCGTGTCACCGATCACTCCGGCAGGAAAAGCTGCTGTAACCTCGGCCTCTCCACCCTCTAAAAACTTAAAGAGTCTCTTGGCGTGCTCCTTCTCATTGTCTGCAGTTTCGCTGAATATGGCGGCTATCTGTTCATAACCTTCTTTCTTTGCCTTCGATGCAAAGTAGGTATATCGGTTCCTCGCTTGGGATTCTCCTGCAAAGGAGGTCAGGAGATTCTTCTCGGTTTTCGTCCCCTTTATGTTTTTCATTTTCATACCTCTGTTTATCTTCTTCTTGGTGATTAATAATATTTCGCCTGACGTTTTGCGGGTAAAAAAGTTTGCGTTAGCAAATTTGGGCGAGGGTACTCTATAAAGAAGAAAATTTGGGTTAATGGCGCGACATGTTGGTTCTAAAAGCGGCTCATTAGCTTTTCCAGGCGCCATTAGGACTTTTAACGAGGTTACTGCACAACATCTATTGGGCCGCCGTGGCTCAGCTGGTAGAGCGACGGTTTCGTAAACCGTAGGTCGCGAGTTCGACTCTCGCCGGCGGCTCCATTTTTAAAGCGCACTCGGCCAGCTTGGGAAGGCGGGCTCACATTTCACTTCAAGTCCTCGGCAGATAGATTCGATGAGCGAACAAGTTCGAAGCCACCACCCCAATTTCTTTCCAGTTAAAGCGGGCAACCTTTTGGTTAGTCCCAGTCGCTCTCGTTCGAGCACGGGTGCAAGCCGATCGAGAACCCATCGCCTGAGGTTGAGTTTATCATAAATAATTTTGGTGTTGGTTCGTTTCGCCATCTCAATGACTTTTTTGATGCTTTCCGCACTATCGTTGATTTCTGGGATGATCGGCCCAAAGAAAAGCCAAGTTTCAACGCCACGCGACGCAAATTCCTCAAGCACATGTGCTCGCGCATCCGGCGGCGATGCACCCGGTTCGAGCTTGCCAGCCAGCTCGCGGTCCATGGTCGTTATCGTTGCCCCAACCTCGAACCCATGCGGCTTTATGATGTCAACATCGCGCAACACCAAGCTCGACTTCGTTTGAATGGACACATCAAAACCGTATCGTGAGAGCAGCTCGATGCATCTCCGCGTCAGCTCAAGCTTGGCCTCGAGTTGCTGGTAGGGGTCGCATACCGTGCTGACGCCAACAACACCCTTTGGTTTTCGTTTAACCTCGCGTGTAAGCACCTCGACGATGTTTTGCTTGGGATGGACAACTTTTCCCCAGTTCATCGCAAATTCTCGGTCACCAATCACAGATGGACTGTAACAATAAACGCAACCATGCTCACAACCCCGATAGGGATTCAGCGAGTAGCGCAGTCCTGGAAGCTTGCTCGGCGAAAGCGCGGTTTTGCAGATTATTGAGGAGTATTCGACGCTCATGCCACGAACTCCGTGATCTTTCGCTGAAAGAACGCCCGCTTCAGCAGCTCGCTGTTTTCAATCCACTTCCGCAAGGGAATCGTGAGCCTCTTGCAGGCGTGATTTAAAGCCGCCTGTGGGTTGTCGAATTTTTGAGGTTTGGTCTTCAGCGCAGCTCGAACGCATTCGCGCACATTCCAGACACCTACCGGCAAGATGTATCCGGGGTGGATCTCCCGAAGCACGAGTGCCGAGGCCTGTCTCCGCTCTTGGTTTAGCATTTCCGCGACGGCCAGCCTGCAGGCGTAGTAGCACCCCCCGACATCCGGGTAGGTCTTTCGTCCCCCGTGGTACTCGTGATCCCCCATGATCGCTGGAGCACTTGCCCGCCTGTCAGGATTCCACGTGGTGCCAGGGAACCAAGCTTCGATCCATTCAAAGCTCCAGCGCTCGGGCATGAGGATCGCGACAAAGCGGTTGTCGAGGTTTTGAAACTCGTAGACGCGATATTCGTCGATGGTCTCGTGCTGTTTTATTTGATCGATCAGCCCTTGGGAGATGATGCTGTCGACAGCCGTGATGCTCCATCGCGTTGGGACGAGCTTCCGCCTGCGGGCGGCGCCGAACATGCCCATGCTGAAGGCCCGCTGAATACGCGTAACCAGAACTTCCTCTTGGTAAAGCCTAACTACTGCATCGGTCGCCTTAAGATCGTGGTCGTAAAAGGAGCGCTCAATCCTTCGGTCGACCCTGATGTCGGAGACCTTAAACGATCTCAATGGCGCGGAGGGCCCAAAGGGTTGCGATTCCCCGCTTATAGTTATTACCTTATTGGGTACCCTCGTGAGCAGGGCCTCGGCATCGGCCGGCCGCCTGCCCATCGCCAGCTCCTGCAGCGTGTCGATAAGCTTCCCACCGGTCTGAGTATCGTGCACATTTGCCCGAACTTTTCCTCGAATTAAGGCGAAGCGGTAATCAATGATGTCGTTCACGCTTTTCCCGACCCAAAGCTCGGGGGTATCGAGAATTTCTGTATCTCCGCGGAACGGTGGAACCATCGGACCAATATAGACCTTCGGATATCCGATGCGCCCAACGAATACTCCAGGTGGAGTCGAGCCCTGAATGTTAGGGGAAGTAATGCGCAGGCTGGATTTTGCAAGCGATTGGGCCCTCGCTATAATTGGGCACCTCGACTTGCCGCAGAGCATCCGTCCCCCCTTGCAGAGCAGGCAGAGGGAGCCGGGAGGGACCCGGGCAACTTTGATCTCCCTGAACGCGGCAATTTCACCAACGCATTCGGGCGAGATCACGTCGCGGAGCCACCTGACCCGATCTAACAACATTTAGATTCCTCGATTTATGATGGCTTCAGTAAAATCTCTTCTTTGCCCTAATTAATGCGCTTGCCCAGATTTACTGTTTAAAATAATGAGATATAGGTAAAACTTGACCGAAAAATTTAAATAGCTCTAACACTTTGGTGAGAAAGGTGATAAAAGTGAAGAAAAAGGAAAAGAAAAATTTGATAAATGTGAGGATAGAAGTGGATCGTGAAGCTTGGGCTGAGATCAAAGCGGCAGCGACGCGCGAGGAGCGAAGGGTTCGGGATTTTGCGGCGGAAATGCTGGAGAAATTGGCAAAAAAATTAAGAAAATGACCCCCAAGCTGCGTTAAAAAGTCGTTTTCAGGGCCCAAAATTCAAGCTGCGATTTTTAAGCACGATTACTTTCGGTTGCCTCCCCCCGAAAGTCACTAAAGGCAAAAGAAACAGGCAACAAATGGAGGAGGAAAATGCGAAAACTTCGAGAGGGCTATCGGGGCGGGAAGGAGGTCACACAACTTTACGATTTTGAGGATGAGAAGGTCAGGCGGTTCCTCAAACAGCGGGAAGTGAAAAGGGCAGCGGTTCAGGTGCCTGCCGGTCTAAAACAATATTTGTCCAAGATCACGCCCGCGTTTGAAGATGTAGGGGTTGAGGTACTCGTCTTGGCGGGCAGCTGTTACGGCGCATGCGACTTGGCCGATGTAAAGGCAAGGCAGCTTGGATGTGACGTGCTGATTCATTATGGACATGCGGACATTGGATTGCCTACCTGTTTACCAACGCTTTACGTGGAGGCCCGCATGAAAGTTGATCCCTCCGATGTCATCAAGCAGGCGCTGCCGGAGGTCAAGTTCAGGCGCTTGGGTTTGGTGACGAGCGTCCAGCATATCGGCTACTTGACGAAGGTGGCTGAACTCCTGCGCGCCGGAGGAATTGATGTGGTTATCGGCAAGCCGGGATTCATGGCCAAGTACCCAGGGCAGGTGCTGGGCTGTGATTTGGGCTGTGCCCGATCGATAGCAGGTCGCGTGGATGGTTTCCTCTATATAGGCACCGGTGAGTTTCATCCGCTGGGCGTGGCGCTCGCAACCGGCAAGTGGGTTTTAGCCATAAACCCGGTTTCGGGGGGCCTCAAGGCGCTCGCCCCCGATGTCGGCATTTTCCTGCAAAGGAGGAAGGCGATGATCGCTCGAGCTGCGGCAGGCGAGCGGTTCGGCGTCATCGTGAGCACCAAGCCTGGGCAAGCTCGCTTCAAGCTTGCAATGAAGCTAGCGGGGGAGCTCAAGCGGGCTGGCAAAGTCGCGCATGTACTTGTGGTCGATGAGGTGGGGCCGGAGGAGCTGGGAGATTTTGGGCTCGATGGGTTCATCTGTGCAGCATGTCCGCGCATCCCAATCGATGATGCGGAGCGATTTGAGCGACCGATCCTGACTCCATTCGAGGCGCGAGTCATGCTGGGAAAGACGAAATTTGAGCCATACCAGATGGATGGGGCAATCAAGGAAGATTTCTAGCGAGTCAGAGGATAGTAATTTAAACTCGGTTGGGTTAGTTGTCAAGGTGAAGCCGATGGCGGAAATAAAAACGGGCGATTTCGTTGTCCCGGGGGACTTCCTCGCAACCGCGGAGGAGTTTGTGCCGGGCGAGGGGGCCCACGAAGAGGATGGTAAGATATACTCCTCCTGCACCGGGGTTGTGCTCCTGGATGCCAGAACGAAGCGCGTCTCGGTTTTCCCCCGCGTATCTGGGCCACCCTCTCTGAAGGGTGGCGGCACCGTGATCGGGCGAGTTGAGGAGGTCAGGGATCAAACCGCGAACGTTTATATAGGTGTCCTTAAAGGGCACGAGAACCGAGAGCTCCCGCTCCCGAACTTGGGGACAGTCCACATCTCACAGGTCCAAAAGGGTTACGTCAAAGACCTGCACCACCAGTTCAGGTCCGGCGACATAATCAGGGCGAGGGTTTTGAGCGCCCAAATGGGATCGATTAAACTCTCGACGGCGGACGATGAGCTTGGCGTGGTCGTAGCCACCTGCTCACGTTGTCGGACATTGCTTGAGCGGGAAAATTCAAAGCTCAAGTGCCCGAACTGCGGCAACGTTGAGTTTAGAAAATTAGCGAGCGATTACCGCCAAGGTGCCCTCTGATGCGAAAACGAAAACGAACTATCAACGTGCGGGTAAGGGATACCGCACAGACGATCAAGGTGATGGAGGGGCTGGGCAAGCTCGACATGGATTTGGTCGCCGAGTCACATCCCGGGTTGGTAAAAGTGGTCGTTCAGGCCTCGAAGGAGGAAATGCGCGAGCTGGAGCGCAAGGTGAGGGAACTGGCAGGCGGCCGCAACCCTCATAAGTTGGCGGGAGCAAAAAACATCGTGGTGTGATCATGGAGCTTGAACTCGTTGAAAAGGGAGATGACAGCCTCTTGATAAAGGTGGTTGGCGAGGATCACACCCTCTGCAACCTCCTGCGCAAAGCGCTGTATGAGGACGAGAGCGTTGTCGCGGCTTCTTATTCGATCGAGCATCCTCTGGTTGGGGTTCCGAAATTTTACGTGAAGACAAAAAAAGGGAAGTCGCCCGAACATGCCCTGATGGACGCGGCTGAACGAGTTACGAAACAGCTGGAGGGGCTGCGCAAGCAGTTGCAAAAGGCACTAAAGAAATAGGGCACAAGCTCTTCATGGGGTTGGTTTGCGAAAGGTCAAATTTTGGCAGGTGAAGCCAGAGATAAGGATCCTAGGGATAGATGACGGGCCGTTCGAGCCACATGGAGTTGGGAAGGTCCTGCTCGTTGGCACGGTTTTCAGGGGCGGACGATGGCTGGACGGGGTCCTGAGCACCCACATCGAGCTGGACGGCATGGATGTGACTGACCGCATAATCGAGATGGTGAATGGTAGCCGCCACAAGGGCCAGCTCAGGATCATAATGACGGATGGCGTGACCTTTGCTGGCTTCAACGTGCTGGATATCGAGAAAGTATTCAAGGGGACGGGTTTGCCTGTGATAGCCGTTTCCAGGGAGTTGCCGAACATGAAGGACGTCAGAAAAGCGATCAAGCACCTCCCAAACTGGCGCGAGCGATGGAGGGTAATCAGGGGGACAGGCAAAATTTATCCGGTAAGGACGAGACGCCGCGCGGAGCCGGTTTACATGCAGTTCGCCGGCATGAAACGCGCCGACGCCGAGCAAGTGGTCAAGTTGAGCTCGACGCATAGCCTGATCCCGGAGCCGCTGAGGGCTGCCCACCTGATCGCCACCGGAATCGCGCGCGGCGAGAGCTCTGGAAGGGTCTAACGTGGCGAGAAAAGGGAAAAGGAGACGGCGCGCGGTCAAGAAATTCGTGGTGAGGATATTCGGGCACAAGATAGTCCGAGGGGCGCTCGAGTTCGCCCTAACGTTGGCGGTCCTGTATTTTGGGATTTCCGGTGCCCTAATGCTTGCCTTCCGCACCGACTCGTATTGGAGGGGGGTCACGTCCAATAGCATGATGCACGACGTAGAAAATTGGGAACAACATTACAATAATAACAAGTATTACGCTGGTTACGATATATCCAAATTCCCGATCCGCGGTGGATTTGAGCGCGGGGATTTATTGGTGATTCAAGGCGTTAGCTCTCCAGCTGATGTATCGATCGGTGATGTTATCGTAGTTGACAGAGGTCCGGACGTTACCCCTCTGGTCCATCGTGTCGTAGCGATGTGGGAAGAAAACGGGGATACGAGATTCATGCTCAAGGGTGATCGTAATTCAGAACCACATGAAAGTTATTATGAAGGAAGTAAAATAGTTCCGGGAGACTACCCGATTTATCCCCAGCAGATACTCGGCAGGGTGATTTTCGTGATTCCAAAACTCGGGTACATCTCGCTCTGGTTTCAGGGGGGTTAAAATGAAGCGAGCCCCCATGCTCACGGTTGATGTTGTAATAAGAACGCCAGGCGGGGTGGTGTTGGTCAAGCGAGGAAACGAGCCGTATAAAGGAAAGTGGGCGTTGCCTGGTGGATTCGTGCGCTACGGTGAGCGGATCGAGGAAGCGGCCATGCGTGAGGCGTTGGAGGAAACGGGCCTAAGTGTCAAGTTGCAGCGGCTGGTGGGGGTTTATTCCGATCCGAAGCGTGATCCAAGGGGACATGTCATTAGCGCGTGTTTTTTGGCGAAACAAATCGGCGGGAGGTTAAAGGCAGCTAGCGATGCCGTGGAGGTTAAAATTTTCAAGCGCGTCCCTTGGCGTGGGCTTGCATTTGATCATGCGCGGATATTAAAGGATGCGGGGGTCAGGTAAACACATGCAGTTTTGTCCGAGGTGCGGCGGGCTGATGCTGCCAAAGAAAGCCAAGGGAGGATACGTGCTTGTCTGCGGCAGTTGCGGATATATCAAGAAGGCGGAAAAATTGGAAGAATACAAAATGATTAGACAGGCCGAGAAGGAGGAAGAAATCCCGGTTATCGATGAAGGTGCGAAACCCGTGCTACCGACGGCTAAAATTAAGTGCCCTAAATGCGGGAATTATGCCGCATATTGGTGGCTCAAACAGACGCGCGGAGCAGATGAACCAACGACAAGGTTCTATCGATGCACAAAATGCGGTCATACTTGGAGGGAATACACTTAGATGTGATTTTCTTGGACGGTTATGCACGATAGTGAAAAAAAGGAGATACACTAAGAATGGATGGGGTTAAGCATGGAGGAACTTCGACCGCGCAGAAAGCCAGCACGCAGCAGAAAGATCTCCGAGATAAAAATCGGCGACGAATACGTTAAGGTGATCGGGTTGGTCGTGGATAAAAAGGAGGCGGAATTTGTGCTCGACGATGGCTCCGGACACCTCACCGTGTTTTTTGACGACCCGGCGATAGTTGAGGGCGTGGAGGTCGGTTCCAGAGTTAGGGTGATCGGATCGCCGTCGAACGTCGCAGGCGCCCACGAGCTGCACGCCGAAATCGTGCAAAAGGTTGATGGGTTGGATCTGGGATTGTATGAGGAGGTCAGGCGCGAGGTAAAAAAATTTGAGATGGATCTTAGGGGAGGCGGGTAAAAAATGGTGAGCATTCAGATGGCGAATTCAAAGACCTGGAAGACCTGCGTGGGCGCGATGGTGAACCTAATCGAGGAGGCGGCATTCAAGCTCACTTCTGAGGGCATCAAGATGAAGGCGATGGATCCCTCCCACGTTGCATTGGTGAATTTTGAGCTGTCCTCGTCGGCATTCGTTAAATATGATGTGAAGCAACCGAAGGTTTTGGGGGTGAACCTCGCCGAGATGAACAAGATCATGGCGCGCGCAAAAGCCGAGGATGAGTTGACAATTGAACTTGATGAGGAGAAAAATCGTTTAGCCCTCACCTTCAAGGGGGCATCGACGAGGCGATTTAGTTTGCCACTTATAGATGTGGGCGAGGAGGAGTTGCCCGAGCCAAAGCTCCAGTTCACGGCAGCAGCTGATGTGGCGGCGGGGGTTATCCAGGATGGTTTAAAGGATGCGGAGATAGTGGGCGACAACGTGAGGTTTGAGTTGAGCGAGGAGGGATTTTTCCTCTTCGCCGAGAGCGAGAGGGGGACCACGGAGCTCAAATTGCACAAGGGCGATCAGGGGTTGCTAAAGTTGAACGTCAAGCAGCCCGCCAGCGCGATGTTCAACATAAAATATCTCAGCGATATGACGAGGGCAGCAGGGGGATCTGATGTCATAACGGTCAACCTCGGCGCGGATTTGCCGATTCAACTCGATTTCTCCATAGCGGAGGGCAAGGGCAGGCTGCGTTTTTTGCTTGCCCCCAGGATCGAAGCAAAATAATTTTCACGAGTTAACGATTAAATGCAAAGTCACCGAATTATTTAGGGAATTACTGGGGGCTGGACTTGTTTGTGCCCGAGTATTTGGCAACGCTAGACCCGTTTGCAGGCGAGGCGAAGAAGCTCGTGGAGTCGTCTCCCCCCCTCGATTCGATGCCGCAGGAGATCACCGAGCGAGCCATCGCGCGCGTGAGGTGGCAGCGCAAGGACATGTTGGTTGAGCCAAGCATCGAGGCAATTCGGGCAGATGTCCTCTCTTTTTACCTCATGTGTCAAGGTGTAGCCGCGGTGTCTTATCCGTATTCGCGCGAGACCCGCATCATAAGCGACGCGACGAAGGAGACGATTAAATATCGTATGTACGACCTGTTCAAACGCGGCCATGAAGATGCGTGTTTGAGCGTGGTTCAGCGTTCTTTGAAACTCGTTCAGCTGGAGGGTGGCGACGGGACCGAGATCGGCGGCAAGAAGATCCCGCGGGAAGATTTTTTTAAAATACGCGACGGGCGCCTTGAGCAGGATGGCATAGAAACCATAGACGATCGCTTGCTTCCTCAGTATCTGCCCAAATACGCGGTGCGATGGATGGACTTGGCTCCCCTGCTCAGGCACCGACGCGCGGAATTGACGAAGCTTTATTTGGTGAACGGATGGGCGGTGATCACCCCCCGCGATCTCTGGGACATGTTCGCAGATTTCATCAGCGTGAAGACGGAGGAGTATGTGGCGTCGGTGTATGAGAAGTTTTCCGACACGGGGGTGCCATCCACGTTGCTTGTTAAAGTTGGAGAGGGCATCTCCTCGCTTTTGCCTCCAGAGATCGGAATCCGTGGGAGGTTCGCCGGGATGCCTGGGGGGAAACTTCGTCCAGAGTCCTTCCCGCCATGCGTGAAGAAAGCTTTAGCCGGTGTTGGTTCTGGCGTGAGGAACTACGCGATTACGGTTTTACTGACATCATTTCTCTCCTATGCGCGCGCCTCGCCATCGGGCAGGGCGGCCACTCGGCTGGGCGACTTCATCAAGGATATCTCGGTCGTGCGCGATGAGATAGCGGCACCCATCTTCGAGGCGGCCGAGCGATGCAATCCACCGTTCTTTAAGGATCAACCGCAGGAAAAGGCGAACGTTTACTACCACCTCGGGTTCGGAATGACAACCGAGCCGCGCCTGCAGGAGAGCGGTCGGTCGAAGTGGTACAGAACCCCCAACTGTCAAAAAATTGCAATGTCGGCCCCCTCGCTTTGCGATCCGGATGAGCTTTGTAAGAAGATAAAGAACCCGCTCACTTATTACTTTAGAAAGCTAGCAGAGCACGCGAGGTCCGGTGGGTAGATTAAGGTGGAAATGCGCGAAGCAACTCCCGAGGAGCGAAGGCGTTTTTACGCAGAGGAGTGGAACAAGCGCGAGATCCCCGATTTCATCCTCCACACCCTCTCCCTGCGTGAATTCGGATTTGATTTGGATGGCACTGGGCCCAGCAACCGATACAATCAGTTCATGACCGTCGAGCAGCTGGCGGAGTTCTTGAGGAACAGGGCCCCCTATTCGGCTTTCTCGAGCGTCGCGCTTTATGAGCACCCCTCGATGCGGAAGGGGTGGTTAAAGTCCGAGCTCGCCCTGGATATCGACGCAAAGGACCTCCCCCTCAGGAGCTGTGGTTGTCCCCAGGGAAAAGTTTGCGAGCGATGCATCGATGAGGCCCGGCGGGTAACAATACAGTTTGCCGAAACTCTGCGCTCGGATCTAGGTTTACGGAACGTCTTTACAGTATACTCGGGAAGGGGTTTTCACATCAGGGCAACCGACGACTCGATAATGACACTAGAGCAGACCGAGCGAGCCCAAATCGTGGAGTACATCACCGGAAGCGTGATCCCAAGTGATGTCACGATGGCGCTCGGTTACTCCAAAGTCTTCCGCGAGCGCGTTGCGCGAACCTTCAAAGCCTTGAGCGAGCAACGACTTTTGGGGGCTCGTGGAGTACGAAGGACGCTGGTCAAAAAGTTGATGGCCGAAAAGGAGCAGGTGGTCGCAGCGATACGCGAAGGGAAATTGGGAAAACTTCACGATTTCGGGGGAATGGGACCGAAAACCTTCAGGCAACTTCTGGAATTTTTGGCGAGGTTAAACTCGGGGTTCACGGATGGAAAGGTGACGATCGACACGAAGCGAATTCTGCGTTTACCCTCGAGCCTGCACTCCGGGGTCAGCATGAAATGCGTGCTCGTGCGTGATATTGAACATTTTACTCCGGATGAGGCGATTCCAAAATTTGTACGCGAGCGTGAGGGATGATGGCAGGATTTTCGTTCGAGGACCTGAAACGGGTTTGGCTGGCGGAAAAAAATTCACGCGAACTCACCGAACTCCCGGAGGAGTTTTATCAAAACGTTGCCAGGCATGTAGCGGCGTTAAATTTAGAGCTCAAACGCGGCGAACCCCTGCAGCGGGAGTTACTCCAGGAAGAGCTTCGAAATGTCATGCGGATGGTGCATGATCTCCACCTCTCCCGCACGCTCAAGGCGATTGATGAAGTGACTCAAGGACATTTGCCCGCCCCACTGCTCGAGCGTGAGCGTTACGCATTCAGCGAGGTGAGACAGAGCTTGGAGAAGCTTTATACGGAGCTCATTTTTCCAGCGATGACAGGAAAAGCAGCGATAGCAGCGCCGCACGAAATAACAAATGTTTTGTTGATCATGCAGGATGAGGTCCCACAGAAGATAGTGGGCGAGGACATGCGACAGTACGGTCCATTCAGGCGGGGCGAGGTGGCGAGCTTGCCGAAGCGCAGCGGAGAACTAATGGTGAAGCACGGACTCGCAAGAAAAATTGAGGTTAAGCTGTAGCAGCGATATCTTTTTTGGGGAGGATGCGGAAGTTCTTGGTGAGTTACATGAAAGTCCCGAAAAAAATTCGCACGTATTGCCCCTCCTGCGGGAAGCACACGGTGCACACCGTTTCTCAACTGAAAAAGCGCGCTCCCCGCTCACTCAGCTGGGGGCAGCGCCAGTTCGCCCGTGTCACAGCGGGCTACGGCAGCCAGCCGAGGTCCGAGCAGAAAAAATTCGCAAAGACGACGAAAAAAATCGTCTTGATGCTCAAGTGTACCGTCTGTGGGAAGTCCCATCCCCGTCGCGGCTTTAGGGCGAAGGGCATAAAGTTCGAGGAGTAGGGTGCAAATGCAAGGAAAAAAACGCGCCACATTTCTAAAGGTCAGGTGCAATGATTGTGGCAACGAGCAGTTGGTGTACAGCCATGCCAGCTCGGTGATCAAGTGTCAGGTGTGTGGGAAGACTCTTGTGATGCCGCGTGGAGGAAAAGCCGAGATAAAAACTACAATTCTGGGTGTGGTGGGGTAGGATTGCCTTGGTGAGACGAAGATCCGAATGGCCGGCAGTTGAGGAACTCGCCATGTGTACGGTGACAAAAGTGTTTGCGCAGGGAGCATTCGTGACTCTCGATGAGTACGAGGGGAAGGAAGGCATGATTCATTTATCTGAGGTCGCTTCGGGCTGGATCAAAAACATTCGCGATCACATTCGAGAAGGCCAAAAGGTGGTGTGCAAGGTCTTGGCGGTAGATCCGGAGAGGGGGCGCGTCGATCTCTCGCTCCGCAGGGTCAAGGATAGCGAGCGCCGATGGAAGGCCAAGCAACTAAAACTGGAGAACAAGGCCGAGAGATTGCTCGAGTTGGCGGCGGAAAAGCTTGGAAAGAACCTAGACGAAGCCTATAGAGAAATTGGTTTTGTTTTGCAGGAAAAATTCGGTGATCTTTACTCGGCGCTTGAATCGGCCGTGAGGGATAAGGAAGCTTTTGCAGATGTGGTGAAGGAGAAGAGATGGGTAGATGCGTTAAGCGATGTGGCGGCCTCGATGGTCGTGCCACCGTCCTTTAAGGTCGTGGGATATGTGGACCTGAGTTGTCCCGCCCAGAATGGCGTTGAGGTGATAAAATCTGCAATGATGAAGGCTCGTGACTCCGTGAGGAATGGCAAAACTGATGTGGAATTTTATTATGTTGGTTCGCCGCGATATCGCATCGAGGTCGTTACATCTTCCTCCTACAAAGTTGCTGAGGGCGCAATACGGAGGGCGGCGGAGGGCGCTATCGCAGCGGTGAAAAAAGCGGGGGGTAAAGGGGAATTTCATAGGGCGGGCAAATGAAGATAAAAAAGTGCAAGTCATGCGGCATATATACGCTCAAAGACGCATGTCCGAGCTGCGGAGGGCAAACGGTTTTCCCGCACCCACCGAAGTTTTCCCCGCTTGATCCATACGGCAAATACCGGCGGGCGTTAAAAAAACAGGCGGGGAAGGCCTAAAAGATGGAGAAAACGACGGTCAATTTGCATTCGAGGCCCAAGCTCAAGTCGCCGGTGCTCGTTGAGGGTCTGCCGGGGATGGGCTATGTCGGCAAGCTTGCGGCGGAACACTTGGCGGAGGAGCTTCATGCTCAGAAATTTGCAGAGCTTTACTCACCATTTTTCCCCCATCACGTTGTCATTGAAACGAATGGCACGCTCAGGTCCCTGAGATACGAGTTTTATCACGCACACGCGGACAGCAAAGACATCATAATTTTAGTTGGGGATGTGCAGCCGGTCTCCTCGGAGGGACACTATGAGGTTGCTGAACGCGTTCTAGATGTCGCAAAGCAATTCGGCGTGAAACGGCTTTTCACGCTTGGAGGCCACGCAACGGGGAGGTATTCGCGCGGTAAGCCCAAAGTTGTCGGAGTGGGGGATTCAAAACTTTTAAAGGAATTCCGTGCCCGCGGAGTTACAATAGAGAAAGGCGGGGGACCGATTATAGGCGCTGCAGGATTGTTGTTGGGTCTTGGAAAGCTGCGCGGAATTCAGGGAGTCTGTCTGCTTGGCGAAACGCACGGTGCTGTGGTTGATCACCGCTCCGCACAGGCTGTGCTTGAGATGTTGGTTGATGTTTTGGGCATCAAGATTGATATGAGTGCACTTGAACGCCGCGCGAAGAAAACCGAACAGATGCTTGAGAGGATTCGGAGGGAGATAGAGCGTCGGGAGAGAAAGGAAAGGCGCGCGGAAGAGAAAGAGGCTTGGTACATCGGTTGACACTCCCGCGAATAAATTCGAGGATTCTTGGGTAGCTCGCTTGCCATGTACGGTTCATCGCACCCCAAGTTTTGGGCTTCCTCATTTATTTTCGCTATACCGGACGGACAAAAAATACGTGAGGACCTCAAGCGCTTTTTTGAATTTTAAGAGTCATGAGCTAAAAACAAGCTGAATACGCGCTCAGGTGTCAGTTGATTCGGTTCGCAAATACCTTAACGAAATCGAAAATGGAGCCCATACAGGTAAAATACAGATAAACTACAGACTAAGTGTTATGATGAGGGATTTCTTTGAGCAAGATGAAAGTCTATAATGCTGATTTACATTTGCACTCGAAATACAGTGGGGCGACTTCAAATCGAATGGATATCAACACGATCGCTCAGCAGGCCAAGCTCAAGGGGCTTTCGTTCGTTGGCACCGGCGATGTTTTTCACCCAAGGTGGTTGGAGGGCATCAAGGCTGAGTTAAAAGAGGTCGCGGATGGCACATTTGAACACCCTCGCTATGGCACGAGGTTTATACTGACGGTTGAGGTCGAGGATAGGCGCCGTGTACATCATCTGATTCTTTTGCCCTCCCTTGCCACCGTTGAGGACATGCGTGAGGTGCTAGCAAAAAAATCCAGCGACATAGACACCGATGGTCGTCCTCATCTTGAGCTGGGCGCGCCCGAGATAGTTGAGATAGCGCACGCACGTGACTGTTTGATAGGTCCCGCCCATGCTTTCACACCCTGGACGAGCATGTACAAGGAGTTCGACAGCTTGGGGGCATGCTACGGCGATCAGACGGGCAAAATAAATTTTTTAGAACTCGGTCTCAGCGCGGACACATCGATGGCCGACCGGATTGCGGAACTTCAGGATTTAACATTTTTGTCATGCTCGGATGCACACAGTCCTTGGCCAAATAAGCTGGGCCGCGAGTTCAACCGCTTTGAGCTGGCGGAGCCAACCCACGCCGAAATCGTCAAGGGGATCAAGCGGGAAAATGGACGGCGGATTTTGCTGAACGTCGGCTTTGATCCGCAGCTCGGAAAATATCACATGACCGCCTGCTCCCGCTGCTACAAGCAGTTCACCCTCGATCAAGCGAAAGCGCTGCGTTGGCGCTGTGGCAAGTGCGGCGGGTGGGTCAAGAAAGGGGTTTTTGACAGAATAAACGAACTCGCGAATTACGAGGGGCCAAAACACCCACCCCACCGACCGGGCTATCTGCGGGTTGCTCCCTTGACCGAAGTGATCGCGCTAGCGCTTGGCAAAAGTGACGCTCATGCTCCGGATGTGCAGGAGATGTGGGGCAGGCTAGTTACTCGTTTCGGAAATGAGATCTCGGTTTTGATCGATGTGCCGACCGATGAGGTGGCCGCGGCTGCCGGGCCTAGGGTTGCAGCAATTATAAAAGCATTTAGGGGACAAAAATTGAGGGTGATTCCGGGCGGCGGTGGGAGCTATGGACGCCTCGAGGTGCCCGTGGAGTTAGCCGAGATTCGACCGCCCAAAGCGCAACGCACGCTCATGGAGTTCGGGTAAAATGAAGGTTGACGCGAGCACTTGCATGCGATGCGGCGCGTGTGCGAGCGTTTGTCCACTCAATCTGATTGAGGTGTCGGACGCTCAGGTGAAGGTTGGGGACAAGTGTACCGATTGCGGTGCGTGTGCGAAGGCGTGTCCAGTTGGGGCGATAGAAATTGAACGAAAAATATGATGTTGCGGTCGTTGGTGCCGGTCCAGCGGGTTCGATAGCTGCACGTGCGGCGGCGCGTTCGGGCGCAAAAGTTCTGCTTCTAGACAAGCGCCACGAGCTCGGCGTCCCTGTGCAGTGCGGCGAAGCTCTAGGCGAGGATGTGCTGCGCGAGCTAAGGGTAAAGCCTGATTCCCGCTGGGCGGTTCATAAGGTAAACGTGGCCAAGATCGTCTCGCCTTCGGGCATAGCGGTTTACATGTCCGAGAAGGCGGCGGGGGGCAAAATCGGCTACATTTTAGATCGCAAGATATTCGACAAGCATTTGGCAACTTTGGCGGCAGATGCCGGATCGGACATCAGGGTTGGGACTGTCGTGGATGGGCTACTTTCAGACGGTGGAAAGGTCAGGGGCGTGAGGGCACGTGGACCTAACGGACGAACGGAGGTATGCGCGGATGTGATAATAGCGGCCGATGGCGTGATGTCCCGCGTTGCTCGCTGGGCCGGGATAAATACCGTTCTAAAACTCGACGATCTCGAATCCGGTGCGCAGTTTCAGATGGTTGGCATAGAATTCGAATCGCCGACCACCATGGAATATTACCTGAGTAGCAAGCTCGCTCCAGGAGGGTATGTATGGATCTTCCCGAAGGGAAAGGACATGGCAAATGTCGGTTTGGGTGTTCTCGCCAGCCGCGCCGAACACAGGCCGATCGACTATCTTCGAAACTTTGTGAATTCCAGGCCGAACCTTCAGAAAGGGAGGGTTATCGAGATCAATGCGGGAGGCGTTCCAGTCGGGGGGCCGGTCAAAGAGACGGTTAGAGATGGCCTCATTATAGTTGGAGATGCAGCGAGGCACGTTAATCCACTCACCGGTGGTGGAATTGACTATGCGATGAGGGCGGGCGACATAGCAGGCGAGGTTGCCGCAAAGGCCGTGGCGGAGGGGAATACATCGAAGAAGAGATTGAGCGAATATCAGCGCCGCTGGATGAAATTATTTGGGAAGAGGCTCGGGAAATACCTCAAGGCAAAAAACGTGATAATCAACTTTTCGGACGCCGAGCTGGATGAGCTGGCCGAGGCAGTGCAGGGGGTGAAGTTCGAAAGGATATCCCTGAGCGCCCTGCTGAGGGTGCTGATAAAGAGCCATCCAAAGCTCCTCTGGAAACTTCGTGGACCGATGTAGATTTGATGCTTTTCTTCATTTGCACGAGAACTCGGAATAGAGCAATGGGATTGTTGGTTACTAACGCGGGCTGTAAGACTTGGCTCGATGTCAAGGAATCCATTTTCACAGAAATTTCACAAATTTGTTATTTTCGTCAACAAGGATAATTTTGGGCACGATGGGGTTGTCCGTAAGTTCAAAACCCATGACCGTGATTTTTTCCCCTTTTTTGATCAGATGCGCGGCGCCACCGTTCATGCAAATAGTGCCAGAGCCCCTTTCACCAGCGATCACATAAGTTTCTAATCTTGCACCAGAAGTATTGCTGACGACTAAAACTTTTTCGCCAAGCCAAAAACCGGCTTTTTCAACCAAATCTTCATCTATCGCAATACTGCCAATGTAATCTACATTTGCTTCAGTCACCGTTGCATTATGAATTTTTGACCTCAGTACCCATCTCATGTGCACATCACCACTTTTCTGGCCTCATTTTTAATCTATTATCGTAACTGTTATCGATGTATAAGTCTTTTTTATCAAAACCTTGCCTTTGTTCCGGTGCCTCCTGATCGTGCCCATGCTTAGACCTAGTCGTTTAGCTAGGGGTTAGGTCATGAACTTTGTTAAGGCACGGCCAGAATGCATCGGCAAGTTCCTAATCGATTGTTTCAAGCCCTACATGATCTCTTCTCTTTGAGGGGAATAGCTTAGCCACCCATATCCGGCAAGAACCCCGAGCGTATAGGCCTTTAGTTGGTGTAAGCTCTTTGGAAAATGAATCGTCTTTGGAGGAAAGAGGCACTGAAAAGTAATACAAAAGGGTTTAAGGGACGAGCCTTCGTCTGTCTCTTGGAAATAATACGCATTCTCTTATATTTTTCGCACCGGTAAGAACCATCACAAGTCGGTCCAACCCCAAACCGAAACCAGAATGCGGCGGTAGACCCCATCTGTAGTTCTTGAGGTGCGATTCAAATCGCTTGGGGTTAAGCCCCTTTTGCCTAAGCTGCTTGATCAGGAGCTTTTCCTGGTGAATACGCGTACCCCCCGATGCGAGTTCGAGCCCTTCATGCATCAGATCGAATGCACAGCAGAGCTTCGGGTCGTCCTTATGTGGCATGATGTAGAAGGGTTTAGTTTCAGTCGGCCAATCGACCACGAAAAAAGTCCCCCCAACGAGTTCCCCCAGCCTGCGTTCGGCCGGCGTTGGGAGATCCTGCCCCCAAGGCACCTTCACGCCAGCGTCATCTAGTTTTTTTAGCGCCTCGCCATAGGTGATTCGAGGAAACGGCGGGTTTGGCTCCTTCAGATCGTGCTTGAGGACCTTGAGCTCCCCGGCACACCTCTGCTTCACCCGATTGAAGACGCGAACGATGAGCTCTTCGAGGATCCGCATGACATCCTCCTGGGTCACGAACGCCGCCTCGATGTCCACGGAGGTCACCTCGTTCAGATGGCGCGTGGTGTCGTGTTCCTCCGCGCGGAAGATTGGCCCGATCTCGAACACTCGATCGAAGCAGCCAGTAAGAATTTCCTTGTAGAGCTGTGGGCTCTGGCCCAGAAATGCCTCGCGTTCGAAATAGGAGATCGGAAAGAGGGCGGCGCCGCTCTCGGTCGCCGTGGCAACTATCTTGGGGGTGTTGACCTCGATAAACCCCTTTGATACGAGGAACTCCCGCACGATTTGTAGAACTTTATGTCGTATCTTGAATATCGCCATCGTCTTCGGGCGGCGCAGGTCGAGCAGGCGCGAGTCCAAGCGGGTATCCAAATCGGCTTTAACCCGCCCAGTTGGGTCGAGCGGGAGGGGGGTAATCGCGGCATTCAATAGTTTTATATCCGTCGGCACCACCTCCATGCCGCGAGGAGCCTGTTTTGCCGTGACTACCTTACCCCTGACGGCAATGCTGGATTCCTTGCTCAGCGAGTCTATCTTGGCGAGAATCCGCCTGCTGGTTTTTGCCTTCGGCGCGGTGACCTGTATGGTTCCGCCGGCATCCCGAAGGATTAGGAATTTAATTCCACCGAGGTCCCGAACGTCCACGACCGAGCCCATTAAAGTCACCTCGGCGCTGGCCAGTTCGGGAGTGATTTCATTGGAGAGGTGTGTCCTCCGCCAATCCCCCAACTCATCTAGCCTCATGCAACCCTACTCGAATACAAGCTTGGAGCTTTTATCAATTAACTTTGCATCTAAACTTAGGGATAAGACAAAAATAAAAAAAGCGTCGGAAGGGCTTACTTGCCCATTCCGAGCACAATTTCTATGGTCGAAACGTTGATGGTGCCGCTTTCCGCTTGAAGCTCTTCCGTCCCTATTCTAATATCCCGCACGACCACGTTCTGCAGGAACCGGTTCTTGGTGATCTCCGCTGCATCGACGGCTCTGCTGACCGCTTTACCGCGTGCTTTGAGGGTGACCTCACCGGATCCCATGTTGAACTGCGTTATCACTGCCAGCACGTAGTTCATCACTGGTTTCGTCCCGATAAAAACCGTGTTTTCTGCAGCCGCTTTTTCCTTCACAGGTTTTTCCTCCTTCACCGCAGGTTTCTCTTCAGCCATTATTTTTGCCTCCTTGTCTTTGTTGTCGGATTTCCTTCGCCCAAGCGTAATAAATACCTTTCGATGGAGATGGGCTTGTAGAAATGCCCGATTTTCACAATTTTAGGATATTTTACAAATCCTACAGGCGAAAAAAGATGAGAAAAATAGTATTTCATAGCAGAAATAGCCCTTCATTTGGATATAGTTCTACAAGCTCGATGGAGATAAGGGCGCTTGCAGAATTTTAGGTTGATAAACTGGCGGTCAACGTTGGCGCGGGGCGGCTTTTGCAAGCTGTATCATCCGTCTTTCGATCCTATCCCGCAGTTCGTCCATATTCCCCTCTCCGCGCGCGAGTGAAACGTAGTCCAGCAGGTCATCGATCATGAGCTCGGCCGCTTCGACATCGAGGATACCAGCGTAAATAGCCAGCTCGATCGTGTAAAAGGAGCGCATGACTGTGTCATATCCTTTCTGCCAGCGTTTCCACGCCCCAGGTCTCTGGATGTGCAGTCTCCTCGCGAGTTCCTCGAAGGTTGCGCCCTCGCTCCAGTAGTGCAGAAGCATCGTCTTGAGTGTCTTTTCGTCGAAATGTGAGCGTTCGAGCAGCGCACGTGCGAGCAGATTTTCGCTCAGCCATTTTTCAGCACGGACGAATTCTTCCATTGGCGTATCCCCCAACTCCCGCTATTGCCCGATGAACTCTTTTTGTCGAGGTTTAAATTTGTTTCCTTAATGAGGAAACAAGTAAACACTTTTGGTGACGTATGGTCGATGGGCAAAAATTAAGCCGCAGCCCGCTCCTCCCAACTACATTTTTGATGATCATCAAACGGTTGGATACAGAAGAAATCTCTAGTTCCATGACGAAAACGATTAAAAAAGGCTCGTCTAGGGAATAGCCCATCCCCAGAAATCTGGGCGGGTCATCTTAGATGGGAAAAAAACGTTTTAGAAACGGCAAATGATCTGTTAGCAAATAAAATATCGTTAAAATTATCGCGATCACAAGGATAACGATGGAAATGCGTTTTGCACGTGGGCGTTTGTTTGCCTTTCGAACAGCGTTGGCATCTATTCGTTTGTTTTTTTCAGCGGCATAATGCAGGGCGTTGCTAGCGACTTTTAGGGCCTGTCGAGGTACCCCCTTGCTGAGCTTGTAGATGGCATTTAAGGCATTTGGGGAGACCAAACGGCTGTAATGGGCGCAACCCGCATTTTTAAGGCGGAGTTTGATCAATTCTCCAATTTCTTCACTTTTCATTGGTTTTAGTTCGACATGCGTTTGTACACGATCCCGCAGTGAGGGAATCTCCGACAGAAAACGCTGCATTCGTTTTGGTTCGCCGTTGAGCAGAACCGCTATTCCGGGGATATCTGTAAGTACGCGCAAAAACTCGCCCATCTCACGTATGTCGGAACCGCTTTCAGGGACATCATCAATTAAAATTGCCAGCCCCTCCTGATGTTCGTTCGGCCACCGACGTAAAATCTCAAAAAGGCTTGCACGATCCATCTTCGCATCCATCTCCACACCGAGGATTATCGCGCGCAACAGCTCCTCTGTCGATTTATAGGTGGCGCCATGGACGAATGCCGGCACCACCTGTTTAGATAGGTCAGTGGTGGCAAGGTTCTCCTCCTTAAGTGAGGCAATCAGAAACTTGCAGATGGTGGTTTTGCCCATTCCGAGGCCACCCGTCAGAATTCCCAATTTGCTGTCAGTTAATGTCCACTTAAGTTTACGTATGTCATCTCGCTGAGAGGGGACAAATGCGTCCATGGAGGGCAGCTCTGGCGCGAAGGGGTCACGTTGGAGCCCCCAGCGTTGGATGTAACGCTCAAAATGTTGGTTGTGGCCAATTTTGTTTTCGAATGTGGTCACCTTATCAGTCTCACTCGAAGTTCAAATCCCTCATTTTTACCCGTCAGAAAGCCACGGGAGGCCATTCGTTCACAAAACGTTTTTGTAATTGATTCGGGGCATCGAGCCCGAACGGATAGTTCTTTTATCGTGAAGGTTCTAAGCACAGCCGCCGCCGAGAGCAGGTCACCGAAGGCCCCGCGCTGGGCCAATCCAGCAGCCGCGAGCTTATCGAGGATGGCATGGCGTGGGAGTTCGGTTGGAGGGGCTGCTTTCTCAGGTTTTTTTACCGGTGGCACGGTGGCGGGCACCCCCCTTAATCGGGCCTCTGGTTTCCTTACGGGTTCAATTTCAGGTTGAGGCGTTGGCTGGAATTCGATTTTGCCACGAATTCTCAAAATTTCGCTTTCTGGGATTCGACGCCTTCCTCCAGGGGTTCTGACACATCGTATTTTTCCCGCACGATCCCATCTTTGAATTGTTTTGGTACAGACACCCAAGATCTTCTTTGCCTCCTTAATGGTGAATAATTTCTGCATATGTCATCGTTTATACACTTAAGTACACTTCTTATAAAGGATTTCCCCCTATGACAACTTATGTCTATCTAGCATATTTTGGCTCGTGGGTTACAACTGATTTTTAGCAATCTCCACGTTTTTCGTGTGCATTGGAAATTTTAGATGCGCAAAATTCCTTTTCCTTCATAGCAATACCCCGATTTAGTTGAATTGGCAAGGCCACCCGCTAAGAGAAGGCGATGGATGAGGCTGGTTTTTCCCTGAATTCTTGACTTTTTAAACAAAAATAGAATATCGAACGCCAGCCGTGATATTAGAGGGACACTCCAGGCGCAAGTTTGGCGTAATCTTGGAGGAGAACGGAAGGCCAAGGCCGAGGATCTTGGCCGAGATCGTAAAAAATCCTAGTCATTCTATGCAACTATGCGTAAATGGTTGAAAAAGTTCGAATCTAAGACGTTTAATCGCGAGAAAACCGCTAATTGAGGTGTGCGGGGCCCCCAAATTTGTCTATTACCCGACTTTAGCGCTCTTGGTTTCGGCTAACAAGTTAGACCAACTCGTAATCGGCGCTGTTCGCCGCTTCAAAAGGCTTGTAAATATCAAAAATCTGGCTTCTGCAAGAAGTTGTGCAAGAATACGAATTGTCGGATTGCCCCCTTCGCCCGAAGATAGTATTTTTTGTCTATTTACTGAACTTTGGCAAATTTTAAACCTATCGCCGAGATAACATTCCATGCCTCTTTTGGAGGCTGACGGGGGCGGGGTGAACAACCCCA
>DAOUSU010000035.1 GCA_030627035.1 Hadesarchaea archaeon
AAGGAGTATACGCAAACATGGGGGGGAAGCCTTACTTTTGAAAAGGTTTGCAAATACTTGCCGCATTTCCGCAGTGCTGTACAAGTGCCAATCTGGGTGGTGGGTCTCGAGGAATGAGCCAAGCGACAAGTTTCTGTATCAAATTTTAGTCTTTCTTGATTTACCAGTATTAATAAATTTGAATTTAACTTTCCCGCAAAAGAAGCCCCCTGTTCACCCAGTTTCAAGCGCCCTATCAACCATGAAACGAAGCATCCACACCACGCGCTCGTGAAAGCCCGATGGTAGCCCATCCACGCCGTACTCCGCCCTTTTGGTAACGCCGTCCACCGCCCCCGATTTCACGCACGTTTCTATCATCCTCCTCTCGAGCCCAGCGTCATGCGTGAGCTGACGCCCGGCGATTATCGATAGGGCTGCCACGATCCCGTATGCCCCCCAGTTCGAGACGGCGCTCACGACCAGGGACCTCACCCTAGTCCTCGAGGCAATTGAACGCCCGTGAGGGATGTACCTCTCCACCGCCCGAAACACGTTGCCCATCCCGATCTCATTGCCACCGTCGCCTATGCCTATGGTTGGAATGTGCCTCCTCGCGGCATCGACGAACATCGGGTCCACTTTGCCGACCAGCGACGAGATATCTTCACCCCTCATGTTGCGATAAATTCCGGCTTTGTTCGCCCCGGGCCTCTCGACCGCGATCAGCAAACTGGGATCATGCTCCCTGAGGATCGAACGGCACGTCTCCCTTGCTTTAACAAAATCCACTGGAACGGTCTTTATCTCAACTCCTTTCAGCCCCACCGCCTTCGCCAGGGCCGCGTGCACGTTCAAATTGAGTTCGTCGGTCACGAGGAGGGGGGTTGCGCCAAGGGTTTTGACCGCCCTCGCCAGCACGACGGCGCCCGGGGGGCCATCGGTTTCAGGCCTGCGGTTGGGGATTACGGGAAAACCGGATGTCAGGATAACCGTGCCGTGTTTTTGTATCGAATCCTTGATGAGCTTTGCGGCCCTCAGGCAGAGCGGGGTTGCCCCCCTGGTGGCCCAATATAGGAGCCTGTTCCTCCTGCCCATCACGTCTAGGTTGGTTATCCGATCGATTTCGGTGAACACGGGTTCCATTTTTCTCACGAGTTACTCGGCGCGCCTCGCTTATTTCGGTAATCCACGTGGTTCAATAACTTTTGTCTCAAGACGAATTAAGGCCAAGGCCTACGGATATGACGCGCATGCGGTGGGTTGTCTGGAAACACATCGAGAGAAAAGTAATAAGAAAGCAGAACCAAAGAATCTCCGGGGAAAACGGATGTCTGACAAGGGATATGTAGAAAAAATTATCGATGACCTGACGTCGAACCAGAGGGAGTTGAAGGCAAAATTTTATGGACATCGGCACTGCGTCCGTTGCGGGAAAACCTTTTTCTCCAACAATCCGAATCAAGTGACCTGTGGTCCGGATTGTGCCGCTGCCATTCAAGCCACGCGAAAGAAGGAGAGACGAATGATGATCTTTATGTTTGTGCCCTTCATCATTTTGTTGATCGTTTTTTTAATCATGTCGCGGTTGTCCCCAACGTAAGTTCTACCTGAATTTTCGCATGATTTTGGTGGTGCGGCCGGATAGATGACCGCTGCCTATTCTAATTCGAGTAGCCTGAAAACTTGCTTTTGAACCCATGCATTTGAACTCAGTCTATCGCGATGGTTTTTGATGTTTCTCAACCATCTCGACAAACTTTTCGACTTTTCTGATCAGGCCCTCCGCATCCTATTTGGAGAAAAACTCGGCGTGGTAATCGGCCGCGGATTTTTCCCTTATCGCCTCGGCCAAGGTATCTCGGTGGCGGGATTCTTCACTCGGCAAGTAGTTCCGCCTCACCAATTCGAGGAAAAGTGCCGGAGCATCTTCGTGTCGCTTGGCCACGCGTCCCAAGAACCTCGTGGTTAACGAGTCGTTCGCCTTGATCACAGCGTGAATAGCCAACGCTGACGCAACGGTGTACTTATTTCTTGTCTCGACTTGCAGCCCAAACACGTACTTCGCCGCCGATAACCAGAGTTTTGCCTGTTCCAAGTGATCTAGGTAAGTCATGTTTTTCTCCGCCTAAACAATACGATCCCCTCTTTTTTAACTGCGGTTGCGAACTCGTGTTTCGTCTTCACCATCTCATCGAACTCTGCATCAAGTAGCACAGTGGGCACGATTGAACACCCTGTGCGGTGGCTCACGTCGCTGGCAATTTTTGTGATTTGGGCTTTCAGCGCTTTAGTCGACTCTTTGACCAAAACTAACACGTCGATATCGCTTTCTATCGTCGCGGCCCCACGTGCAACCGAGCCATAAAGTACACAGGATCCAACCGCATTAAGTTTTGAAACTTCTCGCGCGAATTCTTTCGCTACCTCTCGGAGAGGGAAGACCTCGACAGCGACAGCAGACTTCAGCGCTGGGAGATAAGGTGAACCCTCTATCAAGTTAAATAATTTTGTCTTCTTCCCCAACAATCTCGATCTCAAGATTTTCGCATTTTCCATGTCCAGAACCGTTCGCCAGACCGTCGCGTGGGGGACTCCAGTGATTTTTTCGAGTTCGGGGACGCTCCAATCCTTCTCTGGGTGGTTTAACATAGCCCTAACAATTTTCCTTCTTTTCTCCGAGCCCAAAACCCTAGAGAGGACATCTATTATTTTAGTTCGCATCATGAACTAATTAGTTCACTTCGTGGTATAAAAACTTGGAAAAACTGTAGTGCGGCCGGCGGGATTTGAACCCGCGCTACAGGCTTTCCTCGCTGTCTTGGAGGGCCTGAGTCCTAACCAGGCTGGACCACGGCCGCACAAACTACATTTGAATCTCACACAAATTAAGCTTTTGAAATTTTATGGGCGATAATGTAATGAAACCACATATTTATATAGCGTTGCTACATATGGGGAAAGATGCTCATGGAAAACAAATGTGGCGAGTGGCGGGCCCGCGTACACAGGGAGATGAGGCGGGGGTTCCTGAGTATGTGGATACTTTGGGCCTTGAAAAAGAGAGGAGCCAAAATGTACGGTTATGAGATCATTCAAGCTCTTCGGGAGAAATCGATGGGTAGGTGGGAGCCAAAAGCTGGGACGATATACCCGATCCTACGAAGGCTTGAAGAGAAAGGTTTTGTAAAGAGCGAGTGGACCTCACCCAAGACCAGAGGATTGAGTCGTCGGTACTACAAAATTACCCCTGGCGGAATAAAGGCCACTGAAACAGCATTTTCTGAGTGGAAAAAGATGATGGTGGGCTTCAAAGAATTTCTCCATGAGCTCTTCGGGATTGAAGAGGTGAGAAAATGAGCCACGCGATAGAAACGCGCAACTTAACGCAAAAATTTGGAGATTTGGTGGCGGTAAATCACGTGAATCTCCGGATAGAAAAAGGCGAGCTCTTTGGTCTGCTCGGTCCAAATGGCGCGGGAAAGACCACGTTTATTCACATGCTTTGCACGATTCTTCCACCGACCGAGGGCACCGCGAAGGTCGCGGGCTTCGATATCCGCCGAAACCAGGATTCGGTTCGCGCCGCGATAGGAATAGTCTTCCAGGACCCCTCCCTCGATAACCGCCTCACGGGAAGGGAGAACCTCGATTTCCACGGGCGAGTTTATGGGATGGACAAAATCCAGAGAGAGAAACGAATCGACGAGGTCTTGAAGCTTGTGGGGTTGAAGGAGCGTGCGAACGCTTTGGTCGAAACCTACTCGAGCGGGATGAAGCGGAGGCTCGAGATAGCTAGGGGGCTCATGCACCGCCCCAAAATAATGTTCTTGGATGAACCAACCCTAGGGCTGGATCCCCAAACGCGCAGAAATATATGGGAGCACATCCAGATGCTGAACAAACGGGAAAAGATCACGATCTTGCTGACGACGCACTACATGGATGAAGCTGACTATCTCTGCGACCGCGTGGGCATCATCGACCACGGCAGGATCATAGCGCTGGACAAGCCCGAGAAGCTCAAGGACGAGCTCGAAGGCGACATCGTTTCCCTCGAAGTCCCCCAGCCCAAAAAATACGCTGAGGTCTTCCGTGGAGTTAAGTACGTGAAGGAGGTGAAGGTGGTGGGGGATCAGTTGCACCTCACGGTCACGGGCGGCGAAAAAACAATCCCGAAGTTGATGGAGATTGTGAGGAGACGCGGAAACAAGGTGCGTTCGGTGGGATTGAGGAGCCCAACGCTCGAGGATGTTTTCATCAGCTACACGGGCAGGGGCATCCGTGAGGAGGAGGGGGGGGTGAAGGAGCAGATGCGCCTGCGAATGAGGGCCCACATGAGGTGATTGGATGAGTGCTCAGGCGATCTATGTGCTCTGGCTCCGCGACATGAAGTGGTTCCTACGGGCCAAGGCCAGGATAATCTCGACGATCGTGATGCCTTTCCTCTGGCTCACAATCATAGGGATGGGCTTGGGAGCAATGATCCAGATGCCAGGTGGAATGAGTTTCGTCGATTATTTGGCCCCAGGAATCGTCGGGATGTCGATTCTATTCAGCGCAACGATGTCGGGCATCTCAGTGTTGTGGGATAAGCAGTTCGGATTCATGAAAGAGATCCTCGTCGCCCCGGTGTCGCGGATGTCCATCATGCTTGGCAAGGCATTTGGTGGCGCAACAACCTCAATTATCCAAGGCCTATTGCTGCTTTTCGCCGCCGGATTGATCGGGGCAAAGATGCCGGGGAAAACGGGTTTCCTCCTGGCTTTACTTTTCATGGTAATTTTAGCGCTGGGGTCTGTCAGTTTGGGGTTGGCGATCGCTTCGAGGATAGAGGACCCGGTGGCATTCCCAGTCGCGATGAACTTCCTCATCATGCCCCTCTTTTTCCTATCGGGGGCTATTTTCCGAATCGACACCGCGCCCGGGTGGTTGCAAACTCTAGCATACATCAATCCAGTGACGTATGGGGTCGACGGCTTGAGGGGGGCCATCCTTGGGGGGTCCGAGTTTCAGCTGTTCCCGCTGTGGCTCGACCTCACCATTTTGGCGATTTTCTCGTTGGCCATGATCCTGCTGGGCGCATATTTGTTCAAAAAGATGAAAGCTTAGCGGAAAATTAGAAATTTACATTGATCGATAGTTCCCAAGGAGATAATGAGCGAGATGGGTCTGAAAATAAGCGCGGATTTGGGGAAGCGCTTTCCGGGGCTGCGTGTTTTGGTTGTGCATGTCAATGGGGTGAGGGTCGAAAGGGAAAAAGCAGAGCTACAGCAGTTTAAAGAGAAGGTGATTGAGGAGATAAAACAAAAATACGATCTCGCGACCGTAAAGGATGTCCCGATTTTTAGGGCGTACAGGGACTTCTTTTGGCGCATCGGTACAGACCCCACAAAAAACAGGCCCGCAGCTGAGGCGCTCATTCGAAGGGTCCTCGCAAACAAGCCCCTGCCAACGGTCAACACCTTGGTCGACGCCTACAACCTCGCCTCGATCCGCACGGGTGTTGCGATGGGCGCATTTGACGCGGACGAACTCCAAGGCGAACTCACCCTCAGGCCTGCGTCCAAAGGAGAAAAATTCCTCGGCATCGGGATGAAGGAGCCCATCGAGCTTGAGGGCAATGAACTGGTGGTTTCGGATGCGGAAAAGCTGATCGCCATTTACCCCTACCGCGATGCAGATGAAACGAAAATCACCGGGGCAACTAAGGATGTTCTATTGCTGATATGCGGTGCCCCGGGCATTGAAGAAGAAATTTTGAGGGACGCAGCACGTGTCGCTACCGGATATATAACTGGGTTTTGTGGAGGGGAGGAGAAACTTGCATAGGCTGGGCGGGATGAAGGCGGTGCTTTTCGATCTGGACGAAACGTTGATCGATGCCCCCGCTGGACTAAAAGCGGCGCATCGAGCGGTCGCGAGGGAGCTGCACAGATATCTGGCGTTCCGTGGTATTGAGATAAGTGAAGGGCCCATCCGCACAAAACTCGAATCTCTCGACGATCGAATGAACCTACAAACAAAATACGATCGAGATGCTTGGTGGCCCGTGCTGTTTGAGGAAATTGGAGCTAAACAAAAAATTTCGCATCAGTTCATCAGGCGGTTGACGCGTTTGTACTGGAGCTCATTCGTGGCCGCCAGCAAGCCATACGCAGACACGAGACCCACGCTGGCCTACCTCAAGCGCAAAGGATACAAGCTCGGCATGATCACCGATACAGATGGTGTGAAGGGAAAGAAAAAGCGTAGGATAAAACGCCTTGATTTTTTAGAATTTTTTGATGTCGTTGTCATTGGCGGTGACGACACGAAACAAACAAAGCCAAGCCCGAGGCCCTTTGAGCTAGCGGCATCGAAACTCGGCCTGCCGGCGGGTAAATGCGTTTTCGTCGGCGATAAACCGTTCACAGATATAAGGGGGGCTAAAACAGCGGGTATGCGGACGATTTTGTTAAAGCGGAGGGATTGGGGCAGCGGAGATCGGGCGGATTTCACGATTAACTCCTTGGCCGAACTTCCTCAAATTTTGTAGCGCAATAGTAAAATTTTTAATCAACGTATCTTATCTAATCTGGAACTATGCGCCACAAAATTTTGAAATATCCAACGGAACCTTTAGAGGTTTGGCCCGAGCGAAAAATCAGCGAGCTGATTGAAGGGATGCTTTGGACGGGTTTTCAGGGGAGAAAACTAGCGGAAGTTGTCGAGGTATGGGCGCGCATGCTTCGAAAGAGAAAAGTGGTGATATGGCTCGGCCTCTCAGGAGCGATGGTCCCCGCCGGAATGCGGAGGGTTATCTCCTACCTGATCAAGCGGCGCATGGTTGATATCGTGGTTAGCACTGGGGCAAATCTCTATCATGACGCTTACGAGGCAAAAGGAAAGAAGCACTATGTAGGCACCCACCTGACCGACGATGTGAAGCTAAGGAAATACAAAGTTGATAGAATTTACGACGTCTTCGCGGACGAAGAGGGATTCTACAAGTTCGACAATTGGATAGAGAAGTTTTCCCATGGCCTGAAGGATGATTATCCCTACTCGTCCCGCGAACTCATGCTCATTCTCGGAAAAACCTTGAGCAAAGTTGGCAGGGAAAAAGACTCGATCTTGGTGAGCGCCTATCGCAGAGGAGTTCCCGTATTTTCCCCGGCCCTGAACGATAGCGCCCTCGGTTTTTCGATAATGTTCGCCAATCGAAGGGGTCGCAGGGTCAAAGTTGGAGATACCGTTCGTTACATCCGCAAGCGGATACTGATCGACGCGCTCAAGGACGTGGAGGAGAGTTCCCGCATCACCGAGAAGGCAAAGCTGACCGGAGTGGTCTATCTGGGGGGCGGGATCCCCAAGAATTTCATCAACCAAACGGCGGTCATCGCCAGCTACCAGACGCGCCACGATCGCAGCCACAAATATGCAATCCAGATAACGACGGACACCCCACAGTGGGGCGGGCTCTCGGGGTGCACCTTTGAGGAGGCGCAGTCTTGGGGAAAGATCCATCGAAGGGCAAACAAGGTCACGTGTTATGCAGATGCGACGATAGCCCTGCCGATCGTCGTTCATGCCCTGAGCGAGAAGTTCAAGCGCCTCCGACGAGATGTGCCGGTATTCGATTGGGACAAAAATGGCGAGCTGAATCTAAGCTACGAAACGATGCGGCTCTAAAATTAATTTTGGTGCGGTACTAGGGTTTTGAACCTAGACTTGTACCCTCTTGAACTTTTCCGGAAAATTTCCTCTAAAAATGCCCAAACTGCCTTTGAATGCCTATGGTGCGGGGGACGGGATTTGAACCCAGATTTGTACCCTCCAGAGGATTTCCGTAAAATCTCCTCAGAAAATGCCTAGACTGCTTCACCGTAGTGGCTGAAATAAAAATATGAGGGAGCAGTTTTGCTAGTGTTCAGATAAGGGAACTAACTTAAATTTAACCACCAAAATCGTTTGGGGGTTAGGTTGGAAGTAATTGGTCTCATCCTCTTCGCTTTTGTTAGTTTATTTGATTTTGCTCTGTCTTGGGTTAATTGGGAAGCACGCGTCAAAAGAGGGGCAATTGAATTAAATCCATTATGGAGATTTTTTGATAAGTCTGGAAAAAGGATTTTAGGTCATTTGATTCCTTTTGTTGTCGTTATAGTTATTGGCTTTGTTTTGTTGGTACTAAATTTGACTTGGGTACTTGGGTTTTTGTTTGGGGTTTTATTTGTAAATCTATACTATGACTACAGCAATTTGTTAAAACTGGATTTATGTGGGAAATGTGAGAATTATACCACATGCTTAGATCGTTCAAAAACACATTGTTTTCCTCGTATTGATGGTGAAAGAATAGGACACAAGACCTTTAAATTCATTTATTGGCTACTGTTCCTTGGAATTTTTATACTTGCTATACCTTTGATTTTTTCTATACTTTTCGTGGTTTCTGACATGGCTGGTTTTATTTTTGTCGCTGCCAGCATAGTTTTTGACGCGTTAGTATGTGGATATTTGTGGAAGAATCGAAAGAAGATTTGGTCAGTATGAATAGTCCCATTTATCCTTTAGTAATCTAAAAACGCACCAGTCATTTTTAACCTGTGGTGCGGGGGACGGGACTTGAACCCGCGACATCCGGATATCAGCTCACTGGGAACTTCAGTTTTGCCCCCGCAAGAAATTCTTGACCGGGACCGGCACTCTCCCAGCTGAGTTACCCCCGCACCATCTTCGTTTTATTTTTCCAAGACTTAAATTAATTTGCATTGGGAGATGGGCGATGGGATGATTAAAGTCAGCACCTGCGGATGGGGCTTTTACAAAGGCGGCCTCAAAGTTTACGTGAAAAAATTTTCGCTCGTCGAAGTTCAACAAACATTTTACAAGCTACCAATGCTAAAGACGGCCGAGCGCTGGCGGGCAGAAGCGCCCAAAGAATTCAAGTATACCTTAAAGACATGGCAGGCGCTTACACACCCTCCCACGAGCCCAACTTGGCGCCGCTCGGGTTTGAAGCCGGAGGAACTCGCGCGAAAACGATATGGCTGGCTTCGCCCAACGAGGGACAATTTCGAGGCTTGGAAACGAATCAAGGAAATCGCCGACGCTCTCGGTGCCAGAGTCTGTGTGATCCAGTGCCCACCGAGCTTCAAGTGCACTCCAGAAAACATCAGAAACATGCAAAAGTTTTTCGGCAAGATCG
>DAOUSU010000004.1 GCA_030627035.1 Hadesarchaea archaeon
AGTGCCGTACAATTTAGCAAACATGTCATCGGCATCCCCCCAATCCTTCTTGGAGTTCAGCGGGGAGAAGAAAAAGTTGAAGTTGGCGTGAGGACCCAGTATTATTTCCTCGATCCTAGCACTCTCCAAACACTCCTTGTCCAATTTGCCGAGCCCTATCTCCCTCTTGATTTTTTCCTCCATGTCATTTGAATTGGCCGCAAAAATGAATTCCCTCTCGAATTTCCTACGCGCGTGTTCGGCTTTCAGTATCATCGGCCCATCGATAAATTCTTTGAATTTTACCCCGTTTTCATGGACATCGAATTCATAGGACTTCGGGTAGGGTATCTTGGCCTTCTCGGCAAACCAATAGTAATCCCTCTCGACCTCGCCCCTATTCTCGATTTTCAGAAGTTTCCTCGAACCAACGATCGGCACCGCGAATTTGTTCTCTATAACGCTACAGTTATCATCCCCTCCAACATAAACTGAAAATGCTCGATTGGGGACCTGCAAGCACTCCAAGTCGACCAATTTGTCAACGTGTCCAACGATATCGGAGTACTCATCCAAAATTAACAGGGCACACGTCCATTCCTTGTCCTTGTCCAGATCCTTGATATCCGTGACGCAAATCATATCTCTTTGCGTCCTTTGAGGGAGGTCCTCGATCCTCTCATCCGGCCCCCCGACGATCGGATTCTGCAGGTATATCCTCGCCCTTTCCTTGGTGGTGTAGATGATGGACCTCAACCCATAGTCCCTAGCCCCCGATCTCGCATCCAGCGCTGAATGCGAACCCATGATCAAGGCAATGGGTTCCTTGTACCTCTTCGCGATTTCTTGCATCTCTTCCCTTTCTATCGGCATCGGATCATCTTCCATTCCTAGGATCTCTTTTCCAATCTCTATCAGGATATCCTTTTAAAGCGTTTTTCTCGATCAGGCCAGACAAGGCTCTTCAGATGTCGACGACCGCCTGCACCGAGCAGCGCCCTCGCCCGCGTTTGATCTCCATCATGTGATAAGTTACCGCCTTGACCTCAGTTCTTGCATCGTGCCTCTTCGGGTCGAATCGCTCACCCCACGCCCTGGCCCTGAGCTCGAAGCTGCCGTTTGAGCGCTTAATCTCTTCGACCTTGAATTTCGACATCACTAGCCCTCGAGCGTCGTGAAGATACAAAAATCGCTCAAGCCAGTCGTAGAGCAGCGCTTTCTCATCCTCTGCATTGAGCTCGATCGCCACTTCATCTCGCGGCTCGACCTTACGAGTGTCGACCATGACCTCGAAAAGCGCGAGGGCGGCGTTCTCGAAGGCCTCGGCTAGGTCGCGGCCGTAAGCACGAAAACCCACATCGCTTGGATGTTCGACCCACTCGAAGCGCTTCACGTTATCACCTGGCGCCGGGGAAGGGATTTGAACCCTTGAGGCCCAAAGGGCCACCGGATCTCAAGTCCGGCGCCTTACCTGACTTGGCTACCCCGGCACCAAATATCCTTGCGTCCGGGTTAATATCCGCTTTTTCACTCTATTTACAGCCGAGGCAAGTTGAGTATTGCCCGCAGAAAATCAGGTCTTGAGCTCGATTTCTATCTTGACATCTTCCGGCGCCTGAACCCTCATGATCATGTGAAGCGCCCGTTCATCCGCATGCATGTCGATCAGGCGCTTGTGAATGCGCATCTCCCATCGGTCCCAAGTCGCCGTCCCATCGCCGCTTGGGGCTTTCCTCGTCGGGATCACTATCCTTCGAGTCGGGAGGGGAACCGGACCGGATATCTTAACGCCCACCCGTTCGGCTATCCCAACGATCTGCTTGCAGACCTCGTCCAGCTTCCGCTGATCCGTGCTCGAGAGCCTTATCCGTGCCTTCTGCAAGTCTATCCCTCACTAAGCTGGTGGCTTTGAAATAAAAGAGTTGGCTATTTCGCCGGCGTGATGTCGACGCAGACGCCCGCAGCGATCGTCATCCCCATATCTCGAATCGCGAAACGGCTCAGCTGCGGCAGATATGCGGCCTTCTCCATCACCATGGGTTTTGTTGGCGTCACCTTGATCGTCGCCATATCCCCGCGCTTTATGAACTCCGGCTTTTCCTGGATTACCTGGCCGGTCTTCGGGTCAAGCTTTTGGGAGATCTCCGAAATCGTGCACGCAACCTGGGCGGTGTGTGCGTGGAAGACCGGCGTGTACCCCGCGGCTATGGCGGTCGGGTGCTGTAGCACTGCGATGCGCGCGGTAAATTCCTTCGCAACGGTCGGTGGAGCAGTTGGATGTCCGGCCACGTCGCCACGCCTTATCGCGGTTTTCTCGATCCCGCGGATGTTGAATCCTATGTTGTCGCCAGGCTCGGCCTTGGATATCGATTCGTGGTGCATCTCGATCGACTTGACTTCTCCGCTCACCCCAGCCGGCTCGAAAATCAAGGTATCGCCCACCTTTAGCACGCCCGTCTCAACCCTGCCGACGGGAACGGTTCCGACGCCGGTGATCGAGTACACATCCTGCACGGGCAATCGGAGAGGTTTATCGAGGGGCTTCTCAGGAACGGTGAAAGAATCAAGCGAATCATAAAAAATCGTTCCCTTATACCAAGGCATCTTATCGCTCGGCTTGGCCACGTTATCTCCATGAAAGGCGGAAGTCGGCACGAACACGAATTTCTCCGGGTTCTTGTATCCGACCGTCTTTAACAGGTCGACCACATCAGCCTTGAGTTTGTTGAAAATGTCCTCCTTATACTCGACGAGATCCATCTTGTTTATGGCGACAATGAGCTGTCCAACGCCTAGCGTGTATGCGAGCGCGGCATGCTCCCTGGTCTGGGGCATTATCCCGTCGTCTGCCGCAACCACGAGAATTGCCGCATCAGCTTGGCTCGCCCCCGTGATCATGTTTTTGACGAAGTCTCGGTGCCCGGGGGCATCGATAACAGTAAAGTAGTATTTGGCGGTTTCGAACTTCCTGTGTGCGAGGTCTATCGTTAGTCCTCGCTCCCTCTCCTCCTTGAGGGAGTCCATCACCCAGGCGAACTTGAAGCTCTTGCCCCTATCGCCCATGGCCTCGAATTTCTTTATTTCCGCCTCCTTGATCACTCCCTTCTCGTAAAACGTCCTGCCTATCAACGTGGACTTGCCGTGATCCACATGGCCGATGGTTATCAAGTTCATGTGCGGTTTTGGCATTTACTTCTCCTCCTTTAGCTAATTCGACGATGTATTTAAAAAGGCTTCGCTACCTCGCCCCCCTTGCTATCCGTTCGAGCTCCTCTTTCTGTGCCACGGCGAAGCTTTTCATATCGTTATTTGCTGCCAAAATCAGTTCCTCGGCCAAGCATTTCTCGATTGGTTTGGGGCTTGAAAAGGAAGCGGAAAATCCACCGGCTGCGAGATTCTTGAGCGCGATGTCTAGCCTACGCTGGGGTGCAGAGTCGACGGCAATGTAATAGGTGATCCCCCCATAGCTTATCCGCGTTGTCTCCTCGCGGGGGCATGAATTTTGTATGGCATCGACCAAAACTTGAACCGGGTTTTTCTTCGTTTGCTGTTCGATGATCTCAAATGATTTGCGCACGATGTTATACGCCCTGTGTTTTTTCCCACAGGCCTTTGCTCCGCGGATCAACTTGCCCTTAAGCTTTCTCACGCCCGGGCCTGAGCGCATGAGCTTGTTCATCAATCGTTCGACGATCGGTATCCCCGCTTTCCCAAATTGCTTGCGGGCATGCCGCCCGCCGCTGTGCATGACCAAGCTGGGTTGTAGGTGGATATATTTTTTCAGTCCTGGGTCATTTATCACCACATCGTCAGCGGACCATCTATCGAAGTATTTGAGTGCCAACCTATCACCGCGTCGGTTTCTCCTTGCGCCCCTTTACGAGTTCCTTCAGTGAGATTCCGTTCACCTTTATGACCTTGTAGCGGACGCCCGGGATATCGCCGTATGAGCCGCCCTTAGCTCCCCCTATCCCCTCGACAACGACTTCGTCGTGTTCCTCGATGAACCCGATCGCGCCATCGCCGGGAGCGAAAGAGGTGACCTGCCTCCCATTTTTGATGAGTTGGACGCGAACACATTTGCGGATGGCGGAGTTCGGCTGTTTAGCCTCAACCCCGACCTTCTCTAGGACGATCCCCCTCCCCTGCGGAGAACCCTCAAGTGGGTCGGCCTTTTCGTCGAGCCTCAACACTCGGCGCTTGTATCCAGCGCTTTTCCACCTGAACTTCTGTCGCTTGAAGCTTAACTTCCGAGCAGCAAATTCTCCTCGAGGTGCCTTTCCCATTCAATCACCGAAGAATCACTCTCTTTTTAAACCTAAAAATCACGCGATTGAAATATCCTGGATCCCATGATGGCGGAGTGCGAGCTTCTTTGCGCAACGAATCGTTTTACCTCCCCGCCCGACCGCGATCCCCTTGTCTCCCTCCTCAACGCTTATCAGGGCAATTTTTTTGCCTCCGTGCTCCGTGATCCTAGCTTCACTAACCCTCGCAGGCATGAAGACATTCTTTACAAACTCAACCGGGTCCGAGGAATGCTCGATTACTTTTATACTTTTTCCAATCATCTGTTTTGCCTTTCGGATCCTGCTCCCATTCTTGCCCACCGCGAGCCCGACATCCCCCTTCCTTACCACGAAGATAATCTCGCTTCCCCCCTCCTCGATTATGCAGTCGTGCACCCTAACGCCCGTCAGGCCCTCGAAAAGGGCGATGTATCTCATTTCGTCGGTGCCGAGTTTGATGCTCATCTCGACCCTCTCAAGCTTAGGATGCTCGAGCTCCCAGGTTCCAACACCGTTAGCGCGCTCACCAGAAATGGCTTGCCGCACGCGAGTCCAAGTTCCGTGCTGTCTCCATTGAAAACGTGAACGGGAACATTTGCCAATCCGGCGTAACGTTTGATGTCCCCTAAAATCTCCGGTGCGCAGTTCGAAGTCACGATAACCAGTTTGGCCCGCCCAAGCTTGAGCGCCCTCAATGATTTGTTCGTCCCCAAAATCACTTTGCCCGTTCCAATCGCTTGACGTATCTCCTTATTTATGTCCACCTTCCCCTTCCCTCCGCGTCACCAGCTCCACTGAACCCGTTCCCAGCGGGATGGGCTGCCCGGCAATGACGTTCTCGATTATGCCATCCAGCTTGTCGCTTTCACCATGAATGCACGCATCTAAAAGATGTTTGGTTGTAATTTCAAATGAAGCTCGCGCAAGCACGCTCGCCTTTCCACCGCTGATTCCATGTCGACCTATCTGTTTTACTTCGCCTGAGGTGGTCATCATATCGGCCACCAGCATGATATGCCTAATGTCAACTTCAAGCCCCTGTTCCTCGAGCGTATTTACCAGTTCATTGATTATCGCATTGCGCGCCGCCTCTATGCCCAACACCGCCTCGATTTCATGGATGTTATTGGTTACCGTTCTTGTCTGGTCTACTTCAGGCATCGCCAATATCTCTGAGAGATTTGAGCCCTCGGTATAGATAACATACTCATCGCCGTCCATCTTGACGACTACCCGGCTGATCCCCTTGATGCCGCGGAGGGGCAACGCTTTGACCCTCGCCGCGAGCCGACGCAGCTCGGATAAGGTCTGGGTTGCTGGCTTTATGCGCAGTTTATTGCCATCGATGCGCGTTTCGACCTTTAGCGCCCCGTTAATCGCCGAAGCCACTTGGGAGGGAGTCATCTCCCTTCGCCGCATGCGTGAGCGATCGAAGGTTAAGGCAAACACCAGGTTGATGAGATCGGTCTCGGTCTGCAAAGCTATATCCTCAACCGCAGTCATCTCGATTTTCTGGGCAAGCGCGCGCGCCTTCTCCCTGCTCCGAGCAAATCTCTCCTTTAGATATATCCTCATCAAGGCAGCTGATGGGACTCGCCGCGCATCTAGTAGCTCTATCAGCCTAGGAAGGCCCAGCGTCACGTTAAGTTCTGCCACTCCTGCGTAGTGGAAGGTTCTCAAAGTCATCTGGGTTCCGGGCTCGCCTATCGACTGTGCCGCGACGGTTCCAACGGCTTCCCCCGGTTCAACGGTGGCCTTTGCATACGCCCGTTTGACTCCATCGATTATCTCGCCGAGCTGCTCGCGCGTTATCGCCCTTTCCCTGCCCACACGCAACAGGCCGCTCTCAAGTTCCTTGAGCACCGATTCCGGCATCACTCCTTCGAGCTTGCGGACCTCTTTCCTGATCGTATCAGCTGAAACTCCAACCATGTCGTTACCCCCCAATGGTCCTCTCAATTATCTTCTCGACGTTAACGGCTTTTCCGTTATCGCTGCGTGCCGGGTCAACGCCGTCCTCACCGTACATGAACTGAACCACGGCGCCACGACCGTCGCGTACCGTATTATCATATTCAACGCGGAGGTCCTGAAGCGCATTTATCAGGCGGCGTTGCATGTAGCCGCTCTGTGCCGTTCGGACCGCGGTATCCACAAGGCCCTCTCTCCCACCCATCGCGTGAAAGAAGAACTCCAGCGGCTTAAGGCCATCTTTATAGTTGGATTCCACAAATCCACGAGCCTCCGCGCCCAATTCGCCCGGCTTGAAATGGGGCAAGGCGCGCCCCTTATAACCGCGACTCAGGCGTTCACCTCGAACGGATTGTTGACCGACACACGCGGCCATCTGCGTGAGGTTGAGCATGCTTCCTCGTGCGCCGGTTCTGGCCATTATCACGGCGTGGTTGTCCAGACCGAGATATTTTTCAGCTATCCCGCCAGCGCGATCTCGGCTTTCCGCGAGCACCCCCATTATGCGCATTTCAAGCGTCTCGCGGAGGGAGCGTCCCGGCAGAGGCTCAAGCTCGCCAGCATTGTAAACCTCGATTAGCTTATTCACCCTCGCCCCGGCCTCCTCAAGCACTTCCTCTATCCGCTCTTTTGCCTCTGGCGGGATGTCCTCATCATCTATGCCTGTGGTAAATCCCAACATTACGGCGGCGGCGATGGAAAGTTTTGTTGTCCGGTCCAAAAATTCTCGAGCGATCGTTGTTCCGTAGTCCTTCACGATTCTGTCCAGCACCTCGCATCGCTCAAGTGCCTTGTAGCTTCGCGCGTCTATCACACCGTGAATCAATTGCCCATCACGTATGACGACGTAAGCATCTATCGGGCACTCCTCCTTCTTGCAACGGGTACAGTTCTCGCATATCTTGGCCTTGAAGGTGAGGTTCAGCCCCTTCGGGAGGAGCATGCTGAATATTTGCTTGCCCGTCCAATACCCAGCCCCCCCTTCCCTCACCGCCGGTTTTGGCAGGGCAACAAATAGACCAACTGCAGCTAGGAGTTGTTGCGCCTGCTCCCTCGTCAATCGGGTGCCCTTTCGTGTTAGCAAGTACGCCCCCGTTATGTGATCTTGGATGCCCCCGATGATTGGACCACCGAAACGCGGCGAGATGATCTGCTCCTGAACCCCCATCAGGATGCGCGCCTCAGCTTGAGCCTCCTCGCTTTGGGGGACATGCACGTTCATCTCGTCTCCATCAAAGTCCGCGTTGTAAGGGGGGCAAACGCTTAGGTTGAGCCTAAAGGTGCGTCCAGGCAGGATCTTGGCCAGGTGTGCCATGATCGACATGCGGTGCAGAGAGGGTTGACGATTGAAGAGCAGGATATCACCGTCGGTCAAATGCCTCTCGACGACGAAGCCCGGCTCAACTGTTTTAGCCAGATCCTCGCGATCCGCATAACGCAAGTCATAGCGTTTGCCGTCTGGACTTGTCATGCAGTTTGCACCCGGATAGATATCTGGCCCCCTGCGGATCAGGTTGCGAACTTCCTCAAGGTTATGTTCGGTCACGCGGACGGGTATGGTCAGGGTCTTTGCGATGTGCTCGGGCACGCCTATCTCATTGATGCTGATGTTGGGGTCGGGAGATATCACGGTACGCGCAGAGAAATCAACACGTTTACCGGAAAGGTTCCCCCTGAAGCGTCCCTCCTTCCCCCGTAAACGCTGAGCGAGCGTTCGCAGGATACGACCTGACCTGTGCCGAGCGGGGGGAACCCCAGAGACCCCATTATCAAAATAGGTCGTGACGTGGTACTGGAGCAGCTCCCAAAGATCTTCGACGATCAGGTGTGGGGCGCCAGTTCCGATGTTTTCGCTCAAACGCTGGTTGATTCGTATGATGTCCACGAGCTTGTGAGTAAGATCATCTTCGGATCGTACCCCTGATTCAAGTGTTATGCTCGGCCTGACGGTTACTGGGGGGACCGGCAGAGCCGTTAAGACCGTCCACTCCGGTCTGGCGATTTTTGGATTTATCCCCAATAACAACGCATCATCATTCGTTATGCGTTCAAGCCTTTCGCGGATATCGCTCGGCGAAAGACGGTTTTTGCCCTCCACGAATGCAGTTGGTTTTTCGAATTTCAGCTTTACCTTCTCTTCCCCACAATGGGGGCACTTCCCAACAGAAGAAGCACTTCGGATGACTTCGTGTGCAACTCCCCACCATTTTCGCCCCGCCGCCATCATCTCGCGAATCCGCTCGCGATAATCATCAAGCTTCGGCTCCGGCAGCGATATCCTGCCGCACTTTCTGCATGTCGCACGAAGGCAGTTATGAATCGTATCCGCATAGCCCACATGGACTACCGGTCGCGCCAGCTCGATGTGACCAAAATGACCAGGGCAGCTGCCGGATCTCGCACCGCAGGTTCTACATCTCAAGCCAGGATCGATCACGCCCAGCCTAGAGTCCATGAGCCCCCTCTCGATTGGATAGCCATCCTCGTCATAGGTGTCGGCGGTGATGATCTTAGTCACCGAAACCCTGCGTATCTCGTCGGGCGACATCAGGCTGAAATCCATACGGTCGATTAATTTAGGAATGCGCATCATGTTCGTCACCTATGCTCGATCCTTTAGCCGTAAGCGCGGCGACATGCACATCGACTTCAGCTCATCTGTTAGCAACTTGAACGCATAGGACATCTCCACCCCGTAAATCTCCGAATCCTCGTCACAAGCTGGGCAATATACGCGATCCCGTCGTCTGTCGTGGATGGCAAAACTACCGCATTTGCCACACACCAAGCCCGTGTATCTATCGGATGCGTCCAAGAGGCGCTCTTTCAACAGCATCGCCGCCCCATGAGCGACCAGACAATCGCGCTCCATCTCGCCGAATCGCAGCCCACCCTCCCGCGCCCTGCCCTCGGTGGGCTGATGGGTTAGGACCTGTACTGGCCCACGGGAGCGAGCATGAATTTTGTCTGCCACCATGTGGTGTAGCTTTTGGTAGTAACAGACACCAATGAAGATGTCAGTCGGAATCATCTCGCCGGTGATCCCGTTATACATGACCTCCTTGCCCGTGTGTTTGAACCCGCACTCCTTCAGCATCTCATGTAGATGTTTTTCGGGAACCCCTTCGAATGGCGTGCCATCAATCAGCTGCCCCTTCATCGCCCCAACTTTTCCGGCGATCATCTCTAGCAGTTGCCCAACCGACATACGCGATGGGATGGCATGTGGATTGATGAGGATGTCGGGCGTTATCCCGCTCTCGGTAAACGGCATGTCCGCCCCATCGAGGGTGATTCCAATCACCCCCTTCTGGCCGTGCCTGGATGCGATCTTGTCCCCTATCTCGGGTATGCGCAGATCCCTGACCCTGACCCTTGCGAGTTTGGTTCCTTCGGATGTCCTGCTCACCATGACCATGCCGACGGTTCCTTTCTCGCTGGACCTAACCCTCACGGAGCTCTCTCTACGGCCGTGCTCGACTGCGATGCCAAACTCGTCTATCTCTTCCAAGAACCTTGGCGGGCTCGTTCGCCCGATCAAGACGTCTCCACCCCGAACTCCCGCTTCAACTTCGGTTATCCCGTCATCCCCGAGGTTTCGATAGAGGCTCGCATCGGCGTACCCCCTGATTTCCTCGCTCGGAACCTCAAACTTGTCCACCTGCCCTCCCGGGTATAGACTTTCATCGGACTCGTAGACCCTGTAGAATGTCGTCCGCGCAAAGCCGCGGTCGATCGAGTCTCTGTTTACAATCAGCGCGTCCTCCATATTGTAACCGCCGTAGGACGCAATCGCCACCACGACATTTTGCCCGGCTGGCCTACGGTTGAACCCAACTGCATCCATCACCTTGGTCTGGATAAGCGGAACCTGCGGGTAGTGCAGAAAGTGCCCCCGGGTATCCACCCGATTGTGAATGTTGGTTGTGCCGACTCCTAACGCTTGCTTGGCCATATTTGCGCCGTATGTATTTCGCGGGGATTGGTTGTGCTCGGCGTATGGGACAAGGGCAGCGCTTATCCCAAGGATGGCCAGCGGATGAAGTTCCAGATGGGTGTGTTCCGGCGTTAGCCCGTCCTGCGAGATTGCGATATAGGAATTTTCTTCCTCCTCGGCATCCAGATACTCTATTATCCCTCCCCTGATCAGATCTTTCCAAGCTAGTTTCCCTGTCTTGACTTTCTCGATGTGCTCATCGGTCAAGAGAGATTTTCCACCCTCGACGACAATCACGGGTCTTCGCACCCGTCCAGCATCGGTGTTTACCCTAACTTCATTTGTGCCCGCCCTGTATGCTATGTTTATCTGTTCATCGATATCTCCCCTACGACGGCACCGCCTCAGTTCCTCCGCAAGCGTTTTTCCATTCTTGCCCGCACCGATCAGTCGTCCATTGATATAGACGGTGACCTTGCCCTTGCGCTCGCTGCCCTTTTGTATGGCGGCGACGCCTAGCTTGTGTAATAGGCGCTCGACCTTTTCCTCCCCCGTTCCAGTCGAGATTTCCGCCATCAACGCGAGATTTTTCACGAGTCCACAATTCGGTCCTTCGGGGGTTTCGCATGGGCAAATTTTTCCCCAGTGTGTCGGATGCAGATCGCGCGCCTCGAAGTGGGGCTGGCTCCTGCTTAGGGGGGACACGACGCGACGCAAGTGCGAGACGGTGGCAATATAGTTCGTCCGATCCAAAAGCTGGCTGACCCCGGTTCGTCCTCCAGGCCAGTTGCCGGTCGCCACAGCGTGTCTTACGCGCTCGGTCAGCACATCCGCTCGAGCCGCGATCCTGACGTTTAACTCCCGCCCTCTTGCATGCGCGCGCTCCAGCTGGTATTTGATATCTCGAGTGAGATTGAGGAAGGCCAGCCTGAACACATTTTCCAACAGGTCCCCTGCCAGCTTCAGGCGCTTGTTCGCGTAGTGATCCTTATCATCCACATCCCTTCGCCCAAGAGCGAGTTCCATGACTTGCTCCGTCATCATGCCGATGAAATACGCTTTGGAAATGCGATCGTTCGGACGCGAGCCTATATGGGGAAGAAGATACTTGTCTAAAACCTCCTGAGCTCGCTGGAGCCGATACTCCTTTGTCTGCCCAATCGCTACCCGCTTTCCTATTAGGTCAAGGGCATCCGCCCGTGTTTTAACTTCGACGGATTCTTGCAAATTCTCAAAGAGCTCCCTAACTATTTCAGGGTCGTCTGAAACCGCCTCGACGATCTCGCGATCGCTTTCGAGCCCGAGGGCGCGCATCAAGACCACAAGCGGGACCTGCCCAGGGACTGCTGGGAAGGAGACGCGCAGCAACCCATCGCGCTTCCGCTCAACCACGACGAGCGCCCGAAAGCCACGCTTGGTCGAGAAAACTTTTGCCACCTCGGTGCCCATGCGCTCATCGCGTTCAACTAGGATCGAGTTCGATGCCAAGTCCTCCTGGGTGACTATCACGCGCTCCGAGCCGTTGGTGATGAAGTAGCCTCCAGGGTCGAGCGGATCCTCGCCGGCAGCTATCAGCTCTTCCGGGGTCATCCCGCCCAGCCTACATTTTTTGGATTTGAGCATCACCGGCATCTCGCCGATGTAAACTTCCGTAGGTGGTTCTTCCACCCCCTGCTTGACCAGATTCATCTGGAGGTAAATCGGCGCCGTGTAACTGAGGTCGCGCAGCCTTGCCTCATTTGGGAATATCTCCGGGCGGGAGCCATCCGCCTCCTCGACCGATGGCTTGCCTATTCCTATCTGGCCGAACTTGACATCGACGCCTTCTATATCTAGATCGATGCCCCCTATCTCATCGATCACCTGCTGGATTCCCCGCTCGATGAAATTGTTGTAGGAATCGAGGTGCTGCCTTACAAGCCCCTTCTCCTCGAAGAAAGATTCAACCAGCGGCCAAGTGTTTTGCAAGTTGTCACCTCTCGATCACATATCGGTATGCAATGGCTTTTCCCGCGGTCGGGCTGTTGCGGGTAATTTTAATGATGTCGCCATGTTTAGCACCTATGGCCTTGGCGGCGGGGTCGGTGCTTTTGATCAACGGGAGCTGATGAGGGGCAACTTTATAACGCTCAAGAACCTCGCGCGCCTCCTCTTTCGGTAAGACCTCATGTTTGGGCACGAGCACGTGCAGCCTGATATCGAATTCCTTTGACGTGTTTCCCACCTGCGGCCGTCTCGCCAGCGGGCCCGGAGGGATTCGAACCCTCGACTCCCGGCTTAAAAGGCCGGTGCGCTAGCCAGACTGCGCTACGGGCCCCTAGAAAGCGGCTGAAAGCTCCTATTTATCCTTTTTGTTATTTGAAATCATCGGCGGTGCATTTAAGACTTTCTAAAGGAGGCGCAAAAAAGCGCCCTGGCCGGGATTTGAACCCGAGGCGTAGGCTCGACAGGCCTACATGTTATCCGGTCTACACCACCAGGGCCCAAATAAAAACTGAACTGTGAACATAAAAGTTTACTCAGGTGGGCTGGCAGCGTCCTGGAGTTCCCGTGCCCTCTCGGAACACAGTACAGTCCAGATCGCTAGCGAGCTTAACTTCCGGGATCTGACGAGACCGGGTGTTTCCCCGCTGCCGTGGCCGCCAGCCCATTAATTCTCGACTTTCGGATTTAAAAAGTGAGTGGTCCCGCGGGCCGGATTTCCAGTGGCTCTGCCACGTTTGAACCGGCGACATGTCGGTTTCGGCTTGGGTCTTTGGCCCGCCTCACGGCGCACAGCCGACCACTCTAACCAAGCTGAGTTACCGCGGGACCAATTTAACTTAGAGCCACGAATTTTTAAAGCTTCATCAAAGGAACTCGTGCAGCCTCCGAATCGCATCAAGCTTCTCGCGCCGTTCAAGCTTCGCTTCCTCAAGCGCACCTTCTAAAATTTCGGTGGTCCGCTTGTGCGTCGCCCGGTCAACCGGATAGGGTATCCCGTCCTTACCCCCGTGCGCAAAGCTAAAACGAACGGGGTCTTGCCATGAAGGTGGCTTTCCGTAAATTAGGTCCGAAACCAAGGCTAGAGCCCTCACAGTTTTCGGCCCCACACCACGTATTGCAACTAATTCCTCGTAATTCGCCGGCTGCAATTCATATGCCCGCCGCAGCGAGGCCATGGTCCTTTCGCTTAATTTGGTGATCGCATGTTCTGTCGGCATGATCAATTTCAACACCTGGGGCGAGCGTTCGAGGTAATCGTCGAGCGAGCGTTGCTCCACATCTCGAACGTATTTCATTAGGTGCTTGGGATCATCGCGAATCAGATCGACGCTCGCCCGTCTAGTTTCCTCGCTCTCGCGTGCGGTCATGTCGAGCACGACTTCTTCGCGTCGATCCCCCGCGATGCCCGAGTGCGGCTCCTCGACGAAACTGCGCACGCCCTCGGAGAGCCAGTGGTAGCGCCTCGCCAACCTTCCGTGCATCCCCTGTTGCACCACGGCCCAGTCACCGTCCTCGCTCAGCACGAAGCAGTGGTGGTAAAGCCGGTAGTCGTCCTGCAGACAGGCATTGTCGACCTTTGCCGCCATCCTGCTTGCATACTTAATGGAGCCGATTTTCTCGCTCCGAATTGAAAATACATCCGCCAGTTTTTCGATCTCGTTTGGGGTTTGCTTCGAAACCCTGCCTTTACCGCCACAGACGGCTATGCCCAGCTCCTCGGGCTTGATTGCTTCCTTTAACGCGCCCATGGTCACGGTGGTCAGACCAGAACTATGAAAATCGTAACCCAAGACGCAGCCCAAGGCTTGGAAAAAGAAGGGGTCACTTATCCTGTGAAGGAATTCCTGCCTCCCGTACTCGTGCACGATGATCTCGGCTATCGCCCCACCCAAACGTCTCATCCGGCCGAACAACCAAGGGGGGCATCTGCCGCCATGAAGGGGGAGCTCCGCGATTCCGATTCGTTTCATCAAATAAATTATCGAGGTTCCAACTAAAAATTCGCCGCGGGCCCGATTTTCGCATCGACGACGATGTGGTCGACGCCCGGAGCATAACGCTTGACGACTCGCTTATCCAGTATCTCGACCTCCCTCCCGCCTGCTGCGTCCCGAATGCGTTTGACCGGGCGCTCGAAACGCAGTTTTGACGGCACGCTCTCGTGATAGTGCACCACGCCCCCACTAGGCCTGAGCACCTCGAGCGCCAGCGGAATGTAGCGGTTGGTCACGTGCAGGATGCCAAGCACCACGCGATCCGCGACCCCCCGGGGGGCGATGGCCGCGCAATCGCCCGGCATCGGCTTCACCACATGCCCGACCCGGTTGATGCGCACGTTCTCGAGGAGGTAGCCATAGGCGACCGGGTTGAGCTCGATCGCGTAAACTCTCTGGGGGCTCGAATGCCCTGCGAGGGGGATGCTAAATTGCCCAACTCCAGCGAAGAGGTCGACAACAACCTCGCCCCGCTTGACGAGCTTGGGCAGCCTAGCGCGCTCGTATAGGTTGCCGGGCGAGAACATGACCTTGGCAACATCCAGTTTGAACGAGCAGCCATTTTCGCGATGGAGCGTTTCCGTGCAGGGTTCGCCAGCGATGACCCTCAGCTTTGGCTCGCGGCACCGTCCATGGATCGCACCATCTCGAAGCGCTACCGTGCGCACACCCTTCAGCTCGAGCAACGCGCGCGCGATGTCCGAACCCCTGTGCATCAGCTTGGGATGCAGGCAGATGATCGCGACGTGTCCTATGCGGTTGAATCCAGAGGGCAAAAGTTCGAGTTCTTCAGGGGTCAGCAGCCCCTGCAATGCGGCGCGCAAGTATCGCATGAGAGGTCCTTATCGCTTGGATCGTTTTCGCTTGGCCTTCGGCCTGACCGCGCCTACTACCTCCAAGAACCTTCGCCCGACTTGGCGGTTGATCTTCGCCTGGACGACCCTCTTCGAGCCCCTGCCGAAGACCCTTAGCGGAATGGTCGCCCCCGCCATTCGCGCGTGGCCGCCCGCAGACCCGATTGAATTAAAGGCCTCCTTGAGTGCTTGGCCCAGGTGCAACGCAACGTCATTGGTTCGAGCTGAAGCATAGACGGCATCACCGCAAATCCCATAGACGAGCACGGTCATCACTCCCTCGCGCTTGAGCAAGAAGTCGGCTGTCTGGGCAATGAGGTCGCGATCCTTGGCCTCGCCCACGTTCGTTATCAGGTACCCTCCTTTCAACTTGCTGCCCTTGATGGCGCGCGCAAGAAGGTCCAACGCTTCGGGGGACATCGGCGGAGATTGAAGCCGCCCCAAAAGGTCCAGATTAGCTCGAGCCCTCAGATATCTGAACGCTTCGAAATCGTGTGGAGTGGTGCCTCGGGTGAAGTTCATCGTGTCGGTCAAAATGCCGACCATGAGGGCTGCCGCGGTTGCCCCATCGATCTCAACTGCACCGTACCTTAGGTAATCGGTTAGAAGCGTTGAGGCCGCCCCGACGATCGAGATATCCTGATACCTCGCCTGAACCTCGCTCGATGGCACTGAATGGTGATCTATCACGATGGTTGGTAGGATGCTCTTTGGGAGGGCGCAGTTGGCATACGTGGCAACATCGACGAGGGCGAATGCGGTATAGGTGGAAAATTTCACGTTGGGGGCTTCCAAGAGGTCCAGCTCCAAGAGGTTAACGAGGGCTCGATTTTGCGGGTGCCCAAACCGGCCGTCGTAGATTATATCAGCATCCACGCCGAAGGCCTTCGCGTAGCGCTTCAGGGCCACCCCGCTCGCTATGCCGTCTGGGTCCGGGTTGGTCTGGAGTACGATTGCCACCCTTCCCCCCCTCAGCTCTCGAAGCAGCGCCCTCAATCGCCTCTCCTTTGCCGCCCCCTTCAGCCGTTGGAATCTATCCAACGTTGAACTCGCGAGGATCTGTGAGGAGGGCATGGCGTCGTTTGCCCCAAGCCTCTTCGCATCCTCGACTTCTTTTTCATCACGAACTCGGGCGATCACGATTGGGTCTATTTTCAGCTGTGCCTTCAACTGGTTGATGGCGCCCAATGCTCGCTCCGTGGTTGGGAAATCGGGAACCATCAGCAGCACGACATCCGCGCGCTCTATCCCCGCGTCCCTGAGCACCTGGGGCAGCCCAAAATCGCCGACGAATGCCTTGTATCCGGACCTCTCCAACCATTTCACCTTTTTTGAATCCAGATCGACTAATGCAAGCTCAGCGCCATTCTTCTTGAGCTCGCTCGCCAAGGTGGTGCCGACATCGCCACAGCCAAGTATTAAGTACACTCGCCCACCGCGCATACTTATCGAAGCAGCATCATAAAAACACACGCAAAAGCGTCGAAAAAAATGAAGCGATAACTTTATATGGTACTCATTTCCCTAACAACAATTAACTTTGGCGATGTTTATGGAATTTTGTCCAAAATGCGGCACCATACTTCTCCCCAAGAAGGTCGGACGCTCAAGGCGGCTGATCTGCATGCGCTGCGGATATAAGGGCAAGATAAAGGAGCCATCCTCTTACAAGATCAGCGAGAAGGGCAGGAAACCGGAGGAAGTCGTCGTAATCACCGAGAAGGAGAAAAGGCGCAAACCAGCCGAGAGGGAGTACGAGATCGAGCCCCCCGAGTACGAGGAAGAATTCTACGAGTGATTAGGCCTGACGACGGCCCCCTCAAGTGCCCTGCTGCAGGGGCAAGAACGCCTCTCGGGGATTTTCGGGATCGCCTCGAACAGGAGTTTTTGGACCCTGCCAACGTTTTTTCCCATCAGCTCCGCAACCTCCGTGTGGGTGAGTTTCCTTTTTGAAATGCCTGCAGCGAAGTTCGTAACGACCCCCACCGCGGCGTAACAGAGCTCGAGCTCGCGCGCGAGGACACACTCGGGCACGTTTGTCATCCCCACGAGGTCGCATCCCCAGCGGCGCAGCAACCTGACTTCGGCTGCGGTTTCAAAACGTGGGCCCTCGGTACATCCATAGGTCGCTCGAGGATGAAGCTTGAGCTTTAGCTTTCGGGCTGTCTTAATTAAGACATCGCGCAGCTCTGGGCAGTAAGGCTCGGTGACGTCAACGTGGACAACCCCCCCTTTGCCTCCCTCATAAAAAGTTTGAGGGCGTTGCTTGGTGAGGTCGATGAACTGGTAAAGGAGCACAAGCTCGCCGGGCCGCATGCGCGGGTTGAGCGAGCCGCACGCGCTTGTTGCGAACACCCGCCTCACGCCGAGTTCGTGAAGGGCCCAGAGGTTGGCGCGGTAGTTGACGAGGTGTGGTGGCGAGGTGTGTCCCTTTCCGTGACGGGGCAGGAAGGCAACCCTTCGCCCGCCGAGCCTCCCAATGGCGATCTCGGGCGAATCACCGTAGGGAGTGGTTGCAACCGTGGTTTTTGTCCCCTTGAGAGCGCTCACGGAGTAAACGCCGGAGCCGCCGATTATCGCGATCTCGGCCCTCATTTACCGAACCTTCGTCCACGATCCTGGTAGGTGCGAATCGCCCTCAGGAAGTCGATCTTGCTGAACGCCGGCCAGTTCGCCTCGCAGAAATAGAGCTCGCTGTAGGCAGACTGCCAAAGGAGGAATCCGCTCAGGCGCTCCTCGCCGCTCGTGCGGATGATGAGGTCCGGGTCGGGCAGCCCATCCGTGTACAAGTTCCTGTTTATCAAATTTTCATTTACATCTGCTGGTTTTAATTCGCCGTGCTCGACCTGCTCGCATATCTTCCTCATAGCTGCAGCAAGCTCGCCCCTGCCGCCATAGCCAACAGCGATGTTGAGAGTATGACCATCGTATCCCTGCGTGGCCTTTTCCGCCTCTTTAATCGCAGCCTGCACCCGCTCAGGCAATCGATTCAGATCACCTATCGCTCGGACGCGAATCCTGTACTTGCTGATGCGGTCATCGACCATCACCTCTCTGAATTTTTTCTCAAACAGATCCATGAGCACTTTGACCTCTTTCTTCGAGCGGTTGAAATTCTCGGTCGAAAAGGCATAGATCGTGATGTGCTTGATGCCGAGATCCTGACACCAGTCCAGCACCTCCTCGAGTTTTTTCGCGCCGAGCACGTGCCCCCGAATCTCCTCCATCCCAGCTTCTCGTGCGAAGCGTCGATTTCCATCCAGGATAACCCCAACATGCAGGGGGACATTTCCCCGCTGCTTTACCTCATCGAGCAATCGCTGTTCATAGTATCTTGCTACTATGGTCTGCAGCGTGGATACGCCGGGCAACTTTTCTATCGGGATCTTCTTGATAACCATCATCAAATCCAAACCAACTTCTCCGTTCCGCTTTAAACTTTTGGGATTGGCCGCGTCAGTTTTACCGCTTTGGCCGCCTGCACTGATGGTCCTCGATGACCCGATTTACACTCTATCGGCATCATCCGTGACACGAATGATCACAAATAAAGCATTTTAGGCGTTTCCAAAGCGCATTGCCTTAAATCCAGTACAGAACCCGAAACGATAGAATTTTAAGCGATAAAAAAGAGGATAAAATGCTTTTGGAGGCTGCCAGGGAGGGGTGAACAACCCCCCAAGGTAAGAAAGTGGCATATGTAAGTCGGATCGAGCTTCGAGGCTTTAAGTCGTTTGGGAACTTAAAGGTAAGCTTTCCCCTCTCGAGGGGCCTCACAGCAATTGTCGGCCCCAACGGGTCCGGCAAGAGCAACGTGGTCGACGCGCTTTGTTTTGTGCTCGGCGGGATGAGTGCGAAAACCATGCGGGCCGAGCGTTTTTCAGACCTTCTTTTCAACGGCGGCAACGGTCAGCGTCCGGCGCCATTTGCGGAGGTTTCCCTTCACTTCGACAACGGAGACAACACGCTGCCAATCAACTCGACGACGGTGGTGATATCCAGGAGGGTTGACCGCAGCGGCAAATGCGTGTATCGGATAAACAAACGCCGGGCGTCGCGACAGGAAATCGTCGACCTGCTTGCGCGAAGCATGTCGAGCCCCGGGGGCTACAATTTCATCATGCAGGGAGATGTCGATCGATTCATAAAGATGAACCCCATCGACCGCCGGGTGATCATCGATGACCTCGTGGGGGTCGCGGAATACGACGAAAAGAAGCGAAAATCCCTCACCGAGCTTCAGCGCGTCGAGAACAACCTAAACTCGATGGGCGCTGTGCTCGGCGAGATCTCGGCGCAGATCGAAAAACTTCGGTCTGAGCGGGAGAGCGCAATTCGCTACAGGGAGGCGAAGCAGGAGCTCGAGAATATTCAAGCCACGCTTCTCGGCTTTCGGCGTGCCGCTTGTTTGAGAAAACTTTCCCAGCTGCAGGACAGGATAAAAGTGAAGGAGAAGAAGCTGCAAGGATTGCGCGACAGGCGTCGAGAACTCTTGGAGAAAGCGGGAGATAATGATAGAGAAGTCGAGCGTATAGAGAAACTCGTGGATCAAAAGCAGAATACCAGCGCGCTCGCTGAAGCGGAAAAAGCACGCGAACGCTTCAAATTACTCAACCAGATGCTCAACTCGGCGGCGAAAGAGCGAGAGAGGATAGAGGACGAAATTGCCGACCTCAACGCCCGCATCGAGAAAATCGTGCCCCACGATGAGCGAGATGCTTTGTTCGAAAAGATGGCCCTGCTTTCCTCAAAGTTCAAAGATCTCCACGCGAGATTTAACGTGCTGACCAAAACCCTTGATCTAAGCGGATCACGTGTTGAGATCGAAAAAACCCTTCGGGAACTCTACGGGGTTCTAGTTGGGCTACGTTCCGTCTTGGAGGACTTTTCCAAACACCTCGAGCAGGCTTCGGAACTTCTCGAGGGCGCACAATCGTTCGGGAAGCCAAGAGAGTCCGACGCGGGCCCACAGCTTCAGCGCCGTCTCATAAGCTTGGGTGCCGTGCGAACCGACCTAGAGCGTAGATTGGAGTCTCTACAACAACAGGCCCAGGAAGCCCGGACTGAGCTCGATAAGACCACCGCGCTGGTAGAGGAGGGGCGGTCCTCAATTGAGGCCCTTCGAAAAGAAATGGAAGAACTTCGATGCGGAGCCAAGGTCATCAGGGAAAAAGAGGCCCGCTTGGGAGAGGAGATAGGGAAACTCGGAGACGAACTGCAGGCGTGCAGGATCGAGGAGGCCTCGCTGCGCCCCAGACTCGAAAACATCGAAGAGCAACTGCGGCAAGTTAAGGGGCAAGTTAAAGGGCAAGTTAATGTGATGGGTGAACTCGTTCGTGGTGCCAATCCGGTTGAGCTCGAACGAAGGGCCGTTGCCTTGAAGTCGGAACTCGAAACGCTCGGCCCCGTGAATTTTCGGGCCATTCAAGATTTCAGAAACGCCGAACGTCGTTATGATTCCGAAAAAGTGAAATACGACAAGCTGGTCGCGGAAAAACAGTCGCTTCTCGACTTCATGCGGGAGATCGACGAGAAGAAAAAAAGCGTGTTCATGCAGACCTTCAACGAGATCTCCCGGTATTTCAGCGAGATCTTCAGCGAGTTATCGCCAGGGGGGATGGGGAGGCTGGTCTTGGAGAACGAGGAGAACCCATTCGATGGCGGGCTCGAGATCGAGGCAAAACCGACCGGCAAAAGCACCCAGGTGGGGGCCCTTTCGGGGGGTGAAAAAGCCCTAACCGCGCTCGCTTTTATCTTTGCCCTCCAGCGCTTCCGCCCGACCGCCCTTTATGTGCTTGACGAGATCGATGCTCACCTCGACGATCGAAACCTCCGTCGGGTAGCGGAACTCATCCGCCGATCATCGCGCGAGTCGCAAGTTATCCTCGTCACGCTGCACGATTCGATGATGTCAGTGGCCGATCGTTTGTTCGGCGTCACGATGGACAAGAGCGGGGTGTCGAACCTGTTTTCGGTCGAGCTGGCGGGGCTGGCTGGGTGAGGGGATGGAGCCGATAGCCGATCAGCCGTTTCAGATCCTGTTGGTGCTGGTGCAGGAGCATAAGCTTGATCCATGGGACGTAGACATCGAGAAGCTCGCCGGTCTATTCATGCAGCGCATGGGGGAAATGCGGGAACTCGACCTTCGCGTCTCTGGGCGGACGTTGCTCTCGGCATCGGTGCTCCTGCGGATGAAGTCTGACTACGCGCTCAACGGGCGAGGGAAGGAGGTTACCGAGGAGGAGCTTGAGGAACTCCTCGACATCAACCTGCCTGAGCTTGGGCAAATAACGATCGTGCAGCGTGTCCCGCGCAAGATAACGCTCGTTGAGATCATGGATGCCCTCCGTGAGGCGTTTAAGGAGATCCCCGCACCAAAGCCCCCCCGAAGGAGAGGGCTCGAGAGGGTCGTGCGGACGCTCAGCGAGTATCACATAAATATCGAGAGTTACTTGGACGAGCTCTATCAACGGATAAAGGATCTCGCAGCCGCAGGGCATGAAGTTTCGCTTTCTGAACTCGCAGTCGAACGAACGAGGCTTGCCGTGGCCCGAACCTTGCTCCTCCTCCTGTTCCTCGCCGATCAGGGCAGGGTTGCGCTACGGCAGGCGGAGCCATTCGGGGAAATCTTCGTTTCCATGCCTGGGGGGGAATAGCATGGGTTCTAGGGGGGATCGCTCAACCATCGAGGCCGCGTTCTACGCAGCCGATCGCCCATTAACTTTGGGAGAACTGCGTGAGATCCTCGGGACTTCATCCGAGACCTACGCGCGCAAGCTAGTTGATGCGCTCATCGCCGACTACGAGAAGCGCGGCGGCCCCCTCACGCTCGCGGAGACCGCAAAGGATACATTTACCCTCCGCCTCCGCGACGAGTACCTGTCAAAGCTCGACAAGGTTATCCCGAAGGCGAGGCTATATCGAGGGGCCCTGAAGACGCTCGCCATGATCGCCTACAAGCAACCGGTCTACCAAGCGAGGCTTGCGGACCTCCGGGGTGGGCGAGTTTACGATCACGTAAAGCAGCTCACGGCCCTCGGTTTTGTCGAGTCAAGGCCATTCGGTCGGACGCGGGTGCTCCGAACCTCGCAGAAGTTTGCCGGGTACTTCGGATTTGAGGACGACATGGGCAAAATACGCGAACGGCTCGAAGAGCTCATGAAATGATCGTTGTTAATAGACCGAGAAAAACGACCTCACAGCAAGGTTTAATCGTATATCGATGTTATTGCATGTGTGATAAAATGGCGAGGTGGCATGGGCGATCGAAAAGGAAGCCTAGCGGAGGGCGGATTTGGCCCAGCCGAAGGAAGCGAAAGCGGGAGTTCGGGGGCGAGTTCGTCGAGACGAAGCTTGGCCCGGTAAAACGTGTAAAGCGGCGCTCTTCGGGCGGGGGCGGGAAGCTCGGTTTGCTCACGGTTGATGTCGCGAATGTCATCGATCCAAGAACAGGGCAAGCCACGAAGGCGAAAATCCTCACTGTTAGCGAGAATCCGGCCGACCCCCACTTCGTGCGCCGGAACGTCCTGACGAAGGGAGCCATCATCGAGACCGAGCTTGGTCGCGCGCGCGTGACGAGCAGGCCGGGACAAGCAGGCACCATCGATGCGGTGCTGCTCGAGGCAAAGAAACCCGTTGGTGCCGAAAAACCGACCGAACCCGAGAAACCGTCCGATGCCTAAAATCATTGCTTTTGTAACTTGGCATTGCTTGAGATGCCGACGGTTTTCACCTGCTCTAGGAATTAATTTTGGCGAGGGAAAAGTTAGTCACTTCACCAGGTAATAGCCGGCCGCCTTTTGACGGGCAACTCGTCGCGCAAAGCCCTTCGCCACAAGTTCCATTAGTGCATTGTTCGTCATTCCCTTTGGCAGGCGGGAGGCGCGCATGATGTCGTCCGCCGTCTTGAGGGCATCTGGGCTCGTGGCGCCCAATCTCTTTAATGCATCGTATACCTTTTGTCCGGCGGGTGTCAGCTCAGCCATCGCATCACCTCGATTTCTGCTGTCCCCTTCCAGCGGTGGTTTTAAAACCCTTGCCCCCGAGCACCTCGAGGTTCATGTCCAAGGCCGGGGCACGAAAAGTCATGTAGCTTGAGCTCACGATGTCCACCCCCGCAGCCACGTAGCTCGCGATGTTCGATGGGCCGATGCCGCCCGATGCTTCGACCAAGACTTGCTCGCGCAACCCCTCTCGCTTTAACAGCTCGACCGCACGTTTGACCTCGGCCGGTGCCGCGTTGTCGAGCATCACGATGTCCACGCCCGCGCGAGCCGCCTCGAGAGCGTCCTTCGCGTTGTTCACCTCGACCTCAATTTTCTTAGAAAAGCTGGCCCTCTTCGCTTGCTTGACCGCTTTTCTAACAGAGCCGATGAGCTTGATGTGAGGGCTTTTAACCAGCACGCAGTCATCGAGCCTGAAGCGGTGGGGATCACCTCCCCCCAGCCTAACCGCGCGCTTATCGAAGTAGCTGAAGCGGGGCAGAGTCTTGCGCGTAGCTGCCACGATGACATTTGGATTAATTTTTTTAGCCCGGTCGACTAGCTCTCGAGTTGCCGTTGCCACGCCGCTCATTCGCATGAGCAGGTTCAACGCGACCCGTTCTGCTGCGAAAATCCCATTGGCCCGGCCGCCGAGACGCATCACAACATTTCCCTCCTTGATCGATTCCCCCTCCGTTTTCACCGCCTTCACGTGGACGCCCAACTCCTCGAACGCAAAAGTTGCCTCCTCAACTCCGGCCAAGATGCCCGGTTGCCTGGTGACGATTTCAGCCTTGGCCCTGGCTCGCGCCGGCACCACGGCCTCGCTCGTTACATCGGCAAACCCTATGTCCTCCTCCAACATCTCGCGGATTTTCATCCTCGCTGCCGGACTAATCACGCGCAGCCCTCCCCGAGAGTTCCAACATTCGCTCGATCGCAGCACGGGCCCGCCCCGCGATGCGCGGCGGCACCCGCACGATGTTTTTTCTATCGCGTAACGTGAGATAAATCTTTTCGAGTGTGTGCTTTTTCATGTCTTCACAGATCGCCGTCTCGAGCGCCGGGATAAATTCTTTGTCGGGAAATTCACGCCTCAATCGCTCGACCATCCCAATCTCGGTTCCGATGATAAACCGCTTCGCATGCGATGCCTTTGCACGGGTCATCATTTGGCTCGTGCTGCAAATGTGGCCCGCGAGCTTCTGAACCTCGGGGTCGCACTCTGGGTGTACGAGCACCTCAGCATCCGGATATTCCTCCTTAAGGCGCGCGATATCAGCCGCCTGAAACATTCGGTGCACGTAGCAGTACCCGCGTTCTGGGAGGGGGACGACGTGCTTATTGCTTCGCCTTTGTGTGTACCAAGCTAGATTGTGATCCGGCCCGAAGAGCACCTCATCCTCATCGAGCGCGTTGACTATCTGCGCGGCATTTGCGGAGGTGCAACAAACGTCCGCCTCCGCCTTGGCCTCGGCAAGCGTGTTAACATAGAGGACCACGGCAGCGTTCGGGTGTCTTTGTTTGGCCTCGCGCACGGCTTGTGCCGAAAGTTGTTCAGCTAAGGGGCATCCTGCCGTTAGGTCGGGCATTAGGACGGTCCTTTCGGGGTTTAGGATCGCCGCCATCTCGGCCATGAACTTCACCCCAGCGAACACGATTAACTTACAATCCACCTTGGCGGAACGCCTCGCCAGGTCCAGCGAGTCCCCGAGGTAATCGGCTATCAGCTGGACTTCCGGTCTCTGATAGTTATGCGCGAGGATGATCGCGTTTTCTTTCTCTTTCAATTCCCTTATTTTCTCTTCAATTTTTTGGGACCGCATAATTATCCCTCTTTGTAGGAATAACCCGTCCTGAATTTATCTTTTTGGGCTATGTGCCTATACAAACAGCTTCGGTTATCCTGCGGAGAGTATGAATTGCGGAAAGGGCTGCGAGGTAGCTAGTTTTGGGATTTTCTGGCGACGGCACATTCCGCGCTTCGACGGCGAATTCGCCCGCTTTCCCACGCACCCGCAGCTCGTGGACGTTGCGATCGAGTGATGGGTCGGCGACAATGCGTACTTTGGTCCTGTCCAAACCTATTCCCGCCAAGCTAAGGGTTGCGGCGACGTTCACACTCTTGGGGAACGCTTTGACGGCATCGCGGGCTGAGCCTTCAAAGACGATCAATGGTGTTTTCAATCCAGCTACACTGGTGCCCCGTTTTTTCAGATATTCACTGTAGGCTAGGGCAACTGGGGGCTTCCGCGTAGTCAACATCACCTCGTCGATGCCCGCAAGCCTCGCAGCTTTTACGCCATCGATGCCCAAGATCGCCCCGGATGGCATGTAAACCCTGCGCTTGGTTCGCCTAGCTGACGCACAAACCTCGCCGAATAATTTCTCATCGGCGAACGCCCCAACGCTCATCACCATTAGATCTTTGCCGGCCTCCAAAATTTTGACCGCATATTGGGCGACCGCTGTTTGGGATGCGGCCTCGATTACGAGTTCGACTCCCTCGTCAGCTAAAATATCCTCAAGGCGCTCGGCTATTGCTGGTTTATGACGCAGTTGCTTGACCAGCGCTTGACAGCTCTCCCGCCTTACATCGAAGACCCATGCGAGGTCGGCTTTTCCTGCATTCCCCCCTTCGATGGCTTTCGCGAGCGTCGTCCCGATGGCGCCACAACCAACCAAAGCGACCTTCAAGTTAGGCATCCAGAAACACTTGTTTTTTCTCAAATAAGCCTATTATGCATCATGGATTTTGCTGTTTAGTCGATTCCAGTACTCAACGTTGTTGATGCATCCAGGGTCCGGCATGTGGTAATCGCCGAAATAGCCGTAGGCCCTGGCCCGACAGCCACCGCAGGCGTAGCGATACTCGCATGTGGAGCAGTGCCCTTTGGTCTTGCTCCGGTCACGTAGGTCGAGCAGCACGGGCGAGTCCCGCCATATCTCGAGGAATGGCTTCTCGCGAATGTTTCCGACCTTGATCGGAATGAACACGCAGGGCTTCACGTCGCCGTTCGGCTCGATAGCGCAATAACAGCGCCCGGCCCCGCAGCCGCCTAGGAACTCGGCTAGGAGCCTCGTGTGCTCCCCGAGATTTGTGGCGGTTCCGAAATGTGCGGACACCAATGGTTCCCCCTCGGTTTCTTCGGCGCGTTTTAATGCGACGCGGGCGAGCTGGGGGGCGGTCCCCAGAACGGCACAGCCACCACCGCTCACGAGGTTCGCATAACTCCGCTCCAGCAGCCCCTCACGCTCCTCCGGGGAGAGGTCTAAATTGATCATGTCGATGCCGCGCCCGGTGGGAACGAAATTGAAAATCATCTGGCGTTTGCAGCCTAGCTTGTTCGCCAACTCGTAAGTTTTCTGCATCTCATGTAGGTTGAGCTTGGTGGCGGTGGTTGCGATGCAGGTGTAGAGACCAGCTTTAACGCAGTTCTTGATCCCATCGACTGCTCGGTCGAAGGATCCGGGGATCCCCCTGAATTTATCGTGCGTCTTGGCGGCGGCGGCGCCGTCGAGGCTTACCTCCACGTAGTCCACGGCCTCCTTCAGCCGTTTCGCCATTTCCATTGTTATGAGGGTGCCGTTCGTCGCTATGGCTACATACATGCCTAGGCTCCTCGCATATGCCGCGAGTTCGAAAAAATCACGGCGCATGAGCGGCTCGCCGCCGGAAAACGCAAGCGCCACGACGTTGGAGTCCGCCAGCTCATTTATCAGTCGTTTTCCCTCCTCGGTGGTCAGCTCGTCGGGAAGCGGTCGATCGGCTCGCTGATAGCAGTGCCTGCACTTCAGGTTGCAGGCGTGCGCGAGATCCCAGACCACGAGAAACGGCGCCCCGAAGAGCTGGGGCCTCGTAACGCCGTGCTCGGCTATCCCGCCGACTATGCTGGCTAGCCCGCGCCGGGTGGTCTGGTCTTTAAAATATTCCTTTATCTTATGCCTCGGTGTGCGAAGAAGCCAGCCGCCGATATATATCAAACTTCCGATCGCAAACGAGTACATGCGACAGGTCAGGCAGGCTTTTGTCCCTTGCCCCGAGTACCTCGCCAGCGCCACCCTGATCCTCTGGTCGCCGCACTTTGGGCATCGCCTTGTAGACCTCGTGAGCAGGGCACGCGAGAGGGGGTTTCCAAGGGCGAGTTTTAGGATGCCGAGCGTGGTGAATATCGCCAAGGATTATCCTCCATCCATCACATCGGGTATGAGATAATTTTTGGGGATTTTGTTGTAGTCCTTGGGGGGCCTTCCTTTCTTCATCCCCTCGGCATATTTCTTTGCACTATCGATGAGGCGGTCGGTAAGGCGTCTGAATAGCCATCTCGTCACGATGTTTCCCGCCATATAATTTTCCCTCAGCTTACGGGATACCCAAGCATCGTGTTCCATGCACTTCCCGAGCACCATCCAATGCTCGGGGATCATTTTTTCCCTTGTGAACGATTTCTCGGTGGACAATGCCGAGCCCTCCATGGAGACAAAGGCCAAGGGGACGATGAGGGATAGAGAGTCCTTGATATCATCCAACAAATCCAAAGTCTTAATGACATCCTCCTTATTCTCCCCAGGAAGGCCGGATATAAGCGTGCAGGCGGGCACCCAGTTATTGTCGTTTAAGAGCCCGATGCTTTGTTTCACCACTTCCGGCCATTTTTCCGGGGGTGAAGGAAGAACCTTTCCGTGCATATATTTCGCTATCAATCTGGGGCTGCCGGTTTCTATTCCGATTTGGGTCCCTATCCACTTCTGCTCCGGGAGGGACATGATAATTTCAGAAACTTGCTCAACCAGTTTTGGGTCGTGATAAGCCGTTGCAAAGGATACGTGACTTATACCCATGGACTTAACTCCCTCCAAGTTGGCAACCCGTTGGAGAAGCTCGATGACTTTTTCTTCGTTTGGCTCGATTTTCATGGTCCCGTATCGCAGCACGTCCTCGGAATGTAGAAGGGGCGAATCAATTCCGGCCTTGAGGTTCACCTCGACATCTCTTATGATGTGCTCTATGGACTTGTGTCGCAGCTTCTGCATCCCTGGAGTACAGAATTTGCATCCCCTCCCACATCCCCTTGCAATTTCCACCAAGCCATGAATTACAGCCCCTCGAATGTTGGGGATTTTCTCGACGGGGGTATCTTCTCCCCTCACGATTCTCGAGACGTTCTTCCCCCGCATAATTGCCTTACACATCTTCGGCACCGATAATTCCCCTTCACCGAGGTGAACATAGTCGATCCCGAGCTTGTCCATCGTCTTGAGATATGCCAGCTGCCAAGCGCTTTTCCCACCCGCAACCACTTTGATTTCTCTCGACCTTTTGATGGCCTTTAACTTCCTTGTGAGCTCCAAGAACTTGACTCGGTTATACGGGGGCCCTGTTTGAGCCAGATCGACAAACTCCGATGTTGGTGGATTAATTCCGAGAAAATCGTGACCTCCTATCCCCACAATTTTCGTCTCATTGCCCACCATTTTTTCCAAATCTCGTGGGTGGACGACTGCCACCTCCTCTTCGCTAAATCCATCTTCAAGCAGAGAAGCCTCCACTATCCTTAATCCGCAATCAGCGTATACCGCCCTGCCCTCCATCCTAGGGGAGGGGGGAACAAATACCCTGAAGTAAAGCCAGTCGGGCAAAAGGCCTTGAGGCATACAAGTAGAGAACCCGATGAATATTCCGCCCCGATACCAGCTCATCATCGTCTCGTCCGTAGTCAAAATTATTTTAGGGGACTTGTTCAGCCTAGCACCTCCAACAACCGGACATTAGCATACGGTCTTTACTCAGCACGATTTGGGCTATAATCTCACCCTCAAGGCTATAAGCTCACCCTCAATTTAACTTGTATGCAAAGTATCCTGCATACCACTGTGCCGAAAGTTTATAAAGGATTCTCGATATTTAACAACGTGATATGATGAGGAGCAAAAAGGGCGACCCGCTGATTTTAAAGATCTCCAGTATTCTGGGGATGAGCGCGACAAGCAGGGAGATTCTGCATCTCTTGATGAGGACGAAGAAAAAACTCTCGGTTCGCGAGATATGTTTAAAAATTCACAGGTCGGAGCGGGCGGTGAGGATGGAACTCGGGAAGCTATCCAAAAGTAGGCTCATCAAGAAGGAATGGCACAGAACCCGGCACAGCAGGATCGCCTGCCGCTACTCAATCCCCCACATCCAAGACCTAGTCAAATCCACGAGAAAAGCCGTGCTCAAACGATTACGAGGGCTTAAGAGTACTGTATAAAAATTTTATTTCATTAAACGAAACGCATTTATTTACAAAAAATAACTGAAATGTGATGCGGCTACTCTTCGCGAGAAAGCTAACGAGGAACGAGAGGGACACAGTGTACGGTCTCATCGATAACAAGGAAATTGGGTACAGGGCCTTGATCATCGCCCTGAGCCA
>DAOUSU010000077.1 GCA_030627035.1 Hadesarchaea archaeon
CCGCGAGGATGCGCCCCCTGCGAGGATGGCGTTGAAGGAGTCGAGCGCGTACCTCCTCCGGTCCCTCAAAGTCGCCGTGTGAAAGGCGAGCACAAGGTGTGCCTGTTTGAGCCCCTCCCTCCGCTCCACCGCCTGCTTGTTTATCTTGTTTATTCTCAATTTTGGCTGGGATGTGCTCCTAACGGTTACCGCCCGTTTTGCGGCCTCGATCACATCGTCGAAATCAGCTTTTCCGACCACACAGAGAACGGGATTGTTATAGAGGTTGAAAAATTTCAATAGGACTTTTTTGGAAATCGGTTTGATCGTTTTCTCCGTCCCCACGATCTTCATCCCGAATGGTCGGTCATACAAGAGAGATTTCGCCCTGTCCAAAGTATGCCTCTTGGGATCATCATGATACATCCTCACCTCCTCCAAAACGACCCGCTTTTCCTTCTCCATTTTTCGTTCATCAAAGGCGGGGTTGGTGAGCATGTCACCGAGCAGATCTACTCCCAAATCCAGATATTTGGAGGATAGCTTCGTCCAAAATGCTGTTGCCTCCTCGTCGGTGAACCCGTTGAGCACGCCCCCCCGCTTCTCCACGGCGCCAGAGATTTCCTTAAAAGACTTTGTCTTCGTCCCCTGAAAGATGCAATGTTCCAAATAGTGCGCTACTCCTTTGAATTTGGCCTGTTCACAAGCGGCGCCGAACCTGACCGCTAGAAGAGAAGTTACGATCGGCAGATTTCTGCGCTCGAACAAAATCGTCAGGCCGCTGTCTAATTTCGTCCTATGAAATTCTGGCTCCAACCACATCCCAACCCTGCGAGTTCGCCGTGTTTAACTCCAATCTTTTGGTGAAATAACTCATCGGATTCATCGTGTGCCCGCCAAAAACCTTTTAGCGGCCGTTTCCAATCGCTACGGTGAAGCTCGGTGCCCAAATGGCGAGGATAGTTTTCACGGGGAAGGATTGCACTGGCTGCACGATCTGCTCGCTTGCCTGCGCCTATGCTCACGACCACGAATTCAACCCCGCCTATGGCCGAATCTGGGTCGTTAAAAGGCAGCCAGCCACGGACTATCCGGTCGTGTGCATGCAGTGCGCCAAGCCCCCGTGTCTGAATGCATGTCGGGTCGGTGCAATCACAAAACGGGAAGATGGGCTTGTGGTAGTCGATGCAGCGCGATGCATCGGCTGCGGCGCCTGCGTCGAGGCGTGCCCGTTCGGGGCGATAAATTTACACCCGATTAAACACGTGGCGATCAAATGTGACCTGTGCGGCGGTAGGGAGCCCCAGTGCGTGAAGTTCTGTCCGACCAAGGTTCTGAAATTGCAGGCCCCAACCGCAATTCCACGTGCAAAAGGGGTGAGGTAAATGCCATACACCTTTGGAGGGTACATGGGGCAGATCCTTCGCGTTGACTTGGGCAGAAAAAAACATCATGTCGAGCCACTGCCGCATGCCCTCGTGCGCAATTATTTAGGCGGGCTTGGATTTGCGGCTAGGATGCTCTTCGATGAGGTGGGGCCAAAAACAGATCCCCTCGAGCCGGGGAACGAGCTGATTTTTGCAACTGGGCCCCTCACCGGCACCCTTTGGCCGACCTCTGGGAGGTTCATGGTCGCCTCCAAGTCCCCGCTGACCGGCGTCTGGGGGGAGACCTACTGCGGGGGTTTTTTCGGCCCCATGCTGAAGTACGCCGGCTATGATGCGTTGGTAATTCAGGGGCGCTCGGAAAAGCCTGTCTATCTGTGGATCGATGACGACTCGGTTGAGATCAGGCCAGCAAAGGAGCTCTGGGGACACGGCACGGCCGAAACAACCGATATGATTCGCGAGGTCCACGACGACCAAGGGATAGAAGTCCTCTCGATCGGCAGGGCGGGGGAAAATTTGGTGCGCTTCGCGTGCATAGTGAACGACTTCATGGACGCATTTGGACGAACGGGCCTGGGGGCGGTCATGGGCTCTAAGCACCTGAAGGCGATTGCGGCCCGTGGAACTGGGGGCGTTAGGGTTTCAAACGAGGAGGAGTTTATAAGGCTCGCCGCCGAGGGGCACGAGCGCGTCTTCAAGGAGGCGAGGCTGGGGGGGCTGAAGGACTACGGGACCTCCCCTCCCCTCATCGACATGAAGCGAGGAGTTGGGGACCTACCGACGAGAAATCACCAAACGCTAAGTTTCGAGGAGGCGAAAAAATTTGGCTGCCACGCGGTGGAGAATTATTTCATGAAGAACCGCGCGTGCTTCGGCTGCCCGATAAGGTGCAAGAAGATCCATCGGGTCCCATCCGGGCGCGGAGAGCTGGTCGCGAAGGCCCCGGAGTACGAGTCGACGTGTGCCTTCGGCCCCAACTGCGCGGTGGACGACTACGGTGCCATCCTTGAGGCGAACATGCTCTGCGACCTCCACGGAATGGACACGATGAGCGCGGGAGTCGTCATAAGTTGGCTCATGGAGTGCTACGAGAAGGGGATCGTCACGAAGGAGGATTGCGACGGCTTGGATCTCAGGTGGGGAAACTCTGGCGCGATGGTAACGCTCGTCAAGAAGATAGCAAATCGAGAGGGCATTGGGAACCTGCTGGCCGAGGGGGTTTATCGCGCGGCAGAAAAACTGGGCCGTGGCTCCATGAAGTATTGCATGCACGCCAAGCGGATGGAGATGGACCTAAACGATGGGAGGGGGCACAGGAGCCTGGGGTTGACCCAAGCGGTGTCCCCGCGGGGCTCGTGCCACATGCGATCGCTCGTCGTGATCGATCAGGGCTATGCATTTCAAAAAATCGCAGCTCAGCGATACGGCGAGGATAAACTGCCCGAAATTTGCGACCCCTACGGCGAGAAATACAAGGCATTGGCGGTAAAGGACTGCGAGGACGTCTACGCGATCAGGGACTCGTTGCTCGTGTGCTGGTATTCCTGCGGTTGGCCACCTGTCTTTTGGATCGAGGACTTCGCGGCCGCCGCAGCCGCCGCCACCGGAATCAGGGAATTCGGCGATGTCAGGGAAATGTACCGAATCGCCGAACGCATATGCAACCTCCGGAGGGCGTTCAACGTGAGGGAAGGACTGGGACCAAAGGACGACACGTTGCCGGACAGAATTCTGAAGGAGCCAATACCGGACGGGCCAAGCAAGGGGCAGGTCGTGAATCTGGAAGTCATGCTGCGCGACTACTATGAACTCAGAAAATGGCCGAACGGCAACCTAACGAGAAAAACCTTAACAGAAGTCGGCTTGGTCGATGTGGCAGATGAACTCGAGCGCCTGGGAAGGATTTAAATCATGGAAATCATCGTCAAGCTTTATGGCGACTTCTGCAAAAAGGCGGGGACGAACTCGATAAAAGTTACGATCGGCGAGAACGAGACGGTCGACACCCTATTGATGAAGCTCGGCCGACGCCACCCCCAGCTTGTGGAAACTATCCTGGACCCGACCACCGGGGAGCTTCGAGAGCAGTTTAACATCCTGCTCAACGGGCGAGCAATTCAGCGGCTCCGCGGGATCCACACGAAGCTCAAGCACAGGGACGAGATCGCTATTTCACCACCTGAAACAGGCGGTTAGCGCGCCGCGATGCCTCCGGTAGTTTTAGAAGTGGTTTGTCCCAAGCCGTGATGAATAATCGGCTCAACAGAATTTGTTGGTGAGCTTTTCAACGTCAGTCAATAATTCCAGTATTGATGGGTCCGCGAGTCGGTATATTATTTTCTTTCCATTGCGTCGTCTGCATATGAGGCCGCACTTCCTCAGAGCTTGCAAATGATGTGATATCAGTGATTGTTCCTTCCCCAGCTCCTCTATAATCTCGCACACGCAACGCTCGCCCTTCTTTAACGTCAGGAGGATTTGGAACCTCGTTTCGTCCCCCACGCACTTGAGCAGCCGGAGTTGTCTATCGATAGCCATTGGCGACACTTAC
>DAOUSU010000101.1 GCA_030627035.1 Hadesarchaea archaeon
CACCCTGTCAATTACTTCGGTTATCCTCCTCGTGCGCTCCTCCAGCGGGCAGAACTTTTGGTCAATTAAATTCTCGTCGTCCTTTCCAAAGTCGACGCCACCGATTGCCGCCCGATAGAAGACCCCCGCCTGTTCCTTGGGGGAGAGTCCTATCTTGGGCTTGATGATCGTTCCTATCAGCGGCCTTTCCTTCACGCCCGTCATTTTCCTTACGCCCCCTATGCCGAACTTCGGGCCGCGAAATAGTTTTGCAAGCCCTCTTGGAAGGTCGACATCGATCAAACGCACATTCTTCAGCGCCTTAAGCCCGAAGAGATTTCCGGCGATGAAGGAAAGCAGCTGAGGTATCCCGCCGATGTCGTGTGAGTATTCCTCAAGGGAATAGGCGATCACCACCGTCCTCGATTTTTTATCCAATTCGGTGATGTCCGCGCCGTACTTTCGCTCGATTTCGGGCTTGAGGGTCCTCAATTTCGTCCAAGTTCCTACCCCCTCCTCCTTACAAATTTCCGCGGCAGCTTCTTCGAGAGGCAGCTTGGACTCGATGCGGTACTTCGCGAGGATCCGGGCCATTGCGGCACCTAGCGCTTGAATTTGGCTATTTCGTCCGTTAGGTCGATGCTGGTTAACATCGTGCTTCTGCAGCAGTAGCGTTTGATCCCGAGCTCATCGAGCGCGTGCTTCGGGTCCTCTCCCTGTTTGAGCCTGCGTTCGAACTCCTCGTATTTGTCGCCGAGCAACTTGCCGCAGGTGAAGCAACGAACAGGTCTTATGTCCCTCCCCCCTATCAGACCATCTTGATTTAACGCCATACCTTTAATAGTTCTTGCGCTGCCCGATGTTTTTGTGGATGGCAAATGTGGGGCATGATTAGCTCCTTGAAACGTTGGAACTCTACCTTTCTCGTTTCTTTTTTACAGCCAATTTTCACATCGAACATTGCCCCCCATTGAGATATCGATAGATTTGTGCCGGGTTAACCCCAATCGCCTTTGCCGCCGCTTTCTTAGTTTTACGCCTATCACAAAGGCTCAAGGTGATCGTTCGCAAAATTTCATGTGATAGATATGCTCTTTTAGAATCGGACACATCCAGATCAGATATGTTGATTTTCGTATTGGATTCCCCAATTCAGCTTGTAATCTATTCGGAACTACCAATTAGCATTTAAGCGGTTTGAGGGAGAGGTGATCGAAAGTAATATTTAAACCCTCTTGAAGAGATGCAATTCGCTGTACTTCTTATCTATATGATTTTTGCACTTTCGCGCGCGCCCCACGGCCCCCCGGCTTCTTTGTCTCCTTGAAACGGACATCGCTCTTTATCAAGGTCCAGTCGCGCTGCTTAAAAAGCTCCCGCACCTTTGCGTCCTCAGACCACTCGATGAGCCCTCGCGCGATCGCGGTGCGCGCGGCCTCCGCCTGTCCCATGAAACCCCCTCCCGAGACATCGACATTGATGTCGACGCGCCTCGCCAGTTCCGGAACCAATGCAAGGGGTTCTAAAATTTTCAATCTTGCAAGCTCAGGCTGATGAATTTCGAGCGCCCTCCTATTGACGAATACGCGCCCCTTGCCGTCCTTCACCGTAGCCCTAGCTAGGGACGCCTTCCGCCTTCCGACCGCCAACACGACCTTCATCTAAAACCTCGCCCCCAAGTGTTTGCTGAGTTCGCCGACCCTTATAAAGCGCCGCGTACCGAGCTGCTCGATGCTTGCTCCGGGAATGGTTTGCATTTTTTTATCTCCAAGGGATTTGGGCATCCCCACGTGGACGCGGAGGCGACGGTAGGCAGCACGCCCTCGAGGCTTGTCAAATGGCAGCATTCCCCGAATCGTCCGGCGCACGAGCTCCTCCGGGCGTTTGAGGTGAATCGGTCCCTTGCGGGGGTTGGTAAGATTCCTAGTGTTGAGCCAAGCCATGTAGGCATCGAGGGTGGCCTCCCGCTTGCCCGAGATTACGACCTGTTCGGCGTTCACCACGGTCACCTGTTCGCCCGCGAGCAAGCGCTTTGCCGCAAAGGAGGCGAGCCGTCCCAAAACCAAATCCTTTCCGTCCACGATAAACATCAAATCACTCCATCAGCTTGACTCCCTTCCCGCTAGGGTTTTGCTCGAGCAACTGTTGAATCGTGAGCACCTTGCCGCCAGCTGCAACGATCTTTCGCTTGGCCGCGCCCGAGAACTTGAAGGCAGACACCGAGATGGCGTGATCGAGCTTGCCAGCGGCGAGCACCTTGCCCGGGATGACAACCATCTCTCCCTCATCAGAGTATCGATTCAGAGCGCTTAGATTTATTTCTGCTCGGCTCCTGCGCGGTCGCTCGAGGCGTTCCGCCAGCGCCTTCCAGAGATTCACCCGCCGTTTTTTTCCTTGCTCACGCAGCTGGCGTATGAGCCTTCGCAACATGGGATTTGTCGTTCCTGTTGATTTTGCCATTTCGACACCTCAGCGATTGACCATATCCTCTCGCTTTTTTGAAATAAATCTATGTGGTACGGTATTAGGGGGCCTATTATGTATGGTAAAATTGGGATTTTGTTCCGGAAATTGGGCAAGTCTGGCAATGCGAACGCCATTCTTGGTGAGTGGGCACTTCACGCCCCCATAGCTGCCCGCCTGAAAATGGGGGGGAAATAATGCAGGTACTTAACTTCTTTTCCCCATTTCTCGGTTAGTTCGCGTTCGTCCTCTTCATTTACTTGCGCAATTTTATTTGCTAACTTTTCACATTGTAGCTTTATGTCAGGATATTATTTCTTTCGCTTTCAG
>DAOUSU010000094.1 GCA_030627035.1 Hadesarchaea archaeon
GATTCCCCCAATGCGATAGGTTGTATATCATTCCTCGGAAACGTAAACCTGGGTAAAAAGGTAGAGATAGGAGAAAAAGTAGCCGTGATCGGCGGCGGCAATGCGGCAGTAGACGCAGCACGAACAGCCAGACGACTCGGCGCCAAGGACGTGACGATCTTTTATAGACGTACCAAAGTCGAGATGCCAGCACATCCAAAGGAAATTGAAGAGGCAATTCAAGAAGGAGTGAAAATAAAATTTCTAACAGCGCCGACTAAGATAAAAACAGAGGGGGGGAGACTCAAAGTTGAATTTGTACGGATGAAGCTCGGAGCGCCTGATGCAACAGGGCGTAAGCGGCCAATTCCAATTACTGGAAGTGAATTCTGCTTAAAATTTGAAACCGTAATTATCGCAATAGGCCAAAGACCTGAAATTCCTGCTCAATTCCAACTTAAGGTTGGGCGGGGGAATAAAGTACTGGTAGATGATGAGAATTTGGCCACCAGTCGAAAAGGTGTATTCGCAGGTGGAGATGCAGTAACGGGGGCTGCCACTGTTGTCGAAGCTATCGCGGCCGGGAGAAAGGCAGCATCTGCCATTGACAAATATCTTGGAGGAAAGGGGATAATAGAAGAACATTTAGCGCCGAGAGAAGGTCTATATCCATGCGATTGTGGATACGACGAAACTTTTGCATCGAAACCCCGTCTACAGCCGTCTATGCTCCCAATAGAGAAACGGGTAAAGAGTTTCGACGAGGTAGAGCTTGGCCTTACCCAACATGCTGCGGTTGAAGAGGCCCAAAGATGTTTGAGATGTTCTCTCAGGTTACAAATTTCAAAAGTTGAGCTCCCACCATACGAGATTGGAAAAACAAATAAGTTAGTCAATCGCGGGCTTTCTACGCCCTAAACGCTATCTCAAGCTCCCCAAATCACGCACCACAGCCGTGTGAGAAACCTTGTTTTCGCCTTATCGAGCAACATTACCTCCTTCTCATGGTGTGAGCATATGTTCACAAGCACGAGTTGCCTGACGTTTGCGCGCTTTGGCACATCCTCAGTTCATCAAGAAGATCGTGGAGGAAGAGTTTGCCGACGCCCACTCCGAAATATTGAAAACGAATAACCTACCCGCCGTGTGCGGTAGGGTTTGCACGCAGGAGGAGCAATGCTACAAGACCTGTGTTTACTGTAAAAAAGGTAAACCCATTGCCATAGGGAGGTTGGAACGCTTCGTTGCTGACTGGGCGAGGGAACATGATGTGCACGAGAAATTACCGAAGGTCGAAAGGAAGGGCAAACTCGTGGCCGTCGTCGGTTCCGGCCCGGCTGGTTTGACCTGCGCAGCGGATCTGGCTAAAATGGGCTACGATGTGACCATATTCGAGGCGCTCCAAAAACCGGGCGGCGTATTGACTTACGGCATCCCGGAGTTTCGGTTGCCCAAAGCTATCGTGGGGTATGAGACAAGTGAAATTCTGAAGCTGGGGGTAAAAATGGTAACGGACTTCGTGGTTGGGCTTACAAAGAATGTTGATGAATTGGCAAGGGAATTCGATGCCATATTCCTAGCGAATGGCGCCGGTGCACCTCACTTCATGCGCATCCCAGGGGAAAACCTCAACGATGTGTACTCGGCAAACGAATTCCTCACCCGCTCCAACCTCATGAAAGCCTATAGGTTCCCGGAATTCGACACGCCAATCAAGGTGGGGGGGAAAGTGGCAGTTATTGGAGCGGGGAATGTGGCCATGGACGCCGCGAGGACCGCCTTGAGATTGGGCGCGAAGGAGGTGCATATCGTCTACAGAAGATCCAGAAAAGAGGCGCCAGCGAGGGTGGAGGAGCTCGTCCACGCCGAAGAGGAGGGCATAAGGTTCAACTTCCTCACCCTCCCCGTGAGGATATTGGGCGACGAGAAGGGCAACGTTACGGGCATGGAGTGCGTCAAGATGCGGCTGGGCGAACCCGATGAATCCGGAAGGAGAAAGCCCAGTCCTATAGAGGGAACAAACTTCGTGATACCGGTAGATTTGATCATCGATGCAATTGGAACGGGCGCGAATCCCATCGTTGCAAGGAGCGCAAGCGGTGTACGGACAAACAAATGGGGGTATTTCATAGTGGACGAGAAAACCTGTGCCACCAGTAGGGATGGGATATTCGCCGGGGGGGACATCGTTCGCGGAACTGCAACCGTGATCTCGGCCATAGGGGATGGAAAGGCGGCGGCGAAATCCATAGATGGCTATCTTTCCTCGGGCGGCAGTTTGAAAAAAGCATAAAAATCTGATTTCACTCTGATATTCATTCGGTGATTTTTTAGTAGGTAGACGCGCCTTGAATGCGATGCCTTTGTTAGGGTTTCCTTCAGCCCCTTCGGTCGTATATCCTTTCCTGGAAAGGTGGCCAATTGGGCAAGACTCAAACGCCAACTAAGACTCTTTCCTGGTCCCCTGTTTCGCCCCCGCCATCATGAGCCCTATCTCCCTGATTTTTGCCTTGGCGGCCGGGACGATTCCAACTATCTTCCCCTCGTACATCACTGCGATGCGATCGCTTATGGACATAATTTCGTCCAAGTCCTCCGAGATCAACAGGATCGCCATTCCCCTTCCCCTTTGCTCCATCAATTTGCTGCGGATGAACTCGGTTGCCCCGACATCGAGCCCCCGCGTTGGCTGGTTAGCAATCAGGAGCTTCGGGTTTATTGACAGCTCCCTTGCGAGGATAAGCTTCTGCAAGTTCCCGCCCGACAAATTCCTCGCGGGGACATCCTTGCTCGGGGTCGCGATGTCGTACTCCTGAATCAATTTTTCCGCGTGTTTGCCTATTTCGTTTTTATCCAAGAACCACTTTCTATCGAACGGCAGGAACCACCGATTGGCAAACGGGGATTCTGAGTGGGTCTCGAGGACGGCGTTCTCTGCGATGGAGAAATCCATGATCAGGCCCATCCCCATCCGATCCTCGGGGATGTGCCCAACCCCTTTGTCGATGATTTTCCTTGGCGGGCTATTGGTCATGTCCTCTCCCAGAACATGGACCTTTCCCTCCGTGGCCCTCCTCAAGCCAGTGATCACTTCGGCGAGCTCCCGTTGGCCGTTTCCGGCCACGCCCGCGATCCCCAAGATCTCCCCCTCGTGGATGGAAAACGAAACGTTCTTTAGGGTGGGTAGCCCCTTGTCGTTCAGCGCCCCCAA
>DAOUSU010000084.1 GCA_030627035.1 Hadesarchaea archaeon
GGTGGGAATCCATCAGGGAGCTTTTGCTTTGTGGCGTTAGCGTAAGCTACCGCCCAATTTCGATCGGACCGCCCGCCCGGGAGGTTACTCGCACTTTTGCGCTCATCTCCGAATACGAAAAGATTGAGACGACTTTTCGGGCGCACCGAGGGCCGGACGAAGGGAGCGAGATCAGGGGATGAATGGTGTGAATCATAGCTGGTCTAAACTGGGGCGGGACGAGCTCGGGCGTGAAGAGGGCAAGCAGACTTTTGCGTTAGTCCCATCTTATGAAGTGGCCTTTAAAGATTCAATCAATTCTTTGGTCGAAAACACCTTGACTCGCAATTGTTCTTTGAACGCTCGCTCGTCTGACCAAATTGCGGAATTAAGAGATAGCGCTAAAGCAAAATATGGGTCATCCCTGCCGTGCGGGGATATCTCCCTAGCTTTGGATAGGAACTCCTCGTATTCTGATTTTGGGACTATTTCGATCCTTCTTTCCAACAATGAGAACAAAAACTTGAACCCAAGCTCGTTGATCCCCGCGAACTCCATGACCTTCTCCTTGTCCGAGAGCAGCTCCTCCATGGCAAAATCAGGGGAAACCAGCTTGGAGCCGCGATTCCGCAACTCCTTGATCAAACGCCTTCTAGCGGACTCCTTCTTGAAGAACGAAAACAAAATGCTGGCGTCAACGACTAGAAGCCTAGGAAATCGGGTTGGCATTCATCCGCCTTACAGCTCGTGTCTCCTTGCAACTCTCTCTTTTAGCTCATCCCCAAGTTTTGACGCTAGTTCGTCCGTGAGCTTGCTCTCCTTCAGCACTTCGTCTGCGAGTTTGAACATGTATTCCTCGCTGAGCCTCTCCTTCAGCGCTTCGCTGACTATCCGGCTCAGTTCCTCTTTCCCCAAATCCTTGATTCCCATCTCTAGCTCCGCGGGAATCTTGACTACTATTTCGGCCATTTCCACCACCGATGATGAATCTGGCCCGGAACGGATAAATAGCTTCTCCCTGAGCTTCGGCAATGTGCCTTTTGTTTGTCATCGCCGATCAACCTATCTTGGGTGAAAACCATGAGGAAAAACAATTCTTCATCGCCGTTGATTTTTCGAAACAAAGGGGAAACCAAATCCTCGTCCAAGAGGGACACAGGGGGGCATAGCCAAAAAAGTCCTCCCAAAGCTTTTCACCAAGTTCTTCCAAGTAAATCAAGCCAAGAGGATCCAGGCTGGGCTGAATACATGCAAGCGGCTGGTGGAGGCCCACGGTGGAGAGATATGGTGTGAGAGCGAATTTGGGAAGGGTTCGACATTTTCTTTCACGTTGCCGATGAAGGGGTAAACCATCAGTTTTTTCTCAAGTCTGCGGGGTAGGCTTATATTCTTAAAAAATCAGTTTAAAAATTGGTGGGCAAATGGTATCGTTGATCAAGGAGCACAACTGGTGCGTCGATCACCCAAAGGAGTTGGAAAAGCATCCTGGGAAATGGATAGCGGTCGTTGAGGAGGATATCGTCGCAACAGAGAACACCTATCGTGAGGCCTACGAAAAAGCCAAGCAAAAGTTCCCAGAAAAGATTCCTTTGGTCACATATGTTCCTCGAGAAGGCGAAGAGCTACTGATTGTATGACGAGGTACGAATTCGGCTATCGTCCCTACCGCGGTTTTTACCTCCCTACCGTACCTCTTTTGGTGAAATACAGAAAGTCTGATTGGCTCCCCGCGACCGCCTTGATTGATTCCGGTGCTGAAGTCTCTTTCAGGGCGAGATCGCGCGGATGTTGGGGATAAAACTGGAGGAAGGAAAGAAGATATTCCCGAGGGGGATCAGCGGCCACATCTGCGCATACATCCACAGGGTGAACCTCAGGTTGGGCGAGGAGGAGTTTCAAGCCGACGTGGCATTTTCTGATGAACTTGTGGCCGGGATAAATTTATTGGGGCGAAAAGACATTTTTGAGAAGTTTCGCGTGAGCTTCGATGAACGGTTAAAGAAGGTTGTTTTGGTAACCGTCTAACTCTCCCCTCTAGGGCCCCACCTTCTCTTTCACGCTGCCGGTGAAGGGATAGTCAACCTTTCGAATCCCAAACCGTCAGCAATAACCAAAATTCAATGCTCATGCTGTTTGCATTGTGGTAAGAACTACGGGTAATTTGCGACCTCTTCTTGTATTTCAGCGTCAAAGAATTAAAACCAAAAAATCATGCATAATAGATTACTAAAAGCTTGGGCGAATGTGTTTATCAACATGTTTACACAAACAAAAATAGCTTATAATTGTTTCGTTTATAGTCGAAACAACCCCCTTCATCGAAAACCGTGAAATGGCGCCGGGCAGGGGTTTGGGTGCAGGAAACGGATTGGGTGCGCACCCATGCAAAGTCCGTGTACGTACATAGGGCGGGAGCTTGAGGCAGAGGGTAGGCTTTCTAAGATCAAGCCATGCCCGGCCTTAAGGCTCCCCCTCGGAAAGTTTCGCGTTTGCTAAAGCACCTCGAGCGGGCAGTTGGCAGGCCAGGGATAAGGTGTATTGGCAAGCCGCTACCCGAGCGGGTGGTGGGAGTCGAGATCAGCCACGCCAACATCAGGGCGCTCGAACGGTTGATGCGTACCGCGCGCGGCCGCACCAGTTCAACTCGCTCATCGGTCACGGGATCAGTTTCTCGGCAAGATAGCTGGGGGGAAGCGGGCGATGAGGAAGGGGTCGGGAACCTCGCTCTCCCGCTTGGTCAAGAGGAGGTGCTGAAACATGGGACATAGCTGGTCTAAACTGGGCCGGGACGAGTTCGGGCGCAGTGGAGCAAGGCAGGTTTTCGCGTTCGCCTTAAATCGTGATGATGCTTGCAGGCGTTTTCGCACTCATCTGGCCCGCCTCAGCTACACCGGACTCGTGGACTGATACAACTAACGAGGACTTCGCGAAAGGCAGGAGAAATCAGCGGGGGAAAAGAGGGAGAAATAGATATGTAATCTTAGGTGAATCAGCTTTTCGTGGCGCGTTCCAATAGAGTTAACTTTTGATATCTGGATAACCAATGCTTATAAATATCTTGATATCTTGATAACAAAGTCCCTTGCGCTGAGGATTTTTTCAATACCGGAATATGCCGGAAAGCTTGTTACCTGGGGTCGAAGAACCCATTCATACCGGAGTATGCCTCGCTAATTACGATACCATGGATGTTCCCGCTCGGCACCCAAAATCCTTAAATATATGAGTTACCAAATAGGTAACTATGATTGGGAAATACGCGTTGCGGTGTTATGCGTTGCTGTACACCAAGTACGGCACCACGGAGTTTAATCAAAGTAGCTTGGCTTGGTTTTTGTCCGAGCCAATGCGTAAAAAAATCTTTCACGTGTTGACCAAGGCTGGCTGGCTGCGAAGGGCTGGGCGGGGAAGGTACGCCTGCGTTCGGCCGGATGAGATTTTTCGCAAGCAGTTCGAGTTCAAAGTTCCTGAGATATTGGGATCGGCGGAGAGGACTTGGTGCTATACTGGAGCATCGGCAGTGGAGATCTGGACGAACTTCAGCTATGTCCAGCGAAGCTGGGAGTACTCGCCCTATTTCATAAAGGTCTTGAAGCGGAACATCGCTTAC
>DAOUSU010000036.1 GCA_030627035.1 Hadesarchaea archaeon
TCGGAAGGTGTGGTCACGATGAGGAACTCGCTTCTTTTCATCAACCGAATGATGTCTAAAATTTCATCACCCATCCCTGGAGGCGTGTCCACGACCAGGTAATCAAGCCGTCCCCATTTGGTTATCGCTAGGATTTCCACGATCACGTCAGAAACCTCCGCGCCCCTCAACGGCAGGGGCTCGTCACCGATGTAGTAAGCCACCGACATTAACTTTATCCCATGGACCTTTGGTGGGATTATGCCCCTCTCCTCCATTGGCGTCACATCCTTTGCATCCAAGATGATGTGGCAAGAGGGCCCATGAAGATCCAGATCTAATAAACCCACGTTATGCCCACGTTTTGTAAGTACAAGTGAAAGCGTGGTGGCTGTCAGGCTCTTGCCAACACCACCTTTTCCGCTTACAACCACGATGATTCTTTTGACATTTTTCAATCTTTCATCAATTATCGCCAAGCGTGGGTCTGGTGCATTTACTTTGAAATTGTCACGTATTCGACCCATACTCCTCTTCCCCTTTTGACCTCAAAATCCGGGCTGTTGCATCGTGGACAGCGGATGAACGTGTGGACCAGATCGGGAACAAAGTGTATGGCCTCAGACTCGTTTACTTCGAGCCCATTCATCACGTTCTCAAACCCCCACTCAAATCCGCAGACCCTACACTTAAAATTAGCCCCCTCTGGTTCCAGTTTAACCTCAGTTTTTTTCAGAGGGGTGTTCTTAACGAGCTCTTGAAAAGCGAAGGTGAGGATATCGGGATCAATCTGCTGTAGGTTGCCTATTTTTATCTTCGCCTCGACGATTTTCTTGGCGTTATTTTTCTTCGCCACGTTAAGTATCGTAGAGATTACAGCTTCGGCTAGGGCCCACTCGTGCATAGAATCACTGTTTACTGTACGGTGCTTATTTAGAAGATTTTGGTAATGACTGGTTGGTTAAAATCAGCGCTTTTCAGGTTGCAAGATCCCCATGCGGTAGCCCATGCGGCGGCCAAGTTCTGGATATATCTTGACTATCCCGAGCGTTATTCCCCAGCCTGCAAAAATCATAGCGGTAATCGTAGATCCTAGGAGCAGATCCGCGAACGGCGCTTCCCCCATGAGAAATAGCTCACCGTGCCAAAGGTGGTCTATCACTCCGAATATTGCTCCTCCATAAAGCATCAGGCTAAGCCACCATCCCGCTGGACCTTTCCGCCTGGTGCCCCACACGACTGAGGAGATTATTGCTGCCGCAAGAGGAATTGTGTAACAAACCATCGCTTTTACCTCCTAACATTTGATATCATGGAGTAATACTTTTTTACTTATAAATATTACGATTGCTCAAAATCATTTTTGTTGAGGTCCATGCAGTAGGCAGGCCTGCCTTTTTATTTTTCAACCGTCACCAACTTTGTTTGCTTAACGCCGCGTAGCCCTCCCAATCGATCGACGAGCTTGCGGATTTCTTTGGCCGAGCCTCTAACGATCAACGTCTCCAAGCATGTCTTTGTATCCAAGTGCACATGCTGAACCGTGCCAACGACTCCCATGCTGGCGTGCTGAATGTCGATTAGGGCATCGGTCAGCCCGCGGACATCATGTTCATACACGAGTACTATCACACCAACGAGTTCCCCCTTAAGCTCTTGGCGCCATTTGTAACTCGCCAAGAAATCGCGGAGGGAATCTCGAACCGCCTCTGAGCGGCTTGCGTAACCTTGGGCCTCAAGCGCGCGGTCGAGTTCGCCGAGCAATTTCTGGGGCAAGGTCAGACTAACTCGCGTTATCTTTTCTGACATTCCCACTACCATAAAACATTCACTACTACAATTTTAACCTACATGCTTTTTCGGCCCTTATGCAGCAAAATCCCGCCAGTTCACATCCTTTCCTTAACGGTTTTTCTATGTTTGTGACTGCATCCGGTCGCTGCAGCAAGGTACATATCTGCGCTTCAGGAATAAAGCCAGCCCTTTGGAGCATCTCACCGACCTCTTTCGAAGTGTAAAAATTAGCGTGTTTGTAGAATCTGTGTCCAGCCGCTTTTTTCTCGAGGTAAAACTTCCCCCACGGGCTATCCCTCGGGATGAAGCAGACGACTATTTTGCCCTTGGGCTTCAGAACCCGGCTACCTTCCTTGAACGCACCCTTTGGATCGGCCAGAAAGCAGAGTGTCACCACGTAAAGCATGAAGTCGAAGCTCCCGTCTTTGAATGGCAGTGCCTCGCCCGTGCCGCAGATGACCTTTATCCCCCGTTTTTGGGCGATCTTTAAACACTTTGTAGATGGGTCCACGCCAAATTCAACGCCAAGCTCGGATGCAAAGACGCCTGTCCCGACGCCTACCTCTACTCCTTGGCCCCGCGGCAGGAGGGCCTTAACGGCAAGCAGTTCTGATTTGAGGATCACCCTTCCCTCCGGACTTTTGTACCATGAGTCATATTCTTTGCTGCCCTCGTCGAATGCCGCTATCGTTTTTGCAAGTTTTTCAAAACTTTTCATAACTGCACGAATAAGGAAAAGGCGTCCTCGGTATTAAGATTCGCTTAGTCATCAATGAAAACCGTGGGGTGCATCCCATCAACACATGTCAAATGCCCGCCTCCTTCGATGGCTGAGGGATAGGGGCTGGCGCGATCACGAGTGGGCGGCGTTCAACAAGCATGCGGGCGACTTTATTTCTAGCGCTTTCCAAACAGCGCCACACCGTTCCACGCGAGACCTTCATCCGTTTGGCAGCTTCTTCCTGATTAAGTCCTTGATGATAAATAAGGCGGAAGGCCTCGTACTCGTCATAAGCCATATAAATCGGCTCGCCCGCGGGGATTGGCGGCCCACTTGGGACGGATGGCATAAAAGTTATCGACCTAGGCCTGAAGCCGAGGAACCTGGGAATCATGGGCCTCCCCGGCCCTCTTCGTCGACCGCAACGCCATTGGTACAAGCTAATCCCATAGAAGAGAATTACTCGTGCTAATATAGGTTTTTGCACAACGGCCCTATATCGGCGCCCTTAAACTTTCCTCTGAGGACAACATTTCCCCTTCGGAATAGGCTCTCCATGCGGACACTCGCGTGGATGTTTTAGATAAGTACATATTGCGTCCGCCACTTCTTCTGGCAGATAATGTTCGGCGCCGCAAGCAGGCCCTTCCACCTTACTGAGATTAACTCCCACGACATCAACCAAGAGTTTTTCCATGAGCCTGTGACTCCTCACGATATGTCTGGCCCTCCTCTTTCCCTTTCGCGTGAAATCTGCCCCTGAGTGCTTGTCATATTTGATCAGCCCCAGCGCCCTCATCTTTCCAAACATTTGGGCAACACTGGGTGGTGTGATGTTCAGCTGCTTTGCCACATTTTTGACCGATGCCGCTTGAGCCGTCTCAATCCGGATAACCCAGAGGCCCTCTAGATATTCGTCGACACTTACCGATGGCATCTCATCCACCAAGCACAAATCGGAGTATGGTCCCCACAAGCATCGCCATCACAATCATAATCAGGGTGGATTTTACCGTGTCTTTTATCCCGAGTTCCCTGATGAAGACGGCGAAGGTTGCGACGCATGGGAAGTACATCGCTAATACTACGGCTGCCACGACTAACTGCTGCATGCTTAAACCTAGGGGTATCAACATCCCCACGGCCACATCTTTACGCAGAAGTCCAATTATCAGTGCTCCAGCTGCAGCTGGCGGTAATCCAAGCAACCCAACCACAACTGGGGATGCAATATCACCTATGAAGTCGATTATTCCCAAAGTGTACAATATATTCACAAGAAGTACGCCCAACAGCACGAAGGGGATTGCTGTGGTCAAAAAGTGTCTTATTCTCATCCACAGCTTTTTCAGTGTTGCCCTCCAATATGGCATGCGGTAAGGCGGAATTTCTGTGAACATCTCTGGACTTTCGCCCGCCAAAACCTTGTTGAGCAAGAGCCCAATTACCACCCATACTACAAAAAGTGTTGCAAAGACTATCGCCAGGGATCCAACGCCATAGGGACCCACCAACCCGACGATTATGGCGAGCTGGGCCATACATGGGACTGCTATCCCCATGAGCGTGAGGGCAATGAACCTTTGCCTTCGGGTTTCAAGAATTCTGGAAGAAAGAACTCCCGGGACATTGCACCCTAAGCCAAGCAACATCGGCACGATTCCAAGCCCGTGCATCCCCACCCTGTGCATCCCATTATCGGCAAGCACGCCCAGCCTCGGTAAATAGCCGCTATCCTCAAGAAAGCCAAGCACGAGATAAAATGCAAAAATATAGGGAAGAACCATGGCAAATGGGACAAATATTCCGGTAGTTAACAAGCCCATTGACTGTGTGAACTCTATCCCACCATTGATCAGGTTCCCGATCAGGATGTTGTGGAGGAAGCCACCCGAACCTAAAGCTTCGCTCATCTTCATCGCTATGGGTTCATATGCCTCAAACGCGGGATCAAAAAAAATAGCAATTAAACCTTCGCCGATAAATATTATCACAATAAACATCAACGCTATTATTCCGATTGCGACGGGGATCCCAGTTATCGGCTTGACCGTCGCGTCCGCTAATGTTTCCCGAAAGGTGTGATGTCGATGCACCACCGTCTGGACGTCTCCGATGATTTTGCCTATTTTTTCCCATCTTTGTTCGTCGGTGTGTTTGTAAGCATGCGCTTTGGCCTTTGATAGGCGAGAAACAAGTTTTTTGATCCCTTCCCCCGTAGTGGCGACGGTGGGGACGACCGGAACGTTCAACAATTTCTCGAGTTTCTTAACATCGATGGTTATACCTTTGTGCTTGGCCTCGTCCGACAAGTTGAGTGCCACGATTACCGGCACTTTCTTTTCCAACAGCTGAAGCGTCAGGTAGAGGTTTCTTTCCAGGTTTGTGGCGTCGACGATGTTGATGACTACATCGCCATCTTCAAGCATCTCAACCGCGACTTCTTCTGCCCTACTGGTTGGCTCCAGAGTATAGGTCCCCGGCACGTCGATTACATCTACCCTCTTTTTCCCGATCTTCGCGGTGCCCTTTGTGAATTCAACGGTTGTGCCAGGGTAATTGGACACGACCACACTTGTACCAGTCAGCCTTGAGAAAACGACACTTTTGCCGACGTTTGGATTTCCCATGAGGAGTATTCTCACTCCGGTACCTCCACAAGAACTTTCATAGCCATTCCTCTGCCGATGGCTACATCCCCTCCCCCGACTCCAACGACGATCGGCCCTCTGAATGGCTGAGCAGTAATCATCCGGACCTTTTTGCCGATTCTTATGCCTAAAGTTGCCAAACGCCGCTGAAATCCAAACCCGCCCGTGATGTCCACGACGATGCCGCTCTCGCCCGCTTTTAGCTCAACAAGCAATTTTCTCAAATATTGTCCCCCTTGAAATTAGGCATGCCTAATTTTTAAAGTATGAAGACCTTTTTAACTGTTGTTATGTGCAATTGCAATAAAATCCAAAAATTCATCCGAAAACTCGAAGAGAAGAACACCTAGCCCAACCGCAAGTTTAGGGGCTTTGGGTTCTCCATGCACGCGGCGCACGCTTTGGCTATGAACGTGAGCAGGAATGTTTTCGTCATCAGGTGGAGGGGATACATGCCTTTCCTTGTGACTTGGACGTGATCTCCTTCGACTTTTATGATTCCAAAGATTTTGAGCCAGCGCAGAAATGATTTAAATTTCTCGTCGACATCTATGCCGAAGCGCTTTTTGAATTCGCGCCTGTCGAACCCCATCTCGTAAAGTGACATAGATAGCCATCTCGCCGCGATCCCTTCTAGTGGTGATTTTGCCCCAATCGTTATCGGCAGAGAGCCCCTACCCAATGTTTGAATGTACTCTTCGACGGAGGCGGTGTTGGCGTAGAAATACTCACCCACGTTACTCATCGCACCAGCGCCGACTCCAATGTACTCATCGCGTTCAACCGATCCATACTTATCCACCCCTCTTTTTGTGAAACTCCAAACCGAGCAGGGTTCATAGCCAGCATCGACGAAGGAATTCACTATAATATCGTACATCTTTTTCTCAACTTTTTTATCGGGGAGCTCTATCTTGTTTTCCTTCACATCGTGGTACATCTTGCAGTACGGGAACAACAAGAGGGGATAAGTTGCGACCTGGGGCACGCCTTTTCCAATAGCTATGTCGAGATCCCTCTTCAAATCGGCGAGGGACTGAGTCGGCAAAGAAAACATCAGATCAACGCTGAAGGTGTCGAATTCGCCGTTATTCATAACGAGTTCTATCGCGTCAAGCGCTTGTTTTGCGTCATGACTTCGCCGCCCTATACCTTTCAAAATCTCGTCGCTGAAGGACTGCACCCCCATGCTAAGCTTGCTCACGCCGGCGTCCAGCAACAAGGCAAGCGTTTTTTCATTCAAATCATCGGGGTTTGATTCAACTCCTATGTCGCTGCTCACGTCGAAATCATTCCCGACATGTTTGAGAATATCGGCAATACCTTCTGGCATGATAGTCGGAGTGCCTCCGCCAACGTATATGGAGTCTATTTTCACGTTGCCTAGCCTCTCCCGATAGAGGTCTATCTCCTTCTTCACGGCTTCCACATAGGGTCGCTCGAGCTTTGGGTTCCGAGGATAGCGGATGTAAGCGCAGAACGGACATTGGACCTTACAAAAGGGTATGTGGATATACAGACCGATTTCATCCTTGTCATTTGGGACTTCTGGTTTGGTTCTAGAAAATTTGACATTTCCGATCTTTTTCTTGGCCATTCTCTCGATCATATAATCGAGCATAGCATCACCTAAATTGATATTACCTATTTCAATAAAAGTATTACTCCTCCGACTTGAGCGCTATTGAATCATGAGGTGCTAAACCGCGCTTTCTTGCATTGGAGCAAACATCCCCAAATTAAGGGCATGGACCAGTAGACGGGATCCTGCTAGCAACATTTGGAAAGCCTGCAGAAAATATACCAAATGAACGAAACTCCGCTAACGAGTGGATTTCCTCCCCGAAACAAGAGCTTCATTCTTAACCATCGACTTCTTGATTGGAAGGTGTGTGTAAAGTAAAAAGAAGAGATATCCGACGATTATCGACGCTAAAAAGGCGAACGAAATCCTGATTGCCTCAATTTTTGTCCCAAGGATAGCAATGCCGGCGAAGAATTGTGGCACCTCGACCACCGTTGCCGTGATCAGCATCATCATCAAGGCCGAGAAGCGCATGCCCCCATCTTTGAACCCCTTTATCACCGGATAGGCGGTATACGGACAAGGGGGGAGGATGCTGCCAACCACCCCGGCTGCGAGCACCTCCTTTCTCTCCGATGTCCCGAAGAACTTTGAAACAAACTTTGGCGTCACTAGGTTTTTCACGATACATCCTAAAAACATCGCCGTCACGATCGGGATTATCAGCTTCCGCATCTCTTGGAGACCAGTCTCGGCGGATGACTTTGCCACCGCTGGGTTGACTATTAACGTTCCAAGATAGATGCCGATAGCCGCAATCAGCACGGCTCGATGAGTCCAAGTTTTTCCGATGATTTTTTCCATGTATCCCATGCCACCACCAATCAAGTTATGCCAGCAAACCACACGAGAAGACCAGCGACCAATGCTGTTGAGACCGTGAGCAGCACTCTGAGGCCCATCATTTTTGAATTGAAAAAGGTGATGTCACCGGTGAGGACGCAGGCGAAGGCCGTCCCTGAGCCGAAAAGAAGCCCCATCACTCCGAGAAGACCTGCACCTGCAGCATACACGCCCATTATGATGGGGTAGGAGAGGAAAGGGCAGGCCGGCAAGATGCAACCTATGCCCACGCCCACGAGCACCGCTATGATCCCCGCTTTTTCTCCGAGATACGCCGCGATGGTTTCGGAAGGTAACAGATTTATCACAGCCCCCGCTATGAAAAGGGCCGCTACTATGTAAACCGCGAAATCGCTGAGGATCTTGAGCGAATCACGAGCGCTTTTTTTCGCCAATTCTGGTTTCGTGATGAAGAGATAGGGATAAAGAAAGATCGTTAGAATCATCATCACATGTACCGCCGGGTTTGTTCCAAGGAGGGAGGGAATTTTGCCTCTAAGCGGACCTATGACCAGCCACGCCCCAATCAAAATCGCAGCAACACAGAGAAACCCTGTTAAATTCTTTCGATTCACCCTTCCACACGCTTTTAATACAAAAGAAGTTAATAAATAGTTAATGTGAACTAAAAATGGTCAACATAGAGGAAACCCACCTCACGCAGAGGCAGTTCGAGGTTCTCAGGCTGAAGATAGAAGGGAAGAGCTTGACGGAGATAGCGAGGGAACTCAAAACCAGTAGGTCCAACGTTAGCCGCGTTGCAAAAATCGCCGAGCGCAACATTGAGCGGGCTAAGAACACTTTGAAGCTAATCGGGACCATCGAATGGCCGATCAAAATAGATGTGAAGGAGGGATCTAATGTTTACAGCGCCTCCGAAGAGGTATTCAGGAAAGCCGATGAGAAGGGGGTCAGAATAACCCGTAATTATGCAGAGCTGGTGAGGCTGATAACGGAAACGCTTGGAAGGAAAAATCTCAAAGGTAGAAATGCCCTCAGGGACTTCAGCATCATGGTTAGTAAAGAGGGGAAAGTTGAGGTCCTATAATCATCACCAAGCGTGGGCAGGAAGACACATGTATGAAAAAATAAACGAAGAGTTCAAGAAAATAGTTGAAAAGCATAAACTTCAGAAAAAAGAGATCTGCTGTAGGATAATAGCAAGAGGATTCAGTGGTCGTCAGCCGCGGTTATCTTCCGCATCCCAAAATTTCATCGAACAACATTTCAAGTTGCCCTCGAGAGAGTATGCGTTGGCAAAAGGAAAGGAAGTTCTCGTCCGATGCGAGATTGAGGGCCATTATGGGGACGCCTTCACCGACGAACCGAGCTTGTAGAAGTATTCTGACGTGATGAATTTTATTTCACGTTTTTCATCACCTGCCGTTCTTGGGCGCCCTCATCGAGCGCCTTTTTGTCTGGCGTTTCAAACGGCAGGTTTCTACA